>JAJTGH010000065.1:0-10247 GCA_021299555.1 Comamonadaceae bacterium
GCCGGTTTCATTTCGGTGATCTCTAGCAGACTAAAAAGCGCCCGCAGCACGCTGACGCCGCCACCGATGACCGCCCGCCTGTCATCTTTGAGGCCATCTATCCTGATTCGGTCCGTGTGTTCAGCCTGCAGCAGCATCTCCAATAGCCAGTCCAAAGCCTGCTGAGAGATTGCCTCATCGGGCCAGCCACTGGCTTTGAGCGCATCGGCAACGGCGTTGACCGTCCCCGATGAGCCGTAGGCGCAGTCCCATTGGTCGCGCGAGAAAGTCGCAAGTGCTTCCTCGAGAACCGCTTTTGCAGCCACTTGCGCCCTTTCGAAGGCTTTGGGCGTGAGCAGTCCATCGGGGAAATATTTCATGGACCAGGTCACGCTGCCGACCCGCCACGATTGCATGGCGTGGGCTTGCAGTTGTTGCCCCAGGATGATTTCTGTCGAGCGTCCACCGATATCGACGACCAATCGCCGCTCGTCGCTGTAGGGCAGATGGTGGGCCACGCCCAGGTAGATCAGTCTCGCCTCTTCGCGCCCGGGGATCACGTCAATCGGGAACCCCAGGATTTGTCTGGCCTTGGTCAAAAATTCTTCGCGGTTACGGGCCTCGCGCAGGGTCTGCGTGGCCACGGCCCTGACCTGGTGGCGCTTAAAGCCTGCCAGCCGCTCGGCAAAGCGGGCCAGGCAGTCCCAGCCGCGCTGCATGGCCTGAGGCGTTAGGTTGCGCTGCTCGTCAAGGCCCCCACCTTGGCGAACCGTCTCCTTGAGGTAGTCGGTGCGTCGGATTAATCCGTGGTCGAGCCGACCAATTTCCAGTCTGAAGCTGTTGGAGCCCAGATCCACTGCCGCCAATCGGGTTCCGTCTTGCATGGCTGAAGTCGTTAAGCGCTGGTGAAGAAGGTTTTTTGAGGTTCCGCAGGTCTCATGTTATTGCATGAACGTGACAGAAATATGATGACTTGATGACGGGCAATTTGGATCGTCGGGGGTGTAAGAGGCTGTGTGACAGTGATTGATCGGGGGCTGACACGCAATTGTCACAATTGAAGGCTAGAGTTCTTCAAGTCGGTTCAGAACACCGATAGGCGTAAATTCAAGAATCCTGATTTAGGAGCTTACATGCTAAAAGTTAAATCCATATTGGCAACCATCGGTTTGGGGGTTGCCATGTCCGCCACCTGGGCCGCCGACATCACTGGCGCTGGGGCCACCTTTCCTTTTCCGATTTATGCCAAATGGGCCGAGGGCTACAAGGCTGCCACGGGCACGGGCATGAACTATCAGTCCATTGGTTCGTCGGGCGGCATTCGCCAGATTCGCGCCAAGACCGTGACCTTTGGCGCGACCGATGCGCCGGTCAGCGGCGCCGATCTGGACAAGGACGGCATGGTTCAGTTTCCCGCCATCATTGGTGGCACCGTACCAGTGATCAATCTGGAGGGCTTCAAGCCCGGCGAGCTGCGGGTGACCGGGCCGGTGCTGGCTGAAATGTTCATGGGCAAGATCAGCAAGTGGAACGATCCCAAGTTTGCTGCGCTCAACCCGGGCAAAAAATTGCCCGATGAAATCATCACCGTGGTTCACCGTGCAGATGGCTCGGGCACGACCTTTAACTGGACCGATTACTTGAGCGCTGTGAGCAAAGACTGGGCAACGGCGGTGGGCAAGGGTGCTGCCGTCAAGTGGCCGGCTCCGACTTCTGTGGGAGGCAAGGGCAATGAGGGCGTCGCGGCCAATGTGAACCGGGTCAAGGGTTCGATCGGCTACGTGGAGTATGCCTACGTCAAGAAGAACAACATGAACTTTTTGCAGGTACAAAACGCAGACGGCAAATATGTCAGTCCGGACGACTTGACTTTTGCAGCAGCAGCGGCCGGTGCCGACTGGTTCAGCGTGCCCGGTATGGGCGTGTCCATGGTCAACGCCAAGGGCGCCAACAGCTGGCCCATCAGCACCGCTTCTTTCATTTTGATGTACAAGGCGCCCGCAGACAAAGCAGCCTCGGCCGAGGCCCTGAAGTTTTTCGACTGGGCGTTCAAGAATGGTAAGAAAATGGCGGCCGATCTGGACTATGTTGCACTGCCTGACAATCTGACCGATCAGATCCGCTCGAAAGTCTGGACGCAGATTCAGAAGTAAAGCGCGTGCTGGTTTGTGATCCGTCGGTTGTGTGCCAACGACCGGCGGATTTCTTGTTTGACTCGATGCTCTTTGTCTGATGGATCTGATCATGTCTACCCCATCTTCCGATGCCGACCGCTCCAGCCAGATGCTGGCCGTGGTCAAGCGACAACGGCTGCAAGATCTGGTGTTTCACCGGTTGACCCAGCTGTTTTCGCTTCTGGTGCTGCTGGCTCTGGCGGGGATCATCGTGTCCTTGTTCATCAACGCCTGGCCCACGTTTGCCAAGTTCGGTGCCCGATTCATCTGGTACGTCGAGTGGGACATCATCAATGAAGAGTTTGGCGCTGCCATCGCGATTGTGGGTACGCTGGCCAGCGCGGGCATTGCCATGCTGGTGGCCGTGCCGCTGGCTTTTGGTATTGCGGTGTTCCTGACAGAGACTTGCCCGGTTTGGCTGCGCCGTCCTTTGGGGACGGCCATTGAATTGCTGGCGGCGGTGCCGTCCATCATCTATGGCATGTTCGGATTGTTTGTTTTTGCGCCGCTGTTCGCTGATTTCTTTCAAGTCCCGCTGCGCAGCCTGCTCGGCGGCATGCCCCTGATTGGCTTTCTGTTTGGTGGTGCAACCAACGGCATGGGCATCATGGCCGCGGGCATCGTGCTCGCATTTATGGTTTTGCCCTTTGTGGCGGCCGTGATGCGAGATGTGTTCGAAATCACCCCTGCCATCTTGCGCGAATCGGCCTACGGTCTGGGGTGCACGACCTGGGAGGTGGTGCGAAAGATTGTTGTGCCCTACACACAAAAAGGCATGATCGGCGGCATCATGCTGGGGCTGGGCCGTGCCCTTGGAGAGACCATGGCCGTGACCTTTGTGATCGGCAACGCCAACCGCATGCCCACCTCCTTGTTCTCGCCAGGCACCTCGATCGCCTCGGTTCTGGCCAACGAATTTGGTGAGGCGGCCGACTTTCACATGTCGTCTTTGTTTGCGCTCGGATTTTTGTTGTTTTTGATTACGTTTGGGGTGCTTGCCCTGGCCAAGATCATGATCAATCGGGCAGAAAAAGCCAAGGGGTTATGACATGAAGACGGAACTGAACATCGCGCTATATCGCCGTCGCCAGTTGGCCAATGCCTGGGGCATGGCCACCTCCACGGGCGCCATGGCTCTGGGCCTGGCCGTGTTGGTGTGGATTCTGGTCGTGCTTTTTTCCAACGGCTTGGCTGCGATCGACTGGAACATTTTGACGCAGGACACACCAGCGCCGGGCACGGAAGGTGGGGGGCTGCGAAATGCGGTCTTAGGCAGCTTGTTGATGGTCGGACTGGCGGCTTTTGTGGCAACGCCAATCGGAATTTTTGCGGGCATTTACCTGACCGAGTACGGGGATCAAAGCAAAACGGCCGAACTCACGCGTTTCGTCACCGACATCATGCTGTCAGCGCCCTCGATCGTCATTGGTCTGTTTGTCTATGCGATCGCGGTGGCCACCTTGGGTGGTTTTTCGGGCTATGCCGGCAGCCTGGCGCTGACCCTGATTGCCGTACCCGTGGTGATGCGCACCACCGAAAATATGCTCAGGCTGGTTCCTGGAAGCTTGCGAGAGGCGGCCTTTGCCCTGGGTGCGCCGCGATGGAAAGTGTCTTTGTCGGTGACATTGCGTGCCGCAAAAAGCGGCGTGATCACGGGCGTCTTGCTGTCCATTGCCCGCATCAG
Organism: Comamonadaceae bacterium; assembly: GCA_021299555.1. Lineage (GTDB taxonomy): Bacteria > Pseudomonadota > Gammaproteobacteria > Burkholderiales > Burkholderiaceae_C > Polaromonas. The sequence goes on from JAJTGH010000065.1 coordinate 3,838, forward strand.
TGGCGAGACGGCTCCCTTGCTTTTCACCGCGTTGAACAACCAGTTTTTCAATAGTGACATGAGCAAGCCCATGGCCAACTTGCCCGTGGTGATTTTCCAGTTCGCCATGAGTCCCTATGAAAACTGGATTCGTCTGGCCTGGGGGGGCGCTTTGTTGATCACCCTGGCGGTTCTGATCCTCAATATTCTGGCCCGTGTGTTTTTCAGGGACAGGCGGTCGGGCTGATGCGGATGCTCCTGGCCATCACCTTATCTTTAATTTGTAGCAGCAGGAAGCACCATGCCTGACAAGACACCGATCCGAAACGCCATTGAGGTGCGTAACCTTGATTTTTATTACGGCAAGTTCAAGGGACTGAAAAATGTCAATCTTGATATCGCCGAGCACCGGGTCACGGCTTTCATCGGTCCTTCGGGCTGCGGCAAGTCAACTTTGCTGCGCACGCTCAACCGCATGTACAGCCTCTACCCGGGACAGCGCGCCGAAGGTCAGATCACGTTTTATGGCCAGAATATTCTGGACAAAGGGCAAGACCTGAATCTGCTGCGCGCTCAAATTGGCATGGTTTTCCAGAAGCCGACCCCTTTTCCCATGTCGATTTATGACAACATCGCTTTTGGCGTGAGTTTGTATGAAAACCTGAGCCGCTCGGATATGGACGATCGTGTGGAGTCTGCCTTGACCAAGGCGGCCCTTTGGGGCGAGGTCAAGGACAAACTGGGCCAAAGTGGTTTGTCGCTCTCGGGCGGACAGCAGCAGCGCCTGTGTATTGCGCGCTCGGTTGCGGTCAAGCCCAAGGTGATTTTGCTCGACGAGCCCACCTCGGCGCTCGATCCCATCTCCACGGCCAAGGTTGAAGAGTTGGTCAGCGAGCTCAAGAAGGACTACACGGTCGCCATCGTCACGCACAACATGCAGCAGGCCGCCCGGGTGTCGGACTTCACGGCCTATATGTATTTGGGGGAGCTGGTCGAATTTGGCCAGACCGAACAGATTTTCATGAAGCCGGCTCGCCAGGAAACCGAAGACTACATCACCGGCCGTTTTGGCTGATCAGGAGCACCCCATGGACAAACACATTTCAAGCCAATTTGACGCCGAACTCACGGGCGTTTCTTCGCGCGTGCTGGAGCTCGGTGGGTTGGTCGAGGCGCAAACCCGCCACGCTGTCTGGGCCTTGGCCAAGTTCAGCTCCGATGTGGCCGATCAGGTGGTTGCGACGGAAAAACAGGTCAATGCGCTGGAGGTCGAGATCGACCGGGAACTGGTCTCCATCATCGCCCGCCGCCAGCCCACGGCCCGCGACCTGCGACTGCTCATGGCCATTTCAAAAATCACCGCCAACCTTGAGCGCGCCGGTGATGAGGCTGAGCGTATCGCCCGCATGGTCAAGCAGATCTTGGACCACGGCGGTCCGCGGACTCTGCCGTCTTCCGAGCTGCGAATTGCCGCGGATCTGGCCACCGCGTTGCTGCACAAGGCGCTCGACGCCTTTGCCCGTTTGGACGTCAACACGGCCATGGTGATTTTGAAGGAGGACGACTTGATCGATGCCGAATTCAATGGCTTCGTACGCAAGTTGATCACCTACATGATGGAAGATCCACGAACCATTTCGGCCAGCCTGGATCTGCTGTTTGTGGCCAAGGCCATTGAGCGGGTGGGCGACCATGCCAAGAACATTGCCGAATTCATTATCTACATCGTCAAAGGTGCTGATGTCCGCCACAGTCCCCGCGACCATGTGGAGTCGGTCATTGAATGAGCGTTGTGGCCAGATGGAGATCGCATGAGACATCTCGCGCGGATTTTGGTGGTTGAAGACGAGCCCGCCATCGCTGAGTTGATTGCTGTGAATTTGCGCCATGGGGGATTTGTCCCTGTATTGGCAGAAGACGCCCCCTCGGCCCAGCGTTCGGTCGATGAGGTCTTGCCCGATGCCATCTTGCTCGATTGGATGTTGCCCGGTCAAAGCGGACTGCAATTGGCCCGCCATTGGCGCAAGGAGGCCCGCACCAAGACGATCCCGATCCTGATGTTGACGGCGCGCGGTGATGAGGTCGATCGGATCGCTGGACTCGATGCGGGCGCCGACGACTACATCACCAAGCCGTTTTCAACCCAGGAGATGCTGGCTCGAATCCGGGCGGTGCTCAGGCGCCGTGCGCCCGAGCTGGTCAAGGACAGTGTGAGCGTAGGCCATCTCACACTGGACGCGGCGACCCACCGCGTCTCGTTTTTGGACCAGCAACTGCGTTTGGGTCCTACCGAATTCAAGCTGCTCCATTTTTTCATGAAGAATGCAGAGCGGGTGCACAGCCGAAGCACCTTGCTCGACCGGGTTTGGGGTGATCATGTGTTCATTGAGGAGCGGACGGTCGATGTGCACGTCAAACGCTTGCGTGAGGCGCTCGGGCAGGCCGGCTCCATGGTCGAGACGGTTCGTGGTGCTGGTTATCGGCTGACGGCCAAGCCGGGTGCGGGTGACTGATCGATGTTGGTTAGGTGCTTTGTTTCTCTGTTGTTGCTCGCTGCTTCGGGCTTGGCTGGCGGTTTGCTGGCCGGCTGGCCGGGGGCCTTGGCTGGCGTGGTGTTGATGGCCGCCGCCGGCCTGATCTGGGAATCGCTGCGTTTGCTGCGGCTGCAGGCATGGCTCAGAGAGCTGCAGATGGCGCACAGGGAGGAAGAGCCGCAAGCCCGGTTGCTCCTTTCACCGCCTGTGGGCGGAATTTTGGGTGAGATCAGCGATCGGGTGTGGCGTTTGCTCAGGACCCATTTGCGTGCTCAGCAGGAAAGTCAGTCGCGCCTGCAAGAGATGCTCGCAGCCATTCAGGCCTCTCCCAATGGCGTGGTCTTGCTCGACGCGGAGGGTCGCATCGAGTGGTGCAATCAGACCGCCGCCCACCACCTGGGTCTGGACGCGTCCCGGGATGTGCGACAGCACGTGGCCCACCTCATCCGCGATCCGGCGTTCAACGCCTACGTGGCGGCGGGCATTTTTGCATCAGACATCGTGATTTCTGGTCGGCAGAGCACCCCAGCGCGGCCGGTTCGGCTTTCTTTGCAAATCCACCCCTACGGTATTGGGCAGCGTCTGCTTTTGTCGCGCGACGTCACCTTGATCGAACAAGCAGAGGTCATGCGCCGTGATTTTGTGGCAAACGTCTCGCACGAAATGCGTACGCCTTTGACGGTTTTGTCCGGCTTTGTTGAAACGCTTCAAACCCTGGATTTGCCTCCCAGCGATGTCAGACGCTATCTTGGTTTGATGGCGGTTCAGTCCCAGCGCATGCAGACCCTGGTCAATGACCTGCTCACCCTCTCGCGGCTGGAAGGCAGCCCGCCGCCGAGCATGGTGGATTGGGTGGATGCCAGTGCAGTTTTGGCGCAGTGCGAAGTCGATGCACGGGCGATTTCGTCTTATATGGGCAATGTGGAGCACGCCATCGAAATGGTGCAGGATGCGGCGCTGCAGTTGTGTGGTGTGTCTGTCGAGCTGCAAAGTGCTTTTTCCAATCTGGTGAGCAATGCCGTGCGTTATACGCCGGCGCCAGGCCGTGTGGTGGTGACCTTGCGCCAGCTTGCTGACGGCAGTGCGGAATTTGCGGTGCAAGACAGCGGGCCGGGCATCGCACCAGAGCATCTGCCACGACTGACCGAGCGGTTTTATCGGGTTGATCGAAGCCGCTCCAGAGACAGCGGTGGAACCGGTTTGGGCCTGGCCATCGTCAAGCACGTGACTCAGCGTCATGGAGGGGTTTTGAGCATAGACAGCGAGCTCGGGCACGGGTCACGCTTTGCAATCGTTTTTCCTGCTGCTCGCGTGCGCCGTGTGATCGAGCCGTCTTCGCTCAAGGCGGCCTAAGTTCGCCCGCTTGTGCTGTGCTGTGCTCGACTCCGAGCATGACTGCCCGGCGCAGCAAGAGTAAGAAGCTCAGTGCGACCACCGCCAGAGCCCCGGTGGCGGCGGCCCAAAACGTCTGCGGTGTCGGACTGGCGACGATATTCAGACCCCCCAGGGTGCCGCCTTGGTAGGCCCACCAGTAGCCCCCTGCCAGGCCCACCCCCCAGAGCATGACCGCGTAGATCAGCAGCGGCCGCAGTGTGATTCGATAACAGCGCAGCAGAAAAATGCACATGGCCTGGGTGGCGTCGGCCAGGTGGTAGGCGGTGACCCACAACAAAAGAGTGGCGGCCTGTTCAACCACTTGCGGGTTGGGCGAGTAAAGGGCCGCAATTTGCCGGTGGAGCAGGGCGACCAGACCGGTGGTCGTGAGCACGCAAATCAGTCCCACACCCAAGCCCATGTGCACCAGCCTTCGGGCTTGCTCTGCATCTCCGCGGCCGATCCAAAATGACACCCGTGCGCTGGCTGCCAGTGCGAGAGACAGGGGCACCATGTAAAGCACTGCGGTCATGCTCGAGGCGATCTGATGGCTGCCGGCCGCAGCCGATCCCTGACGGGCAATGAAGACGGCCATCAGCGTGAAGGACGTCACCTCCACCAGGTAGGACAATCCGCCGGGCAATCCGATGCGCAGGAACAGCCGAATCTGCGCCCAATCGGGCCTTTCCATGGGGGCCCAAAGACCGTAAGGGCGGTAGATATCTTGCGTGCGCAGCAAGTGCAGCGCCAGCACCAGCAGCAGGAAGTTCACCACCAGGGTGGCCCAAGCGCATCCGGCTGCGCCCAAGGCAGGCATCGCGCCCCCGCCGTTGACCAGCCATATGGACAGCGGAATTTTCACAGCCAGGGCCCCGATTTGCAGCCAGGTGACCAGCAGTGGCTTGCCCAGCGCCTGGTTGAGTGTGCTGTACACGCGAAACAGCAGGCTGGGCACAAAGGCCACGGCCAGGATGGTCAGGTATTGCTCGATTTCAGGCAGCATCGCTTCGGGTACCTGGGCCCAACGCAAAATGGGTCCTGGAGCGAGCAAGATGAATGTGCCTGCGGCCCCGACGAGTGCGCACAGGTACATGCTCTGGCGCACCGAGCGCCCGACCTCGAGATTGCGGCGCGCGCCTCGCATCTGCGCCCATACCGGCAGCAAAGCTTGCACGATACCGATGAGCGCCACATAGACGCTGATGTAGATCGCAGAGCCGACCGACAGTGCGGCGAGCGCCTCGACGCTGTGGCGCCCGGCGATCACGGTGTCGGCGACCCCGAAAGCCATGATGGCCAGTTGGCCGATGAGCACGGTGGCTGCATGCCGCCCGAGAATTTTTAGCTCATTCACGGACGCTGTTGCCAAGGGCTGGACGGGGCGTTCGGCGGTAGATCAGGAGATCATCGCTTTTTTCGGTTGGACGCCGCGCTGCTGCAACCAGGGTCCACTGTCCGAGGTCCAGCACCTTGCGCGACAGTTCCTGGGCTTGGCGATCGACCAGCAGGGCTGGGCATTGCGGCTCGCGCTGGGCTTGCTTGAGATCCAGTTTGGCGTGATATCGCAGCGTGGCCGCCTGCGCTGTGGACAGGCCCAGGGCCTCAACGCAGGCGCGGGGGTCGATCTGCCTGAGCACCTGACGGGCCAGCGGCTGATAGCCCCGGGCGTGGTCGAGCAAGGGCAGCCACAGGCTCATGAGCAAAAGCCAGCACAGGGCGGTTCCCCCTGCGGGCAGCACCAGTGATTTCCACAGGGCGCTGCGGTGTCGTCCGGTTCGCCACCTGACCAGCCATGCCCAGGCTGCTGTGGCCACCAGAGCCACCAGGAACGCAAGCCAAGAAAAGCTCGGCTCAAAGCCCGGCGCAAGCCGCGCCACATTGGCTGCCGGTTTTTGAGGAAATCCGGTTTGCAGCGCGATCCAGATCACCCAGATGGTCAGGGCGCAGACCGTGAAAAAAATCAGTGTGAACCAATCGATCAGAGCCGCGACGCCGCGTTTGAGTGTGGGCAGGGCAAAGGCCGAGAGCGCGGCCAGTGCCGGCAAAGCCAGCAGCAGGCTTCGGTCTGCCCCGGTGGTCAGCAGGGTGGATCCAACGGCGACCATAAAAAACCAAAGGGGCAGAGCCACATGGTGGCTGCTCAGCTGACGGCGCCATTGCCACAAGGTCCAGATGGCCAGCGGCCAGGCGGGCCACATGAACCAGACAAACAATCGCAGCGTGAGCACCAGGTTTTTTTGTGTTCCCCCTTGGGCCCAGGGGTTGGTGTCCACGCGCCAATGCCAAAGGTCGAGCCACTGGGCCAACAGCGCGCACCCGCCCGAGATCAGCACGATCAGCCAAGGCCAGACTTTTGCAACCTGAACGCTTTGCGCCTGTCGACGGCTCCACCATTGAATCGCACCGCCACCCAGGCCCATGAGCACCGCAACTGTGGGCGCGCCGCTCAGGGTCAGGCCGACCATGGCCAGTGCCACCAGGCCTGCCTGCCCAGCTGTGTGGCGGTATGGCGCTGCAGCCAGC
>JAJTGH010000065.1:10345-17094 GCA_021299555.1 Comamonadaceae bacterium
CGAGCAAGGCAATGAAGGGCAGTCGAGAGGCCATGCCGGCATCGAAAAAGGGGAGCATTTGCATGGCTCCAGCACCCAACCAGAGAGGCAGCAGGCTGTCTGGGCCGCCGGCGGGCAGCAGGGCCTGCGGATTGCGCCAGTCGCCCAGCCCCAGCGCAAGTTCCTGCATCGCGCCAAAGGCATTGGCGTCCGCGGTTTTCCAGGGGTCGCGGCCCAGGAAGCCAGCCAACACATAAGCGAGACAAAACAGCCAAAGCGCAGCCCTGGGCAGTCGCTTGACCGCTTGTTTTGCGACGATGGCTGGCGACGGTTGATTCAAGGCTGGGCAGCTTTCGGCATGTCAGGGGCAATTTTGCCCTGTCGGGGATCGCGTGGCGGATTGGGCCTTTGCACCTGATCAACAAGTGGCTGCATCAAGGCGAAAAAAAAGCAGCCCGTATCTGGCTGCTTTTTCAGGCCAGAGGCCACGCTCACTTGGCGGCAGCGCTCTTGCCAAAGCGGTTGCGGAACTTCTCCACGCGGCCGCCCATGTTGTCCACCGACTTTTGCGTGCCGGTGTAAAACGGATGGGATTCGCTGGAGGTGTCGAGCTTGAACAGCGGCAGTTCGCGGCCGTCATCCATCTTGACCATCTCCTTGGTGTTGACGCAGGAGCGGGTGACGAACTTGAAGTTGTTCGACATGTCCAGGAAGCAAACTTCGCGGTAGTTGGGGTGTATGCCGTCTTTCATGGTCTTTCCTTTGATCTGCGGCAGCCACCCGGGCCAATTCCCGGACACTTTCCGCCAAAACCCGAGATTATCGCATGTTTGCCCGTTCACCCACATGGACGGCCGGGCGCGGTCCCGGCGCGGGCAAGGTCGGCTGTCAGCCGCCCCGCCGCATCATGTCAAAGAACTCGTGGTTGTTTTTTGTGGCCTTCATGTTTTTGAGCATGAGTTCCATGGATTCGATCTCGTCCATGTTGTACATGAACTGCCGCAAGATGCGCGACTTCTGCAAGATCTCCGGCGCCAGCAGCAGCTCTTCCTTTCGGGTGCCGCTGCGGTTGAGGTTGATGGCAGGGAAGACGCGCTTTTCGTAAAGGCGCCGGTCGAGGTGGATTTCGCAGTTGCCCGTGCCCTTGAATTCCTCAAAGATCACCTCGTCCATGCGGCTGCCGGTGTCCACCAAGGCGGTGCCGATGATGGTCAGGCTGCCACCTTCCTCGATTTTTCGGGCTGCGCCGAAAAAGCGCTTGGGCCGCTGCAATGCGTTGGCGTCCACGCCGCCAGTGAGCACTTTGCCCGAGGAGGGCAATACGTTGTTGTAGGCGCGTGCCAGACGGGTGATGGAGTCCAGCAAAATCACCACATCCTTGCCCAGTTCGACCAGTCGTTTGGCGCGCTCGATCACCATCTCGGCCACGTGCACGTGGCGGGCCGCCGGCTCGTCGAAGGTCGATGAAATGACCTCGGCACGCACGCTGCGCTGCATTTCCGTCACCTCTTCGGGACGCTCGTCGACCAGCAACACCATCATTTCCACCTCAGGGTAGTTCGCGGTGATGGCGTGGGCGATGTTTTGCATCATCACCGTCTTGCCCGATTTCGGTGGTGCCACCAGCAGCGCGCGCTGACCCTTGCCGATCGGAGCAATGATGTCGATGATGCGGCTGGTGAGGTTTTCCTCGGCCTTGATGTCGCGTTCGAGCTTGAACTGCTCGCGCGGAAACAGGGGCGTGAGGTTCTCGAACATCACCTTGTGCTTGTTCTGCTCAGGCGCCAGGTTGTTGATCTTGTCGAGCTTGTTGAGCGCAAAGTAGCGCTCGCCGTCTTTGGGCGTGCGCACCTCGCCCTCGATCATGTCGCCGGTGTGCAGGTTGAAGCGGCGGATCTGGCTGGGGCTGATGTAGATGTCGTCGGTCGAGGCGGTGTAGCTCGAGTCCGGGTCACGCAGGAAGCCAAAACCGTCGGGCAAGACCTCGAGCACGCCATCGGCCACGATGGTCTCGCCGGTCTTGGCGCGCTTTTTGATGATGGCGAACATCAGCTCCTGCTTGCGCATGCGACCAACGTTTTCAATCTCAAGGGCCTCGGCCTGCTTGAGCACTTCAGACACATGCTGTGCCTTGAGTTCCTTCAAATGCATGGGTTTTCCTGCGTCAGAGGCGATCCCCAGGGGGGACAAATAGAAGATCGGGGAGGGGTAGGGGGCAGAACGCTGCGGGGCCGTTTGGGCCTTTCCCCGAATCTCTGGCTCAATGAGCCGAGCTGATTACGCAGCTGATTATGACAGACAAATGGGCTGAGCTCAAAACGGCCCGCACAAAAACAAGGGCCGCCAGTTGCGGCCCCCGACTGCCAGAGCCTGAGCCCTCAAGCGAGTTGCTGGTCGATGAAGGCGGTCAGCTGCGCCTTGCTCAAGGCGCCTACTTTCGTGGCCGCGAGTTGCCCGTTCTTGAAAAGCATCAGAGTGGGGATTCCGCGAATGCCGAATTTGGCCGGAATGTCCTGGTTCTCGTCGACGTTCATTTTGGCGATCTGCAGCTTGCCGTTGTAGCCAGTGGCCACCTCATCGAGGATGGGGGCAATCATCCGACATGGGCCACACCATTCGGCCCAGTAGTCGACCAGCACCGGTTGGCTCGATTGCAGGACGTCGGTCTCGAAGGTGGCGTCGGTGACATGCTTGATCAGCTCGCTGGCCATGATGGGCTTCCTTTCCTGGGCGCAGAGTTCGGGATACAGTGAAGCAAATTGTGGCAGAAACTCACGCCGCGCGTATTGTTGGGCATGGGCAACCCGCCTGGCTCTGTGAATCACGCCGAACCATCCGATCATTCGTCTCGCTGTGTCTGAATCCATTTTTCAAACGCATTTCAACGCCAAGCGCTGGCGCACACTGATTGAGGAGATTGAACGCCTGATGGCCGAGCGCGCATGCCATCCATCACGATGCGTGGTCCTCGTGCCTTATGCACAACTGATGGCGATCGCTCGGCAAGCGTGGGTGCAGCGAGCCAGCCCGCAGCCCAGTGCATTCCTGCCCAGGATAGAGACCACCGAGAACTGGGCCCGAGGTCTGTGGGCGAGCCGGGGAGGGTATAGGCCTTCGCCACAAGACTTGCATCAGGACGCCGCACGCGATTTACTGACGGCAGCCAGTTGGTTAAATGACGCGGGTTTGGCTGGGCAAAGCGAGGTTTTGGCGCCCAGGTTGACCGAGGCGGCCTACTGCCTGGCGCGCCGAGTGGCATCGATACCGCCAGATCAGCGCTCGCATTGGCGCCAACATCTGAGCGCTGAGCTGACCGACGCGCAGGTCGTGGCTGCCCTCAGATACGAGGCTGCCGTGGCCCAACTGGCGCTGGCGTGGGCGGGCAGTTCTGGCTACCTGACCGACATCTTGTTTCAGGCGCAGCCCGATTTGCTGGTGGTCTTGGGCGGCTGGCAGGCCGACCCGTTGGCGCAAGCGCTGCAAAACCATCTGGGACCGAAGGCAGTGACTTTGGATTTGGCGGGCCCGCCGCAGCCTCGCGGCAAGATTGACCTGCATGGTGCCGCAGATCGGGAGGACGAGGCCCAGCTTGCTGCCGCGTGCGTCTTGCACCGGTTGCAGCAAGGTCTCGAGCCGGTGGGCCTGATCGCGCAAGACCGCGCACTCACGCGACGCATTGCGGCTTTGCTGGCAAGCCGTCAGGTGGCTGTGCGCGACGAGACCGGCTGGACCCTTTCGACCACCCGTGCGGCAGCCAGCCTCATGGCCCTGCTTCGTGCCGCATCTACGGCTGCGACCTGTGACGAGGTGATGGCTTGGGTCAAGCAGTTGCCTCGGATCGACGCCGATGCGGTGCTCGATGCCGAGGCTCAATTGCGGCGAGCCGGATTGCGGCGCTGGAGTGACATTGGTGGGGCGCAAGACAAGGCCTGGGCACTGGCGTGCAGCGTCAATGGCTGGCTCGCCCAGCTGCGCACGGCGCGTGATCTGGGGCGTTGGCTGCAGGACTTGCGCGCGGTGTTGCGACAGTGCGGTTTTTGGGAGCAGTTGGTCGGCGATGTGGCCGGCCAAGCCTTGCTCGATGCGCTGCACTTGCATGACGAAGAGCCTCCCGACTGGGCGCAATCGTCACAGCCCTGGTCTGCCCACACCTTTGTGAAATGGGTGGGTCAGTGTCTGGAGGCGGCCACGTTTTCTCCCGTTCATCCGGCTGCGGCGCAGGTGGTGCTGTTGCCCATGGCACAGCTGCTCGGACGGTCCTTGGCTGCCCTGGTGTTGCCTGGAGCCGATGAAGTTCAGATGCCTGCATGGCCGCAGCCTCCCGGGCCTTGGACCGCGCGCCAGCGCCAGTTGCTCGGCCTGCCCTGCGGGCAGGACTTGGCTGACAGCGCTCGACGGGCTTGGGAGCAAGTCCTACAGCACGAGCAAGTGGATGTGCTGTGGCGACAGGGCGAGGGCGGCGAACGCCGCATGGCGGCCCCATGGGTTCAGCAGCTCATGCTGGCCGGTCTTGAGTCCTGCGGGCCAGATCCCCGGGTCTTGCGCGTCCTCGACGCCGCGCCAGTGCAAGCCGCGCAAGCCTTCTGTGGTCTGATGGCTGTTGATCGTTTGTCGGCATCGGCGTATGACGATCTTCGAACCTGCCCTTATCGCTTCTTCGTATTGCGTCAATTGAACCTCTCGCCAGTCGAGGAAATCGATGCAGAGATCGATCGACGCGATTTTGGCATCTGGCTGCACGCCACCTTGTTCTTATTCCACGAGTCCCTGCGGTCGCAGGCAGCGTCTGAAACTGTTGACAGAGCGCGCCTGTTCGATCTGGCGGCGCAGCAGGCACGGGTCCAATCAGGGCTGAGCGGGGCGGATTTCTTACCCTATGAGGCCAGCGTGCCGGCTTTGCGGGAGGGCTACCTGCAATGGTTGGCGACCCATGAGCGGTCAGGGCACCGGCTGGAGCAGGCCGAGCAGTGGCTCGAGCGGGATCTCGGCTGGGTCAAGCTGGTGGGCAAGATCGACCGCATCGACCGCAACTCGGAGGGCCAGGCGCTGCTCATCGACTACAAAAGCGAGTCTGTGGACAAGACGCGCGAGCGGATCAAGCGCCCCGACGAGGACACCCAACTGGCGTTTTATGCTGCATTGCTTGGCCAAGAGGCCGTGAAGGCCGCCTATCTCAATGTGGGGGAGCGCGGTCAGACCAAGGACTATGCACAAGACGATGTGGAGATCTGGCGCGAACAGGTGATCGCGGGCGCGCGGGCCGATTTGTCGCGACTGGCCGGCGGCGAGCCACTGCGCGCTCTGGGAAATGGGCGCTCTTGCGACCACTGTCAGGCCCGGGGCCTGTGTCGTCGCGACTTTGTGCAGGAGGCCCCGTGAGCCTGTCCCAGGTCAGTGCCTTGAAAGTCGACGGTCATCGCGCTGACGCTGCGCGCTTTTACGCCATTGCCTGTGATCCAGGGCTCAGTGTGGCAGTGGAGGCCTGTGCGGGCGCTGGGAAAACCTGGATGCTGGTTTCTCGCATGCTCAGGGCTCTTTTGTCCGACTCAGGCTCTGGCGCCTGTCAACCGCATGAAATACTGGCCATCACCTTCACCCGCAAGGCCGCCGGGGAAATGCGCGAGCGCCTCTACGAATGGCTGCAAGAGTTTGCTCACGCCGATCAAGACCGCTTGATGCAGGGCCTGCGCGAGCGCGGTGTACCGGGTCTGGAACATCCGGACGTGGCGGCAGCACTTTGCGTGCGATTGCGGGGCCTGTATGGCAGCTTGCTGGCCAGCGGGCGTACGGTGCAGATACGCACCTTTCATGGCTGGTTTTCGTCGCTGCTGCGCATGGCACCGGTGGCCCTGTTGCAGCAGCTCAAATTGCCTGTGCACTACGAGTTGCTTGAGGATGACACCCAGGCCAAAGATCTGGCTTGGCGAAGGTTTCTGGCCGCCCTGATCGATCATCCTGCAGCCAAGGCCGACTTCCAGGCCCTGGTTCAAACCCATGGTCGGTCGCAGGCCCAAAAGGCCTTGCTGCTGGCCTTGGACAAGCGCGTGGAGTTTGAGTTGGCCGATGCAGCCGGCACCGTGCAAACCTCGGTGCGCACCATCGATCAGCAATTCGCTCGCTGCGCGGGGCTCAGTACGGTGCGTGAGCTGCTTTTTCGCTCGACCGAGGCCCAGCTCTTGATGCAAGCTGCAAAGGTATTGCAGGGCCTGCGTGCCAAGACATTTTCGGCACTCGGGGCCGATCTGGAGCGTGCGCTCGTTGCTGGCGACCTCGATGGCGTGATCGATTCATTGCTCACGGGCCAGAGCAGCGGACGCGGACCGCGGGCTTTCGGCCAAGCTGGCTCGAACGAGGCGGTGCGTCAGGCACAGGGCCTGGCGCAGGAGTTGCTGCAGATGCAGCGTCAGGAGCAGGCTTGGGCGCACCAGCAGCGCATGACCCGGCTGACCCGCGTGCTCATTGGTCAGTTTCGTGCACTCAAGCTCGAGCGTGGCTGGATGGACATGAATGACATTGAGCAGGCAGCGGTGCACTTGCTCAGCGATGACGTCCTGTCGGGATGGGTGCAGGAGCGACTCGACGCGCAGGTGCGCCACCTTCTGGTGGACGAGTTTCAGGACACCAATCCGATGCAGTGGCAGGCTTTGCGCTCCTGGCTGCAAAGCTACGCCGGCGCCGGTCGCGCGCCCAGCGTGTTCATTGTGGGCGATCCCAAGCAGAGCATTTACCGGTTTCGGCGCGCCGAGCCGCAGGTGTTTCGAGACGCACAG
>JAJTGH010000066.1 GCA_021299555.1 Comamonadaceae bacterium
AGGAGATGGACCAATTGCTGGTCCTGGCGGAAAAGGGCATTGGCGAACTCATGGCTCTGCAAAAAGCCGCACTTGCTCAGGCTCTTACTGCGCGATGAAACTGGTGCTCGCTTCCAACAACGCGGGCAAGCTGGCCGAACTGCAGGCCATGTTTGAGCCGCTGGGACTCGAATTGGTGCGCCAGTCGGATCTGGGCATCGGCGAGGCCGAGGAGCCGTTTTGCACCTTTGTTGAAAATGCCCTGGCCAAAGCCCGCCATGCTGCCCGAGCCAGTGGGCTGGCAGCCATGGCCGACGACGCGGGCCTGTGCGTCCATGCCTTCGGTGGCCTGCCAGGCGTCGACACCGCCTTTTACGCCACGCAGTTTGGTTATGCCAAGTCAGATGCCAACAATGTACGCGCGCTGCTCGAGCAAATGCGCGAGATCGATGACCGGCGCGCTGCTTTGGTCAGCACGCTGGTGGCCGTTCGCAGCCCCGAAGACCCCGAACCGCTGATTGCGGTCGGTCGCGCTGTCGGTCAGATCACGCGGGAGCCGCAGGGCATCAACGGTTTTGGCTTTGACCCGGTGATGTTCATTCCCGCCTTTGGCAAGACCTTTGCCGAGCTGCCGGTGGCGGTCAAGAATGCGAACAGCCACCGTGGTCAGGCGGCCCGCCAAATGGCCGCCCTGATCCGTGAGCGTTGGCTCGCTTGAGTCATGAACCACCCCAGGGACATTTCGCATTACATGCGTGCCGGTACGCTGCAGCTGGCCGCGCTGCCGCCTCTGTCGCTGTACGTCCATTTGCCATGGTGCATTAAAAAATGTCCGTACTGTGACTTCAATTCGCACGAGATGGCCGGCGACCAGGCGCCGCAGGACGATTACCTCGCTGCCCTCGTGGCCGATCTCGATGCCGCCTTGCCCCTGGTCTGGGGGCGGCCGGTGCACAGCATCTTTATCGGTGGCGGTACGCCGAGCCTGTTTGATCCGGCATCCATCGACCGTTTGCTGGCCGATTTGCGATCGCGCCTGAAGCTGCAGCCCGATTGCGAAATCACCCTTGAGGCCAACCCGGGCACGTTTGAGAAAGACCGTTTTCGCGCTTTTCGCAAGGCCGGTGTGACCCGCCTGTCCTTGGGCGTGCAAAGCTTTGACGATCAGGCCCTCAAGGCCTTGGGGCGTGTGCATGACCGCGCCCAGGCGCTCGCAGCTGCGCGCGAAGCGGCCCAGTGCTTCGAGACCTTCAACCTGGACCTGATGTACGCCTTGCCCGGGCAGGACATGGCCCGGCTCGATGCCGACTTGGACCAGGCCCTGGCTTTGCAGCCGCCCCACTTGTCGATCTATCACCTGACCATCGAACCCAATACTTATTTCGCCAAGTTCCCGCCGGCCGTGCCCGAGGATGATCTGGCCTATGACATGCTCGATCGCATCACGCAGCGCACCGCCGTTGTCGGTATGCAGCGCTATGAAGTGTCGGCCTACGCGCGACCGGGCCATCGCTGCTGGCACAACCTCAATTACTGGCGTTTTGGTGACTACCTGGGCATCGGTGCAGGAGCCCACTCCAAACTCAGCTTCGCGCATCGTGTCGTGCGCCAGGTGCGCGTGCGCGAACCCCGGCTGTACATGGAACGGGCCGCCCAAGGGCAGGCCATTGCTCAGGAGCAGGAGGTCGGCCGAAGTGACTTGGCCTTCGAATTCATGCTCAATGCCTTGCGGCTGCCCGAAGGATTCGCTTTGCAGGCCTTCACCGACCGCACCGGGCTGCCGCCTGCCGTGATCGCCGCTGCGCTCGAACAGGCACAGTCGCGGGGTTTGTTGGAGTCCACGCTCACGCATGTTCGGCCCACTGGGCGCGGCATTGATTTCCTCAACGATTTGCAAGCCTTGTTCCTGCCTGCGACTGAAAACCCATGAATTCTGAAACCTGGACCATACTTTTGGTGTCTGGCTCGGTCAGCTTTTTGATCGGGTTTGCACTGCGCCGCCACATGAACCGGCGCCGCCGCGAACGAAACGAACAAGCTCTGGCGCGGCTGCGTGCCCTGGCCCATGAGCGCGATCTGTCGGGCCCACCCTCGCACAACAAGGCCAAACGCAAACGTCAGAAACGTGCGCGTCAGGCAGAAGATTAATTGTGTGTGAATGCTCACTTATTAAATAGCCCATTGAATTGCTTGTTTTGAGATTGCCTTAAAGTGGAATAGTTCTTGCTGCTCTTGGGTCTGTCGATTTTCCGTCTCCCTGGGGTTTGCCGGTTGGCAACAAGGGGGATACACGAGCAGACATGACGGTTTCCTCCACTTCATCGCCGGTCACGCGGATGCTTGAGCCCCCTGAGCGCTCGGGGCAACCGACCGCGCGCGCGCCTGGCGCAGCGCCAAGCGGATTCGCTCAGACCTTGGCTCAGGTTCAGCGACCGCGGCGCGAAGAAGTGACCGAGGTTCAGGTCCGGGCGGGTGACACCCTATCGGGCATCGTCGCGCGTCATTTGAAAGCCGTCGCTCCACAGCTTTCTCCGTCCCCCACACAGTTGTATCAACTGGCCGTCGAAGTGGCTCGCGAGAATGCAATCGCCAATCCGAATCTCATCTTGGCCGGTCAGGTGATCGACCTGTCGAGGCTGGACGCCAGGCCTCAGGCTTTGATGCAAAGCCCTCAGGCCAATCCCGGTGGCAGTGCAGTTGCGGGGATGCGCCCACCTCCACCTGCAGCAGATGGAGCGCGTCCGCTTGCCGGACCCACTTTGGAGGGCCAGCAGCGTCCGGTCGAGAATATTCGTCCCTCGATGTCTGCAGGCATGTCAGCAGCCAGCGCTTTTTTGGTTCGGCATGCTGGTGCGGCTCAGCGCATTCAGGCCAGCAGTGGCATTCCGGCCACCTATATGCTTTCGCAGGCTGCGCTAGAGACCGGTTGGGGTCAGCGCGAAATCAAGTCGGCCGACGGTCGCAACTCATTCAATCTCTTTGGCATCCGTGCTGGTGGCAACTGGCGCGGCCCGTCGGTAAAGGTTTGGACCACAGAACACATCAACGGCTCGACGCAGCGCATGATTGGCGAATTTCGTGCCTACTCGAGCTATGAAGAATCTTTTGCCGACTATGCCCGTTTGATTGGTCAGGAACCTCGTTATGCGAAGGTCATGCAAAACCTTGGCGATCCGATGGCATTCGCCTCGGCCTTGCATCGTGCCGGCTACGCCACGGGGCCGCGTTATGCCAGCGCACTGGCCTCAATGATCGATACGACGCATCGACTGCAGGGTACGGTTCCTCAAGTGCAAGCGGCTCTGAATGTTGCCGGCCAAGCGCCGATCAGAGTGCAGGATGCCCAGGCAGCCGTACCACCAACTGCGCAGACCTTGCAGCTGCGCTGGGGAGCCATTGCGCCAATGGCAGGCAGTGCACAGGCAGCCGTCGCCGAACGTCCTCAACCGGCCCCGGCTCCCGCCGCATCAAAAAATGCACCGCGCGTGGCTGTTGTTGGGGACAGCATTGCTCTGGGAATTGGTATTTCGGTTTTGCGACAACGGGGACTTCGACCGGAGTTTTCCAACAACGGCAACTCGCTGTTGCACAACAGTCCTGGACTGACCGTGCAGGCTACAGGCGGGCACAACAGCCAGCAGATTTTGAGCAAGATTCGTGAAAATCAAGAAATCAAAAGCGCTGACCTGGCCATCCTCTCCGTCAGCACCAATGACCTCGCAAGTTTGAGTGCCAACCGGCAGCAGGCCTCCCAGAGGGTCACCCAAAACTTGCGCGATATCCGAGGTTCTCTAGAGGCCAAAGAGTTTTTGTGGGTTTTGCCCTACGACCACCGGGCCCGCGATCTCGTGATGCAGGTGGCTCAGCAAAATGGCGATAGGGTCCTTGACCTGGCTGAATTTCAAACGTCCGACCGTTACCACCCGAAGGATTACATCGGTATCACCAAACGCCTTCAGCCTGTGATCAACATGGCGGCCGAATTTACCCCGGCCAAAAAGCCAACCGAGTTGGCCGCAGTCACGGATGCCGTACAGCCTGCCTGGACCTCGGCACAGCAAGCGCTGCAAAGTCGCGGCGTGGCAGGTGGCTTGGTGCTGGGTCGTGCGCCTCTGGATACGCTCGTGCGCTGAATTGGCTCTCATCGCAAGCTCCACTCGGGCGTCGGTAACCCGATGTAATCGTCTGCGAAAATCCGAGTTTTGTTCTTCGGTTTGAGATGCTGTTTCCGACTCTGGAATTTGCGGTTTTCTTCATCTGCGCCTTGGCGGGTGCATGGGCGCTGCATCGGCACTCCCGTCTGCATCTGATTTGGCTGCTGTCTGCCAGCTATATCTTTTACGCGTTCTGGAACTGGCGCGATTCATTTATTTTGCTCGGGCTGTCCTTGCTCGCTTGGGTGTTTGGCAGGTGCATATTTGCGAGCACAAACCACAGCGCCCGTCTCACGCTCTTGTGGATGGGATGCCTGAGCTTCGTGCTCCTCCTTTTTTACTATAAATACACCGGATTTTTTCTCACCATGCTGCCGCTTGCCTGGACCGAGGGATGGGCGGCTGAAGGCGCCGGATTCGTCAACCCCGCGCTCCCATTGGGCATCAGCTTCATTACCTTTCATGCCATCTCCCTGTTGTTTGACGCTTATCGAGGCAAACTGCAGCGTGCGCCTGGCTTGATGCAGGTGTGCCTCTATATTTCTTTTTTCCCTCAGTTGATCGCCGGCCCGATACTCAGAGCTGCGCAATTTCTGCCGCAGCTTGAGCGGCCGTTGTCCTGTCGTAACCTGGCGATCACCCGCGGCATGCTGCTGATCACCTTGGGCCTGTTCAAGAAGGTCATCCTGGCCAACTACTTAGGAACCACTTTGGTAGACCCAGTTTTCGGCGGATCCGGGGCCGAGGGGCGAAGTTTGCAGGCCGTCTACGGCTATGCGGTACAGATTTACTGTGACTTTTGCGGGTACACCGACATTGCAATTGGCTGCGCTTTGCTGCTCGGGTACCGGTTTCCTTTGAACTTTCGCAATCCCTACCGCGCCGCCACCATCCAGGATTTTTGGCGCCGATGGCACATCACGCTCTCGACCTGGTTGAGGGACTATCTGTACATTCCCATGGGGGGATCTCGACGTGGTCTGCCTTTGATGCTCTTGTTTCTCATGATCACCATGTTGATCGGCGGTCTGTGGCACGGCGCAGGCTGGCAGTTTGTTTTTTGGGGCGCATTTCATGGCCTGCTTTTGGTGCTTTACCAATTGTGGTTGCACCTGGTGCCCGCAAGTTTGGATCGCTTGCGGCGTTCCCAGATTTGGCACGCTGGCTCGATGGTTCTGACCTTCCACTTGGTCTGCTTGGGATGGATTTGGTTTCGGGCTGCCGATTTTCAGCAGGCCTGGGTTCTCTGTCAGGCTGCGGCATTGGAAATTTGGCAGGGACGGGTTTTTGAGCAGGCCGATCCTTTTGCCATGGCGGCCATAGCCTTGGGCATAGGCATGCAGTTTCAACCGCTGCGCTGGCGCGCTCACATTGAGCGATGGATGGGGCGGCGCTCTTGGTTGGTTCAGGGCATACTTTTCGGCGTTGCGGTCTCGTTGATTGAATTTTTTGGACCCATAGGCATCGCGCCTTTTATTTATTTTCAATTCTGACAATGAGCGACTCCGACTTCTCGGTGCCTGGTGTTGGCGGCTTGCGGCAGTTGGCCGCCTTGGCGGCCGGTTTTTTAATCACCGGATTTCTTTTCGGTGCCGGTGCCATTTCGGCCTGGGCGCAAAGGCTGTCGATTGATGAAAGCCCTGCCGTTCGCGAGACGCTCATTACTCTGAGCAACAGTTGGGTGGAGTTGCTGGAGCCAACTGGCGTGCTGCAAGCCCGGCGCCAGGTCATGGCTTGGCGTGACAGGCCGAGCGATGAATCGCCGAGAGCCTCGGGGTCAGGCGCGGCCCTGAACAAGGTCATTGCCCAGACTGGATCGGTTCAAGCCATGCCTGGACCTGCTGTGCCCGTGGTTGCGACACAGACTGCTGATTTGCCTGCTGTCGTGACTGGCGCCAAAGTGGCGCTGGTGGGCGATTCCATGATGGCCGTGGGTCTGGCGCCCAATTTGGCGCGTGAGCTCAAGCGAGCTGGTGCCCGTGAGGTGGTTCGAGCATATCGATCGGGCGCTGGCCTGGCGCGACCCGACCATTTCGATTGGATGATCGAGTATCCCCGATTCATGGCGGGGGGGCCGCCAGACTGGATCGTCTGCACCATGGGTGCAAATGATGCGCAGGGTTTTCAAGTCGGCAAGAAAATCTATAAATTTGGTCAGCCGGAATGGCTTGACGAGTACGCGGCGCGGGTGGAACGCTTTTTGGACATGCTGCAAGCCAATTCAACCCGCGTGTACTGGGTCCTGCTGCCGCGCATGCGCAGCCCCGTCTTTGATGAGCGAATGCAGTCGCTCAATCGGATGATGCAGGAGCGCTTTGGTGGCCGGCCCGGGTTGTATCTGCTTGAGCCCGACCCGCTGCTGCTTAGACAGCAGGTCCGACGCTACAGTGAATACGCCTCTGACCCCGCGCTCAAATTGGAGCGTTTGCGTTCGGAAGATGGCATACATGTGACCGACTCCGGAGGCCGGCGCCTGGCCGCAGGCATTGTCTCAGTCATTCAGCGCCCGAATTTTGCCGGGCAGGCTGTCTCCAGATAGGCTTGCGGGTAAGCTTTCCCATCCTCGAAGCGACCAAGATCCCGCAGCACCTTCGAGTCAGAAAAGAGCCAATGGGCAGGGGGCTTGCGGTCCCGCAAGCTGTCCAGCGCCGCAGTGACTACCTTCCACTGTCCGTGAAAATCAAGATTATTGAGAGAGGGACTTTCAGAAAACTCTGCTTGTCCCGCAAGAGTGATGGGCATGAATGGCGCGTCGATGTCTTCGATGTCGTATCGAAGATCCGGTGCTCCCGGCATTCCATGCGTGCTGCGTAGGTTTTGCTTGCCATGGCTTGCCGGCGGCCACAAGATCAGATTTTTGGGTCGCGGTTGCGAGCAAATCTGGTTCCAGTATGCGATCGCCGTGGGTACTCCGATGGTGCTGTCTTCCGAGCCGCTCATGATCACGACTGGGACGGACGCAGGCAGCCGATCCAAGGAAGTGACCAAGATGCTGCGCCCCAGTGGGCCACGGTGCACGTGGTGGGCATCGCCGGGCGCACTGAGCAGCAGCATGGAAGCGCTGGGCATCCCGTTCTTGGGGGCGCGTGCGGCCAGGTTGATGGCCATCGTCGCTCCCATCGAAAAACCGAAATACAGCGCCCTATCGGTTATCACGCGGCCGGGATGGCGCTGACCGAGCCACTCGATGGTTTGCTCAATGCTTCTTTTTGCGATCGCAGTGATTTTTTGTGGAGCGTCGTTGGCTCCTCTTTGGTAGACCGGATAGATGACTACGCTGCCTCGTCGCACCAGATGGTCAATGAGCGCCCCGAAGTTCTTGGGATTGGTGCCCTGCCAGCCGTGCAGGAAGATAACGAGTGGCAGTCCCGTGACCGACTCGTCGGTCGGGGTGAAGATGTAAGACCGATCTGGCCCATTGCCCAAGGCCTCGATCCGCACGCCGTCATGACGCTCGGCTGCCTTGTAGGCCGACGGATTGAATGCATCGGGCACAGGAGGATCTTCGATCGCAATCGTGGAGGCAGCCGCCTGCGCAATCAGGCTCCATCCAAGCAATCCCCAGAAAAAAAAGCTCAGGAGTCCTCTCGGCATGACTGACATCACCGCGCCCCTATTTCAGCGTGTTTAGCTGCTTGGGATTTCGAATGCCGTAAGCCTTCCCAGGCCAGCGGCAGCAGCCCACAAGCGAGTACAGCTGCACCGACCAGAGCACCCAGCCCGGTATAGGCCAAGCTCGACCACAGCATCCAGGCGGTGATTGCAATGAAGACCAATGGAAGCCAAGGGTACAGGGGTACTTTGTAGGGCCTGTGCAAGAGCGGGTATTTGCGCCTGAGTATGAACAAAGCCACGCCGACCAGCAAGACGAAAGCCCAGAAAACGGGCGCTGTGAACTCGACCACGGCCTCAAATCCTTGGCGCGTCATGGCGGCAAAGCTCACGACGGCCAGCGATGCGAACATTTGTACGATCAGGCTGTTGCGTGGATTGCCCGAGCCGTGCCAGCGACCCAGCCAAGAAAAGGTACGGAAATCCTGCCCCATTGCAAAGTTGCTGCGGGCGCCAAAGATCATGGTGGCATTGATCGAGTTCAGGCACGACAGGATCACGATCACGCTGAAGATCATGGCCGAACCTTTTCCAAAGGCCAAAGTAAAGACGTCCGAGGCCACCGCACTGGATTGCGCCATACCTTGCAGACCCAGTGCATTGAGGTAAGCGAGATTGGCCAGCAGGTAAAGCAGCGTCACGCCCACCAATCCAAAGAGCAGCGCGCGACTCATCCCCCGCTTCTGATCTTTGATTTCTGAGGACAGGTAAGACACCTCATTCCAGCCGCCAAAGGTCAGCAGCACAAAGACCATGGCCAGGCCGTACTGGCTGCCTGTCTCCTGTCGGGCCAGTAGATCGCCCATGGAAACGATGCCCTGCTGAGAAAACCCAGCGTAGACAATGGCCATGATGCCCAGCACTTCCAACACCGTCAGGGCGTTTTGTGTACGAGCACTTTCACGAATACCAAGCAGGTTCAGCCCACTGGTGGCGGCAATGGAAATCATGGCCCACAGATAACTGGAGTATGGACCCAGGGGCAAGAGGGTCGACATGTAATCGCCCAAGGTGATGGCCAAAATGGCGATGGAGCCAGTGATGATCACGGTGCTTCGAGCCCAGGCGTAAAAAAAGGCAACATGTTTGCCGAAGGCGCGCGAGAGGAAGTGATACTCCCCACCAACGTTGGGGTGGCTGGTGGCCAATTCGGCATAGCACAGCGCCCCAACAACCGATATCAGTCCGCCGATCACCCACACCAACATGAATTCCAGGCCGCTGCCCATGTGACCGGCCACCACCGACGGCGCCTTGAAGATACCGGCGCCCACGACGGTTCCCAAGATGAGGCAGATCACATCGAGCGTGGAAAGCGTGCGCAGCGGCCCGTCACTAGAATGCATAGAACTTTACCGGTTGAGTCAATGATCGCAATCTTGGCATTTCTCGTTTTGAATATCGCGACCTTGAGCCCGGTCAGTGCATTTTCGGCCGACGGTTATTTCAAGACCTCTGATCGAGTCACCCTGCATTATAAAAATGCCGGACAGGGACCTCGCACTTTGGTTTTTGTACCCGGTTGGTTGATGCCGGCCGAAGTGTTTAAACATCAGCTGGCCGACTTGTCCGGTGAGTATCGGGTGGTGGTGCTCGACCCGCGCGGGCAGGGCCGTTCCCAGGTGAAGGTCAAGGATATGTCTGCCGCGCGCCGCGCGCGCGACATCCACGAACTCGTGCGCCATCTCCGGTTGACCGATTATGTGTTGGTCGGTTGGTCCTTGGGGGTGATGGAAATCCTGGAGACGGTGGTCAGCCACCCCAACTCTGGTCTCAAGGCTCTTGTGCTGGTGGACAACTCGATCGGCATGGGGCCGGCGCCGGTGGCAACGGGTGGCGGGAGGCAGCGCCGTCCCATGGGGCGAGATGCGTTTGATCAGTATGTGAGCAATTTTTCCCGGGCCATCTTCAAGCACCCACCGCAGGACGGTCTGGTAGAGACCGTCGAGCGCTCAGCCAAGTTGTTACCGCCGCCTTTGGCCTGGGGTTTGCTCGACAAGCCGCACCATCGCGACTACTACAAGCGGGCTGTCATGGACAGTTCCATCCCTGTTTGGTATGCGATCACGCCCAGGTACTCTGTCCAAGGACAGGAATTGCTTCAATGGCGCCCGGGTGCATCCGTGACAGTTTTTGAGGACGCTGGACACGCTTTGTTTGTCGACAGCGCCGATGCCTTCAATCAGGGCCTGCGGCAATTTTTGGCGCAGTTGCCGTGAAAGTTTGAGTTTTTTGTCCCCGCGCCAACCGAGCGGATTCAGGGCAGTCAGATTCGCAACCACTGGATCAGGGCTTTGGCCATTTCCTGATAGCCCAGCGGTGTCAAATGGATGAGATCGCGGGCCATCCAGGGCGGGTTTTTTTTCATGAGTTGATAGGCACCGCCGGCCTTGCGCATTTCGAGTGACATGTCCCACGTCATGCACTGATATCTGTTGCCAAC
>JAJTGH010000212.1:0-2422 GCA_021299555.1 Comamonadaceae bacterium
GGTCAGATGGCCTACGCTGGCGCCCGTTTGTTCTGCAATCCAGGAAGCAATGGCCAGCAGATTGCTGGCTCGCGCATGATGGGCTGCGGCATTGCCCAGCAAGACAGCCTTGCGTTGTCCGCCCTGCAAGGTCCGCGCAATTTGGCGTGCCAGATCGCTGACCAGAATGGCTGCAGGCATGCCCTGGGGCAAAGAAACCGCCTTGTCTTGCGCCAACGCAGTCGCCACTTCGAGCAAAGCCGACTCCCAGTGACCGGGCGCGAGCTGCCAATTGGTGGCCAAAGGCATGGCCCAGTCGTCCGGGCGCGCCAACTGACGCACCCCGTTGAGGCTCATCACCTTGGCGCCATGGCGCGCCGCTTGGCGGATGCGCAGAGCGAACAGCGGGTGGTCCTTGCGCAGGTTAGAGCCCACGACCAGAGCCGATTGCAAACTCGAGAGGCTCGCAATCGACGTGCCGAGCCAGCGCACGCCCTGCCCCTGGACAAACTGTGCATGCCGCAGGCGGTGGTCGATGTTGTCGCTGCCCAGGCGCCGCATGAGCAGACCGGCCAAATAAAGCTCTTCCAGGGTGCTGTGTGGGCTGACCAGCGCCCCCAGGCTGGATGGGCCGTGGTCACGGCCGATTTGCTTGAGACCGTTGGCCACATACTCCAGCGCCGTTTGCCAGTCGACTTCCTTCCACTGGCCACCTTGCTTGAGCATGGGCGCGCTCAAGCGCTCCTGGCCGTTGAGAGCCTCGTAGGAGAAGCGGTCACGATCGGCAATCCAGCACTCGTTGACCTCTTCATTTTCAAGCGGGAGCACGCGCATGACCTGGTTTTGCTTGACCTGCACCACCAGGTTGGCGCCCGCAGAATCGTGGGGGCTGATGGATTTGCGGCGCGACAGTTCCCAGGTCCGTGCGCTGTAACGAAATGGCTTGCTGGTCAGGGCTCCGACCGGGCAAATGTCGATCATGTTGCCCGACAGTTCGGAGTCGACCGACATTCCCACGAAGGTTTCAATTTCCGAGTGCTCGCCTCGGTGGGACATGCCCAACTCCATGGCACCTGCGACTTCCTGGCCAAAACGCACGCAACGGGTGCAATGGATGCAGCGGCTCATCTCCTCCATGCTGATCAACGGTCCGACGTCCTTGTGAAGGACGACGCGCTTTTCCTCTTCGTAGCGCGATCCGCTGCCGCCGTAGCCAACCGCCAAATCCTGCAGCTGACACTCACCGCCCTGATCGCAGATGGGGCAGTCCAGCGGATGGTTGATCAAAAGAAACTCCATCACGCTTTTTTGAGCCTTGATGGCCTTGTCGCTTTTCGTGTGCACCACCATCCCCTGAGTCACCGGGGTGGCGCATGCAGGCATGGGCTTGGGGGCTTTCTCAACATCGACCAGACACATGCGGCAATTGGCCGCGATGCTCAACTTCTTGTGGTAGCAAAAATGCGGGATGTAGGTGCCGGTCTTCTCGGCCGCGTGCATCACCGTGCTGCCCTCGGGCACTTCGACCTTTTGCCCGTCCAATTGGATTTCAACCATGGTGTGTGCTCTTGGTGTGCTGGACTCAGGCGTAAGCCGGGACCATGCAGGTCTTGTGCGTGATGTGGTGCTCGAATTCGGCGCGAAAGTGTTTGATCATTGCGCGCACCGGCATGGCTGCGGCATCACCGAGGGCGCATATCGTACGGCCCTGAATGTTGTCCGAAACCGAGTTGAGCAAATCGAGGTCGCTCTGGCGGCCCTGTCCGTGCTCGATGCGATGAACCATGCGCCAAAGCCATCCTGTGCCCTCACGGCAGGGCGTGCATTGGCCGCAACTCTCGTGCATGTAAAAGTAGGACAGGCGCAGCAGGCTCTTGACCATGCAGCGCGAGTCGTCCATGACAATCACGGCGCCCGAGCCAAGCATGGAGCCCGCCTTGGCAATAGAGTCGTAATCCATGTCGGTGGCCATCATGATGTCAGCCGGCAGCACCGGCATGGACGAGCCACCAGGAATCACGGCCTTGAGTCGGCGGCCGCTGCGAATGCCACCGGCGAGCTCGAGCAGCTTGGCAAATGGGGTGCCCAGCGGTACCTCAAAGTTGCCGGGGGAGTTGACGTCACCGCTGACAGTGAACAACTTGGTGCCACCGTTGTTGGGTTTGCCGACCTCAAGATAAGCTTGGCCGCTGTTGCGGATGATCCAAGGGACCGCCGCGAACGTTTCCGTGTTGTTGATCGTGGTGGGCTTGCCGTAAAGACCAAAACTGGCTGGGAACGGTGGCTTGAAGCGGGGCTGGCCCTTTTTACCCTCGAGCGACTCGAGCAGGGCAGTCTCCTCTCCGCAGATGTAAGCGCCAAAACCATGCGTCACCTGCAGATTGAAGGAGAAGGTTGAGCCCAGAATGTTGCTGCCCAGCAGGCCCGCATCGCGCGCTTCCTG
>JAJTGH010000212.1:2436-4764 GCA_021299555.1 Comamonadaceae bacterium
GCTTCCTGCAATGCCGCCTCAAAGCGCTGATAGGTGGCGAAAATTTCACCGTGTATGTAGTTGTAGCCGGCCGTGATCCCCATGGCATAGGCAGCAATGGCCATGCCCTCAATCACCACATGGGGGTTGTGGGTGAGGATGTCACGGTCTTTGGCGGTGCCCGGCTCGCCTTCATCTGAATTGCAGACCAGATATTTTTGACCAGGGAACTGTCGCGGCATGAAACTCCACTTCAGCCCAGTGGGAAAACCAGCCCCTCCCCTGCCACGCAAGCCGCTGGCCTTGACCTCGGCGATCACTTGATCCGGGGTCATGCCAGGCCCGCCGTCCTGGCCCAAAATTTTGCGCAGGGCAGCGTAACCGCCTCTGGCCTCGTAGTCCTTGAGGCGCCAGTTGCTGCCGTCCAGATCCGCCATGATCTGCGGTTGCAGATGCCGGCCGTGAAAACACGATTGCACACCGGTGGCGGCAAACTGCGAAAGGATGGTCGCCGCACTCATTGCTTGCCCTCCAGCGCCTTGAGGCCATCGACCAACTGATCGAGCTTGTCGTTGCTCATGAAACTGCACATGTTCACATCGTTGACCAGCATCACGGGCGCATCAGCGCACGCGCCCAGACACTCGCTTTGCTGCAAAGTAAAAAGACCGTCGGCTGTGGTCTCGCCCAGGGCGATACCGAGCTTGGTCTCCAGGTGAGACAGCGCTTGGCTTGCGTTTCGCAACTGGCAAGGCAGATTGGTACAAACATTGAGTTTGTACTTCCCCAGAGGCCGCTGGTTGTACATGTTGTAGAAAGTCGTGACTTCATGCACCGCCATGGGCGCCATGCCCAGATACTCGGCCACGGCCTTCTCGCTGTCGGGACTGACCCAGCCCTGCTCGCGCTGAACGATGGTCAGACAGGCCATCACAGCAGACTGCTTTTGATCAGGCGGGTATTTGGCCACTTCACGATCGAAGAGTGCCGTGGTTTGTTCGGAAAAGTTCATGGCGTCAACGGTCAATCTCACCAAACACAATGTCCATGGTGCCAATCACGGCGACCGCGTCGGCGATCATGTGACCCCGCGACATCTCATCCATGGCTGCAAGATGGGCAAACCCGGGCGGGCGGATCTTCAGGCGGTAAGGCTTGTTGGCCCCATCACTGATCAGGTAAATGCCAAATTCCCCTTTCGGGTGCTCAACGGCCGCATAGGCCTGGCCTTCGGGGACATGAAAGCCTTCAGTGAAGAGCTTGAAATGGTGGATCAGCTCTTCCATATTGGCCTTCATCGCCTGGCGCGCTGGAGCGGCAACTTTGTGGTCATCGGTAATCACCGGGCCCGGATGGTCGCGCAGCCACTGCACGCACTGGGCAATGATGCGGTTGGACTGGCGCATTTCCTCGATGCGAACCAGATAGCGGTCATAGCAGTCGCCGGTCTTACCGACCGGAATGTCGAAATCAAGCCGGTCATAGACGTCATAGGGTTGTTGCTTGCGCAAGTCCCAGGCGATGCCTGAGCCACGCAGCATGGCTCCGGTAAAGCCCAGATTCAAAGCCCGCTCGGGTGTGACCACACCCACGCCAACCGTGCGCTGCTTCCAGATCCGGTTGTCGGTGAGCAAGGTTTCGTATTCGTCGACCAACTTGGGGAACTTGCGAACGAAATCATCGATGAAGTCGAGCAGCGAGCCCTGACGGTTCTCGTTGAGCCGCTCCATTGCTTTGGCATTGCGGATCTTGCTTGCCTTGTACTGGGGCATGACATCGGGCAGATCGCGGTACACGCCACCGGGCCGGAAATAGGCGGCATGCATGCGCGCGCCGGAAACCGCCTCATACATGTCAAACAAAGCCTCGCGTTCACGGAAGCAATAAATCAGGATGTTCATCGCTCCGCAATCGAAGCCGTGGCAACCGAGCCAGAGCAAATGATTCAACAGACGCGTGATTTCGGCATACATGACCCGGATGTACTGCGCGCGCTCGGGCACCTCCAGGGCCATGAGTTTTTCGATCGCCAGGCAGTAGGCGTGCTCGTTGGCCATCATGGAGACGTAGTCCAAGCGGTCCATGTAGGGCAGCGACTGGATGTAGGTTCGGCTCTCGGCCAACTTTTCGGTGGCCCGGTGAAGCAGGCCAATGTGCGGATCGGCGCGCTGTATGACCTCGCCATCGAGCTCGAGGACCAATCGCAGCACGCCGTGCGCTGCAGGATGCTGGGGCCCGAAGTTCAGTGTGTAATTCTTGATTTCAGCCATATTCTGCCCCTCAACCCTGCCTGCCCGAGGACCGACCCGCATAACCGTCCTCACGGATGATGCGCGGCGTGATTTCACG
>JAJTGH010000067.1 GCA_021299555.1 Comamonadaceae bacterium
CCGAAATCGGCCAGCGTTTTGGCGGCGAATGGCCCCGCAATCAGCTGGCCCATTTCAAGAACCTTCAAGCCTGCCAATGCGCCGCTGGGGGTGGTCTGCTTTGTGGACATGGGGCGCAGTGTGCCGTCCACCGGCGCATTCGTCTATTGCTGATTTTTGGCTATAGGTTTCGCATTTTGCGAAACCGGAGCGAGAAAGTCCAGCAAGTCTGTAACGGCCGTCTCTTGAACGCCCGAACGCGTGGCCATCAACAGACGGCGTTTGGCCCAGGGGTTGGACAGGGCTCGCCAACGCAGTTTCATGGTTGCAGCCATGGGCAAAGCGGCGGCCTTTGGAAGCATGGCCACACCCAGTCCTGAAGCAACCAGATGACAAACGGCGTCGAAGCTGCGAACCTGCATGCGCAGGCGCAGCGGCCTTCCTGCCTGATGAGCCGCCTGGAGCTGCTTTTCGAGCAAGGCGGCACCGCCTTCCAGGCTGATCCAGTCTTCATCGAGAGCCTGCTCAAACCCGATGGGTCCGGGCCCGATCAGGCGGTGCTTGTGCGGCAGCAGCAAGACCAGTTCATCTTCGCGAAAGAGCCGGTGATCAAGCCCCGTGGTGTCTGGTCCTTCGACGAATATCCCAACGTCGGCCAAGCCTTCGCGCAAGTCGAACACGACCCGAGCCGACAGCTGTTCCCGCAATTCGATTTGGACCTGCCGGGACACTCGGTCGTGGGAGGCCAGCAATGGCGCGAGAAACTGATTGATGGCCGCAGTGCTGGCGCTCAGGCGGATGCGCCTTGCAATGCCTTGCCTGAGATCGCGCAATTCACCGCCGAGTTGCTCAACCGACTGCAGCATGCTCAGCGCATGGCGCACAAACACCCGGCCTGCGGCGGTTGTGCGCAGTCCCCGTCCGTGCCGCTCAAACAGCAACTGGCCCACGGCCGCCTCCAATTCGCGGATGCGCCGGCTTGCCGCAGCCAGCGCCAGGTGCGACTGCTCGGCAGCGGCACTCAAGCTGCCCAGCTGGGCACAGTCCACCATCAGGCGGATGGACACCAGGTCAAACCGTGCCAGGTTGTATGCCGGTGCTGAGACTTTCATGTCTGAACGTTGACCCGGATCGCGGGCGCAGAACCGGCGGTGGGCTCTGGGTGACTACCGGACGAAAAAGAAGTCACCCATGGTTTGGTCATAGGTGGCCGGAACCTGCTCATGCCCGACCGACTTGGCCATTTGAACCACCTCGGCCTTGACGTTGCGAACCACGCGGTCGATGGGCAGTCCGGGCTTGAGCATTTCCTTGAGAAACACCCGTGTGAACAGGCCGTTGGGATTCTTGTCCTTTTCATTGAGCCGATCGAGCGCCTGCTGCCCGGTGCCGGCCGAGAAGATCACCATCTGGCCCGTTGCGGCCTGTGGCGGCGCGAGGCCGCGTCCGCCCAGCGATCGGCCCGTGCTGCTGGACTTGATCGGGCTGTCGCGGCAGGCATCGATGACGGTCAAGCTAAAGCTCGGCTTGCGCTCGCTCAGGTCATCCAGAACAGTCTGCAGCGCAATGGCTTCGTCCCTGATCTGTTCGGCAGAGCCCCCACGGACATCGACCGGCAACAGGTAATTGGCAGCGCCCAGTTGCATCCCGTGGCCTGCGAAAAACACAACCACTTCATCGCCGCCCTGAACATCCATGCGGAAGTTTCTCAGGGCTTCTTTCATGCCCCGTTCGGTCAGATCGAGTCTCATCGATACCTTGAATCCGGCCGATTCCAGCGCTTTGGCCATGGCCCGGGCATCGGCCCGAGCATTGACCAAGGGCGAGACGTTTTGATACGAGTCATTGCCGATCACCAATGCGATGCGGCGCAGATTGGGGGCAGCCTGCGCAGGACGCAGGGCAACCGTGGCGGCGGCTTGGCGCTGCGCCTGCTCACGGACTTGTTCGACCGGCTTGGAATCGCGCACATCGGAAGCAGCAGGTCCCTTATCGCGCGATTCGCTGGTGCTGGGCCGATCGGCAGCGACATTGGCCGTGACACTGGCCGGGCGTGAAGGCGGCGGGCGCTGGGCCGACAAGCTGGCGACCGGTTCGGCCGCTTGTGGTGGAGGCGGCGGGCGAACAGGCGTCAGGCTGGCGACCGGCTGTGCCTCCTGGAGAAACTGGAACCGCGCCGGGTCGATGGCAAAACCTTCTGCCAGGTCACCCATGGTCCATCGGCCACTGCGCGCGACGGTCCCATTGGCGCGGTACTCAATGCCCAGACCGTTGATTTCGTCGTTGCGAAATTCACCGACGAACTTTTCGCCATCTGCAAAGGTCAGTGCTCCGCGGCCGTTGCGCTTGCCTGCCTTGAATTCCCCAACGTAGGTCTTGCCATTGGCGTAGGTGTAGGTGCCTTTGCCCTCAGGCCAGCCCCCGATGAACTGACCCACATAGCGGTTGCGATTGGCAAAATCAAAAGAGCCTTCCCCGTGATACTTGCCTTCACGGAATTCGCCCACATACTTGTGCCCTTCGGGCAAAGTCTCTGTGCCGTGGCCGTGGGGCATCCCGTCTTTGAAGGTGCCGATGTATTGGTGGCCATTGACCATCGACTCCATGCCCTGGCCGTTGAGCCTGCCATCTTTGAATTCACCCACTTGCTTGTCGCCATTTCCGTGCAATATGGCGCCAAAGCAGTTGTGCCATTTCACAGCATGGCTAGAGCCCTGGCACGGCGGCAGCGAGGACTGCGCACTGGCGATCAAGGGAAGCAGCAGCAGCAAGGTCCGAAGCAGATTTTTCATAAGGTGAATTTTATGGTCGAGCTGCTCAGTTAGCAATTGTCGACTTTCTGACTCGGCTCTGGGTGACGTATGAAATCAATATGAATTTTGAATCGGTTTTATTTCAAAGCGGATCAAGCCCAGGCCCAGGAGGAGTGCCTTCGCATCTCGTCACGGTGCTGCTCCAGGCACCCGGCCGTCGACACCTCTGACGTAGAACTTCATGCCTGCGAGAAATCTGTCGTCGGCTCGGGCGCCCGGGCCGAGAACCTGCCGCCCCCGGTTGTCGGAAAGCGGACCCCGCCAGATTTCAAAACTGCCATCTTTGAGACCGGCTTTCACCGCTTCAACCCTGAGCCGGGTTTCAGGGGGAATTTTTTCAGACAGGGACACCAGGTCAACGGCCCCCTCCTTGACGCCCCACCATGCAGAGGCATTGCCTGTCCATTTGCCCTCCAGCGCCTCTCGGGTGGCCTTGATGTAGTAGGGCCCCCAGTTGTTCACGGCCGAGCCAAGGTGGGCATCGGGCGCATAGGCGCTCATGTCACTGTCCCATCCGAAGGCAAGTTTCCCCATTTTTTGGGCAGTTTGAAGCACGGCGCTGGAGTCGGTGTTTTGAAACAGCACGTCCGCGCCGCCCTGGATCAAGGCATTGGCGGCCTCGCTTTCCTTGGCAGAATTGAACCATTCGTTCACCCAGATCACCCTCGTTCTGATGTTGGGGTTGGAGCTTTGAGCCCCCAGGGTGAAACTGTTGATGTTACGGATCACCTCAGGAATTGGAATGGGGGCGACGACTCCGAGCACATTGCTTCGGGTCATCTGACCGGCAATGATTCCGGCCAGATAGGAGCTTTCGTAATTGCGACTGTCGTACGTCCTCATATTGGACGCCAATTTGTACCCCGTGGCATGCTCAAACTTGACCTCGGGGAACTCTCGGGCGATCTTGAGCATGGGCTCCATGTAGCCAAAGGTCGTTCCAAAGATCAGCTTGTTTCCTCGCGATGCGAGATCGCGAAAGACGGTTTCCGCCTCTGCACTCTCAGGGATTTTTTCAATGTAAGTCGTCGACACTCTGGCGCCGAACTCTCGCTCGACCGCCTTGCGCCCTTGCTCGTGCGCAAATGTCCAGCCCCCATCACCGACTGGCCCCACATAGGCAAAGGCAATTTGCAGGGGCGCAGGGGCGGTGGGCGCACTGGCTTGCTGGGCAATGGGCACTGTCGCAGCAGGTGCAATCGGGCCCGAAGCCCGTATGGCCGACAGGATGAGTTCACCCCCCGTCAAACTGCCGTACTCCCAGGGCTGCTGTTTGCCGCCAGTGGCCCGCATGACCTTCTCGCGCACCTTGCGCAGCACGACTCCAATGTCTTGTGGATCGCCAATGTGTTCAAGCAATGCCTGCGTGAATGGCGAGTTGCGAGAACCCACACCGTCCGATGCAGTCTGGCCATCCTTGGTCGCATAGCTGATGAGCGTTCCCTGAGCCACAGAGATCGGTGCCAGACCCTTGGTGACACTGCGCTCGCCTGTGCGCTGGAGGGGGTTGTCCCGGCAGGCATCTAAAAATACGAGCTTCGTCTTGCCGGGGAGGAAACTCTCGATCACATCGTTGAGCGCCAGCCCCTGAATGGTTGCCTGAGCAGGATCGCTTTGGTCGACATCTGTGGGAAGCATGTAGTTCTTGCCAAAGACCTGAACGCCATGGCCTGAATAAAACAGCAGTGACAGGTCGGCCCCAGCAGCGCTGCGTCGGAACTGCGCCATGGCTTGCACGAGTCGCTGTCGGTTCGCATCCACCACTGTGGTAACGACAAATCCCATCGACCGCAGTCGCTGGCTCACCGCATGGGCGTCATTGACAGGGTTATCCAGCCTTGCCGAACCCGGATAGGCGGCATTTCCAATGACCAGGGCGTGGGCACTGCGGACAGCGGCGACCTGCGCCTGAGGCCGGCCCGCATTTTGTGCTTTCGCGTTGGCAAGTTGCTCTTCGAGTTCCTGCCTCCTTCTGCGCTCGGTTTCTATCTCGAGTGCCTGCCGTTGTCGCTCTTTAGACTCCGCAGCAAGTTTTTGCTCGAGGTCTCTCTGCCGTCGCTGGGCCGACTCAGCTTGTGCGGCCAGACGCTCTCGCTCGGCTTTGCCGGAATCAACAGGGGACGCGACAACCTGGGAGTGCCCTAGAAAGGGGAATCGGTTTGTATCGAGCGCAAACGATTGGGTCAAATTTCCGTTTGACCAAAGTCCGGATCGACGGCCTGTGCCGTCTGGGCCGTACTCTATGCCCTGGCCGTTGTATTCGTCCTCTTTGAACTCACCCACGTACTTGACGCCGCCGGGGAAGGTGTCCGTTCCCAGGCCATGGCGCTTTCCATCTCTGAACTCTCCGACGTATTTGTGGCCGTTGGGAAAGGAGTATGTTCCCCACCCATTGCGGTTGTCATTTTTGAATTCGCCCACATACCTTTCGCCATTGGGATGGGTCCATGTTCCCTTACCCTGGAAATACCCATCCGCGAACTCGCCCTCGTACTTTTCACCGTTGGGCAAGATGAGAGTTCCCTGCCCGTTGCGCTCGTCATTCCTGAATTCACCGACGTATTTTTGGCCATTCGGATGGGTCCAGGTGCCTCGGCCATGAAAGCTGTCTTCTTTGAATTCGCCGACGTACTTTTCGCCGTTGGGAAAGGTGTCCATGCCCTGCCCATGGCGCTTGCCATCTTTGAATTCACCCACGTACCTGTGGCCATTGGGGAAGGTCAATGTCCCGCGACCGTGTTGTTTGTCATCTTTAAACTCGCCGGTGTACTTTTGTCCGCTGGAGGAGGTCAGCGTCCCAAAGCAGTTGTGCCAGAGCACGTTGACGTCTGATGGGCAGGGCGCCAGGCGAGACTGCGCAGCAGCAAGCAGCGGCAGCACCGAGAGCAGCAGGTGGATCAGAAATCTCATGGCTGTAAAGTCTACAGTTCCCCGATCGACCGAGTCAGTGGCGCCGCGGTAGGCAGGTTGAGCCCGGGACCAAACACGGGCATGCGCCGATCAACAGCCACAGCGCCCATCACCTGGCTTTCAAAGGAATCAAAATTTCATTGCGACGATTCCAGGGCGCGGTGAACGGATCGTTGTAGCGCGCCAGTTGGGGCCGATCGTCAAACGCCAAAGCGTTGCGCACGAGCCAGTCTTTCAGCAATTGGGTGTTGCGTTCGATGCTGGCGGCTGTGGTCAAGCCACTGAAGCGCACTGCGGCCATGCGCTGCGCGGGCAACTCGCGCAACTGCACGCTGGCATCTAGGGGCTTGGGCAACTGACCCAAGACCATGCCCTGCGGCATCACGAAATGCAGTCGCCACTGTTGGTCAGTCGCCTCCATCGTCACGGGCGCAGTCATGGCAATTTTTTCGCTCTCGCCCTTGGCATTCTGATTTTTACCAAAAATATATCCGGCAACCCGTCGAAAACCCAGGCTTCCAGCGACGTCGAAGTCGCCATCGATCAGGGTTTCGGCCACTGTCAGCACGCCGTAATCGCGCACTTCAAAAGGCGGCTCGCTTCTCACCAGGGCATAGGGGGGTTCGCTCACGGTTTGTGCCATGCTGGACCCGATCAAGCCCAAGAAGAAAAAGGAAAACCACAACAGGGCTTTTTTGGACATGGTCGGCTTGCTTCCTTGGCAGCGATTGAGGGGCGATCCTGGTCCGCCTTAAGGTGGGCTCGGTTTTCGGTGCAACATTTCACATCACAGCCCCATCCGATAAACTCCAAAACTGACTATACGCGGTATCAGATGTCGTTCAGCGCGCCGGCGGGCGGCGCCATTTCAAGCCGACAGCCAATCTCTGATCGGTGGTGCCAGATCCTTATGCGTGCTTTTTTACTCATTGCTTTGTTTCTTTGCGGGCTGCTGCCCGGACTCTCGCTTGCAACTGCCTCCAATACGTCAGGGCGCTTTTCTGAGGTTTGGTCCCTGGATCTTGCAGGCGCCTTGCCGAAAGAGATGGAAAAGGCAGCCTTCGCCAAAACCCAGAATGTCGGCTCTGTCCCGTGCGCCAACGGAATTGCCTATTACTCTGAGGGAGGAGATGCGAATGGGGGGCGCTCGATTGCCTCTTTTGTGTGCCACCGCAGCAACGATAAGAACAGTGCGCTGTGGGTCATATATATCCCCGAATATCCCAGCGCTTTTGTCGATGAGCGTCGCATGGTGGGCATCGATTGCAACTTGGCAGGAGATGGCTGGCGGTGCAAGAAGCGGGTGAAGATGATCTCGCCCTTCGAAGAGCGGATCGACCCGCAGCGCAAAAGGCCCAACGCGGACGCGGCCAAATACATCAGGATTTATTGAGTCTGAGAGACCGTCAGATCGCCCAAGATCGGCCGCCATCTATCTCTGCAGAACCGAGCTGCCCGAGGCCATGACTCTGAGACTAACCCTTGAATTTGCACCCATCAACGCCATCACCGATGCGCGGTGTTGCGCTACGGACCTGGAGCCTTTGACCTGATGCCGGTTAACCCAAGGCTTGTCTCGATGATGCTGGCAATGCTGCCAATGGCGCTTGCGGCGCAGAATCTGCTCGCTGCAGCCGCGACCATGAAGCCAGGGGAATTGCGAGAGACGACCGTTGGGCACGCTCGGGGGATGACCTGTCTGATCAAGGCCTATCCCGATCTGGTCAAGGAAATCCTGGACTCCAATCACTTGCGCACGCATGCTGGCGATGTGCTGGCCTATGACCAGGGGCTGCCGCAAAGCTCCCATGAGTGGCGACTCGATCATGCCGACCTGAAGGCGCAATTTGATCAATCCTACCCGGCCCAACCCCTGACCGCTGCGCCTGAACTCAACATGGATCCAGGTCGATTGCGATCACAAGCATTTTTTGATCATCTCTATGGGCAGAACCTGAAACAGGTGCAGTCTCAGATGGTGTCGCTCCATTGGGCACCCTGTCAGTGCAAGCTCAGTTTTGCGGGCCGCCATGGGGCAGCCCAGGCACTGCTGCGAGTGGGGCAACAGTTGGCCAGAAAGCCGGAACTGGCTGCGTATGTGGCCAAGCCACTGGGCTCACTGAACTGGCGTAACATTGCCGGGACGCAACGTCGCAGCATGCACGCCTATGGCGCGGCGATCGATTTTCAGTTACCCAAACACCTGCATCATTATTGGCAGTGGTCTGGCTGCAAGGCGGGTGCGCGATGTGATTATCCAGCGCCAGTACTGCGCGACCAGACCCTGCAAGCCGTCGTGCAGGTGTTTGAAGCACATGGCTTTATCTGGGGTGGGAAGTGGTATCACTTTGATACGCTGCATTTCGAGTACAGACCAGAGCTCACCGGGCCTGCGTGTGCAGGGCTGCGCTAGCGACGAAAACTTGGATGATTTGGAGAACGTGACATGAACGGTTTTAAATGGGGAATTGCGGGTTTGCTGGCTTTGGTTTTTTCATCGGTATCGCTCGCGCAAGACCGTCTGATCAGTCCGGGCGCTGGAACCGCAGAGCGCAAGGCCATCCTGGACGGCGTACGCCCTGCCGTGGAGCTGAGGTTGCAGGGCGAAGTGCAATTTGTGGTGAACTCGATTCAGGCCTACAAGGGGTGGGCAATGGTCAACGCCCAGCCGCAGCGCAAGGATGGCCGCAGGTTTGATGCTGCAAAGCTGTTTGGCAAAAATGAGAGCATGATGATGGACGGGCTGACGGTCACTGCTTTGCTTCAGCGCCGAGGCGGCAATTGGGTTTTGGTGGAACACAAGATAGGGGCGACCGACGTTTGGTGGATGGGATACTGTGACGAGAAGCCCCGCCGAATCCCCGCCGAAGTATTGGGCTGCCCCAATTGATCCAGAACAGGTAGCCCGCAGCCTTACCGGCTCCCTCGGTGGGCTGATGCTCCACCGACTCTGATGTTTGTCTTGAGCGGCTCGGCCGCCGGGTGGCCTGGCGATCTGGCCCTGGCTACTGGGTCATTCCATTTTTAGGCCAGCCGCCTCGATGCGCTTGGCCGCATTGGCGCGGTCAGTCACCAGAAAGGCTGCGAGTTGTGCTGGCGTCTCGGTCACGGGCTGGAAGCCCACATTGGTCAAGGTCTTGAGCATGTCTTCGGTCTTCATCGCCACAGCCACATCAGCGGCGATTTTGTTGACGATGGCGCTTGGCATGCTAGAAGGTGCCGACAGTCCCATGTAGAAAAATGTCTCGTACTCGGGAAAGCCAGACTCCGCAAAGGTCGGCACATTGGGCGCAATGGCTACGCGGGTTGGGCCTGCAACCGCCAGCGCGTCCCGGACCTGGCTCTGCGAGGGCCTCTTCATTGGCAGTACCCGTGCCTGACCCCGGCCGCCGCCTCGCTCGCCGCGGCCTGGATAACGTTGAAATCCCCAGTGCGTTAGGCAAAGCCGACTACACACCGGCACCACGGATGTATCGCGAGCCTCTCCGCGACACATGGTGAGGTTGGATCAGCAGTTACTCAAGTCACCCCTAGCGGGGGCAGAGATACGATTGAGCATGGCCTACACCTTACTTTTGATCCCAACTTATGGGTCACCTTCAGCGCTGGGGCATGTCCCGTACCGAATAGCCCATGCTGACGATCGCATCCGAGGGGATCGGTGGCATCGTGGCGTTCCAGGCCTCCCATGACTGAACCATATGCGCAAGCCGTTCGGGCTGAATAGCTGCCTGATTGGCCCGCTCGCGTTCGTCCTGATCCAAATTGAACAAGTAGTCGCAACCGTCCACCCGTAAGTACTTCCAGCCACCGAAGCGGCAGGCCCGCTGATTTCGGTGATTCATACGCCAGTACAGCGGCCGGTCAAAGCTCTGAGATGCATCTCGCAGGACTGGGGCCAGCGACACGCCGTCGAGGGGGTACGCGGGGTCCGCTTTGGCTCCGCCCAATTCAAGCAAGGTGGCCGACCAGTCGAATGTCATACATAGCTGCCCGGTGGTTCGGCCCGATGCCACCACCGCCGGCCAGTGCGCGATCCACGGCACCCGGATACCGCCTTCCGTCAGGTCCATCTTGCCACCCACCAGGGGCCAGTTGTCGCTGAAACGCTCACCTCCGTTGTCACTTGTGAACAAGATCAGGGTGTTATTCAGCAAGTCGTGTCGCTTCAGGGCGTCAACCACCCACCCGATACCTTGGTCCATGTGGTGGATCATGCGGCGGTAGGTGCGGATATTGCCGCCGTTGAGGTGGAAAAGATTACTGCGCACCTGATCGGCCAGCGCCTCATCATCGCGCGTCTCCCAGGGCCAATGCGGCGCCGTATAGTGAAGGCTGATGAAGAACGGTTGATTCTCATGTGCAGCCTTTGCCTGTCGCTCGATCACTG
>JAJTGH010000213.1 GCA_021299555.1 Comamonadaceae bacterium
GCTGGTCACCCACGATCTGCGCGAATCGGCTTACCTGGCCACACGCATTTGCGTGATGTCCTCGCGGCCCGGCCGCATCATCGAAGACTGCCCTGTGCCCTTCGAGCGGCCGCGCACCGTGGCCATGAGCTACGCGCCCGAGTTCAGCGAACTGGTCCAGCAACTGCGCATGCGCATCGCCCATGCCCGATCCGAAGGAGTCACCGCATGAACAAGCTATCGCCTGCGGCTCAGCAAAACCTGCTGAGCCTCTTGACCCTGATTGGATTTTTTGCGCTTTGGGAGCTGGCCTGCGTGGCCTTCAATGTCTCCAGCCTGATCCTGCCCAAACCCAGCCAGATCGCCATGGTGCTGATCACCAAGATGCCCCTGCTGTGGCCGCACACCGCGCAAACGCTCTACACCACGGTGGTCGGCTTTGGCATCGGCGTGGCGGTCGGCATCGTGCTGGGCATGCTCATCGGCTCGTCCAAGCTGGCCTACAACGTGGCCTATCCGCTTCTGGTGGGCTTTTCCAGCATCCCAAAGGTGGCGGTGGTACCGATCTTCGTGGTCTGGTTTGGCGCTGGCACGGTGCCGGCCATCATGACCTCGGCGGTCATCAGCATCTTTCCGGTGGTGGTCAATGTGGCCACCGGCCTGGCCTCGACCGAGCCCGAGCTTGAAGACGTACTCAAGGTGCTGGGCGCGAGCAAGCGCGACCTGCTGTGGAATGTCGGCCTTCCGCGCGCCCTGCCCTATCTGTTTGCTTCGCTCAAGATCGCCATCACCCTGGCCTTTGTCGGCACCGTGCTGTCGGAAACGGTGGCTGCCAACCGCGGCATCGGCAATGTGATGATGATTGCCAGCGGCAACTTCGACGTACCCATGGTGTTTGCAGGTCTCTTCATCCTGGCCGGCTTGGGCATCAGCTTGTATGCGGTCTCTTCCTTCGTCGAGCGCCGCATGACCGGCTGGAGCCAGCGCAAATCCGAAATGGCCATGGTCTAAGCCCTGAACTGACCGTCAACACGAGATCGACACACACCATGAATACCTTGATTGCCATAGAAGTGGCCGGCCACCGCCTGCTCGCCCGTGCCCACCCGCAAGCGCCCAAGACCGTGGCCGCATTCCTCAAGCTGCTGCCCTACAAGCAAAAATTCATCCATGTGCGCTGGAGTGGCGAAGGTGTCTGGGTGCCGCTGGGCGACTGGTCGCTGGGGGTAGATTTTGAGAACCACACCAGCCACCCCTCAGTGGGAGATATCTTGTTTTACCCAGGCGGCTACAGCGAGACCGAAATCATCATGGCCTACGGGCCGTGCAGCTTTTCCAGCAAGCTGGGCCAGCTGGCTGGCAACCACTTCCTGACCGTCTGCGAAGGCCAGGAGCATCTGCCCGAAATCGGTCGCAAAGTGCTTTGGGAAGGCGCGCAGGAGGTGGTGTTCTCGGCGGTGTGAAGCCAGACTGCACCCCAGGACCCGCCCGAGCAGACGCCCAATCAGACCGTGGTCAGCATGGACTCAGGCACAGCGAGCGCCTGCGCGGCGCCGATCAGGGCAGGAGGCATGGGGCTGTCGATCAGCCACACCGGGATGGCCTGAAGGTAGGCGCCGTAGCGGCCCTTGGCCTCAAAGCGCGCGCGAAAAGGGGACTGCTCAAAACCCCTGCCCATGCGCGGCACGATGCCGCCCCCCAGGTAAACGCCCCCACGCGCACCCAGGGTCAGGGCCAGATCGCCAGCGACCTGGCCGAAAAAGCCACAAAACAGATTGAGCGCCTCGACAGCGATCGGATCGCTGGCAGGCCCCGCCGCAGTGCCAGGTTCCAAAGACGCTGAGCCTTGGGCCCGCTGCATGATCTGCGCCGGTGTCAAGGGCTCGATTGCCACACCGCGTATCTGCGCCAGCGCGCCATAAAGGTTGACCAGGCCGCCGCCCGAGAGCACGCGCTCTGCCGACACATGTCCGTAGCGTGCTTGCAAGATCTCGATGACCGCAAACTCCAGGGCGTTGCTCGCTGCCAGTGTGACATGCCCGCCCTCGCCTGCGATCGGCAAGAGCAAGTTGGCTGAGGCATCATGGACGAGACCTGAAACCCCCAAGCCTGTGCCCGGACCGAGCAAAGCAATGTTGGCGCCCGCCACAGGCGCACCGCCGCCGATCTGTCGCTTGGCCTGATCGCCCAGTTGCGGCAAAGCCAAAGCCAGCGCCGTAAAGTCGTTGAGCATCAGCAAGCGCTCGAGCCCTAGCTGCTCGCGCAGGGCCCTGACTGAAAACTGCCAAGGGTGGTTGGTCATCGCCAGCCAATCACCGAGCACCGGCGTTGCGATCCCGATGGCCGCGCATGCAGGACGGCCCAGCGACCGGGCTTGCAAATTAGACTCCAAGTAGGCCTGCACAGCGTCGCCCAGGGTGACATGCCTCACGCACCACCAGTTCGGCCGGAATCTGGATCGGCGCCGGCGTGCGGCCGTCTATGAGCTCGAACAAGGCGCGCGCTGCACTGGAGCCGACCTCGTAAATGGACTGGCGCACCGTGGTCAGGGGCGGCAAGGTAAATGCCGAATGCGGCAAGTCGTCAAAGCCGACGATGGACACATCTTCCGGCACCCGAATGCCCGCACGGTAGAGCGCCAGCCGGGCGCCGTAGGCCATCTGGTCATTGGCTGCAATCACCGCGGTAAAGCTCTGGTGCGTTTCTAGCAACTGGTTCATGGCCCGAAAGCCGCCCGACTCCTGAAAGTCGCTGGTGACGATCAAAGCCTCGTCGACGGGCATGTTCTTGCGCTGCAGCTCCGAGCGAAAGCCCGCCACGCGCTGCACCGCATCGGAGTGATCCAGCGGCCCCGATATGAATGCAACGCGCTGGTGACCCAGGGCATACAGATGACGCACGGCCAGGCAGGCGCCCTCCACGTTGTCAAAGTCGATGCTGAAAAGCTTGGGCGCCAGCAGGTGCCGGCCGGTGACCACCACCGGAATCGAGGCCGCCACA
The DNA here is from genome assembly GCA_021299555.1 of Comamonadaceae bacterium. Taxonomy (GTDB): domain Bacteria; phylum Pseudomonadota; class Gammaproteobacteria; order Burkholderiales; family Burkholderiaceae_C; genus Polaromonas. The sequence goes on from JAJTGH010000213.1 coordinate 2,980, forward strand.
TCAACCAGGGTTTCATCGGTGAGTTTGCCGGTGAGCACGATGATGCCGTCGACCTTGCGCTCGAGCAGCATGTAGATGCGATCTTTCTCCTCGCTCTCGTTCCAGTGCCCGCTGACAAACAGCGGCGAATAACTGGCCTGCTGCACCACATCTTCAATGCCGCGCAAGGCCTCGCCGTAGTAGGGGCTGTCGATGAACTGCGTGAGCACCCCGATGCTCATCGCCCGCCCGCCGGCCAGGCTGCGAGCGGCAGGGTCGGGCCGAAAGTTAGGGGTCGCTTTGGAGGACTCATGCGAATTTGCTTTTTTGACCCTGGGCATGGACCGAGTTGTCTCATTTGAAATGACGAGTCAGTTTAGCCGTGCTACGGCGCTGGCTGCCAGACCTTGACGTAGTCAACCTTGAGCGTCATCCTGGAAATATCAGCCGGATTCACGCTGCCGCCCAGATTGCCTCCGACCGCAACATTGAGGATCAAATGGGCAGGTTGATCAAACGGCCACTTGTCCAAGCCAGCACCGCTTGGTTTTTTATAAGAGAAGGTTGGCACACCATCGACACCAATCAAGATTTCATTGGCCGACCAATGCAGCTGGAAGCGATGGTATTCGGTGCACATATTGCTCTGTTCGCGCTTGGCATAGAGCAAACCTGCAGCACTGCCCCAATGGTTATGGGTCGTGTGAACGGCCGACTGCACCTGGTTGGGCAGGTCTGCAAATTGAGCGCCAAACCATTCCATGACGTCGACCTCGCCTCGGGCTGGCCAGACACCATCCTTGCCCGTCAACCAAATAGCGGGCCAGGCGCCGGCCACACAAGGCACCTTGGCGCGGATCTCATAAAAGCCGTAGGGCGTGCCATTGAGCGCGCTGTAGTAAGCGGCGGTACCGAATCGCTGGTGTAGTACTGTTTCTCGTTGTTGCCCCAAACGGTTCCGCCTAACAGCTGCGCGCCCAAGTCGTAGGTCCAGTGCGCGCCGGGCGCAGAACCGGCATCAAACTCATCGGACCACTTGAGCACATAGCTGCTGGGCAAACTCAGCGCAAGGGCTGGGGTGGTGAGAACGTTATCGCCACCGCCACCGCCGCAAGCGCTCAAACCGGCCATCAGCAGCCCCACCGCGCATGCACGCCGCACGGCTTTAGAAGGTGTAGACACTGCCGACACCGACCCAGTTGCCCGAACGGGCGACGCGGGAATCGACCCCCGTAAACGCGCCGTGGCCGGGCATGCTCAGGGGCGCCAGCCCCTTGCGACCGTAGTTGACGGCGCCAGCAAAACCGTACACCGAGAAGCCAGGCTGAACCTCATAGCCCAGGCCCACGGTACCCAACAGCATGGTGTTGGACTGACCACGCTCGACCGGGTTGCGGGTGCTCGCCTTGCCCAGGTAGACCGCTCCGACTTTGGCCGACCATTTGGGCATGAAGCGGTACACGCCGCCCAAACTCACATCGGTGGACTTGGCGCTGTAGGCCGTGTTGACCGTTGAGCCGACATTGAACATATCGCTCCAAAGGTAATCGCCGGCACTGTTCATGCCCGTGATCACGCCCTTGGACCCGCTCCAGCGATTCCAGCGTACGCCGCCATAGACATCGGTCTTGGCGTTGAGCTGATAGCGCGCCATCAGCATCACGATCGATTGCCGGTTGCGGTCGACCAGGTTGCCGTCATAAGGCGCCGTCGTCGTTGCCGCCGTGAAGGGCCCATGGCCCCAGGCCATGGCCTGGCCGTTTTGCGCAGACTGGGCCATGGCGTCGATCATCCAGGGACCCTTGACGTACTTGGCGTATAGCTCGAAGAACTTGGGTTGGCGCACTTTGTAATCGGCATCACCCGAATCGTAAGTACCTTCCAGGTACAGGTCACCGCCGGCCAGGTCAAACAGGCGCGATCCGACTCGCACCGCGCGGGTCAGCAGACCGTAGCCCGCGCCACTGGAAGCCCAGGGATCGGCAACACCCAGATTGGTCCCGTAGGGGTAATCGGCGACGCTCCAGCTGCGCGTCGGAAAGGCGCCGACCTGAACCAGACCATAGTCCTCATGCGAGAGCGTGGCGTTTTTTTCGTACCAGACCCCGGCGATGTCCTGGCGGCCATCGCGCCAACGCTGGCTGATCAAGCCCTTGGCCTTAAAGCCGCGGCCCAGATCGAACTCCTTGGTCGAGATATAGGGCTGAAACAAGGTCAGTGAGGCGCCATCCTTGCCACACGGCACCCCCTGGGCCAGCTCGTCAGCCCAGGGGCGATGCCGTGCCT
>JAJTGH010000068.1 GCA_021299555.1 Comamonadaceae bacterium
GGCCAGGCCGCGGTAGCGCCGCATCAGCACCTGGCGCATGGCGGCGTAGTCGTCACCCGGCGTCACGCCCTCAATGCTGTAGCGCTTGTACTGCGCGGCCTGCATGCGGTGCTGAGCAAAAACCACGCACGAGGCCTGGGTGGCCTCGCCGGCGGTGTGCGAGATGTCAAAGCACTCGATGCGCAGCGACTGCAAATCGGTTTGAGGCAAGTCCAGAGCCTGGGCCAGGGCGCGGGTGCGGGCCTGCTGCGAGCCTTCTTCGGCCAGCAGCCTAGCCAATTGAAGCTCGACATTTTTTTGTGCCATTTCCAGCCAGATCCGGCGCTGCTCGCGCGGCTTGTGCACGGCTTGTATCTTCACGCCGGACTGCTCGCAGAGCAAGGCAATGAGCTCGGAATCGACCGCATGGCTGAGCAGCAGGGTCGGCGGTGGGGCCAGATCGATGTAATGCTGGGCAATAAAGGCCTGAAGAACCAGCGTTTCAATCTGGCGCGTGCGCGGGTCGGTGACCACATCAGCGCTGTCGTTGGCGCTGGCATCGGCCGGCTCGCCGGTTGCGCTGGCCTGGCCGGACCCTCGAGCGCCTGAGGCTCGCCCGCGGGGCAGCGCCTCGTCCATGGCAGCGAGCTCGGCCGCGCTCATGCTGGTGGCTCAGATCCGCGATGAAGCCCACCGCTACGCCATCACCGGCATGCGCGCCAAGCGCGACAAGGTGCGCGTAACCAGTCGCCTGGAAGACATACCAGGCATAGGGCCCAAAAAAAGGGCCAGCCTGTTGCGCCGCTTTGGTGGCATTGCGGGCGTGAGTTCGGCCAGCGCGCAAGACCTGGCCAGTGTCGAGGGCATCTCCAGGGCCCTGGCCGACGACATCTACCGGGCACTGCACTGAAGCCGTGACATCTCGGGTCTGTGAGAGCTCTGCCCTTGGCGCACCGACCCTCAGGCCAGTCACCGCCGAGTCAAGGGCTCATGCCAAAATGGCCTTTCTATGTTTCTGACCATCCCCACCCTCATGACCTGGATGCGCATCGTTGCGATTCCACTGATCGTGGGCGTTTTTTACCTCGACCTGCCAGAGGCTACGCGCAATCTGGCGGCCACCGTGATGTTTGTCGTCTTTGCGCTGACCGACTGGCTCGACGGCTACCTGGCCCGAAAGCTCAACCAGACCTCGGCCTTTGGTGCCTTTCTCGATCCTGTGGCCGACAAATTTCTGGTTTGCGCCTGTTTGCTTGTGCTGGTCGATCTGCAGCGGGCCGATGTGTTTGTGGCACTGATCATCATTGGCCGGGAAATTGCGATCTCGGCCTTGCGTGAATGGATGGCCACCATCGGCGCGACCAAAAGTGTGGCGGTGCATGTGGTGGGCAAGCTCAAAACCGCGGTGCAGATGGTGGCCGTTGGTTTCTTGCTCTACGACGGAATTTTTCTCGGCGTCATCGACACCCACTTCTGGGGCAGCTGGCTGATCTGGCTGTCGGCCGTTCTGACGGTCTGGTCCATGGTCTATTACCTGCAAAAGGCGATCCCCGAGATTCGCGCCCGTTCGCGATGACGGCCGTTCCTGGGGCATCGGCCTGGGTGCGGGCCATGCCGCTGGTGTTTGTGCTGATCTGGAGCACCGGCTTTATCGTGGCCAAGTACGGCCTGCCGCACGCGCCGCCGCTGGGCTTTCTGGCCTGGCGCTATGTGTTTTCCATCGCCTGCTTTCTGATTTGGATCTTCCTGTCTGGCGCTCAGTGGCCCCACCATCTGTCGCAGTGGTGGCATCTGGCCGTGACCGGCGTGCTCATGCACGCCAGCTACCTCGGTGGCGTGTGGTTTGCGGTCGAGCATGGCATGGGCTCTGGCCTGGCCGCCCTGATTGTTGGGCTGCAGCCGGTGCTGACCGCCGTTTGGGTATCGCGCATCGAGGGTGGGGCGGTCAGCCGCACCCAATGGTTGGGCTTGCTGCTCGGGTTTGGCGGCTTGTTGTTGGTGCTTTGGCGCAAGCTCATGGTCGGCACCGAGGTCTCGGTGCTGACGGTATCGGCCACTGTTTTTTCCTTGCTGGCCATCACGGCCGGGACGCTTTACCAAAAGCGCCATCTTCGCGACACCGATGCGCGAACGGCCAATGTCATACAGCTGGCCGCGGCCTTGATCGTCACCTTGCCTTTGACCTGGCTCGAGAGCGAGCCCATCGCCTGGAACGCACCGTTTATTGCAGCCATGGCCTGGGCGGTGCTGGCGCTGACCCTGGGCGGCAGCTCGCTGCTGTACGTGCTGATTCAGCGCGGCGCTGCCACCTCAGTGACCAGTTTGTTTTATCTGGTGCCGCCCACCACGGCCATCATGGCTTGGCTGCTGTTTGACGAGATGATCACCCTGACCACCTTGTTGGGCACGGCTGTGACCGCCCTGGGCGTGGCCTTGGTGGTGCGATCGCCCCGGGCCAAAAACGCCTGAAAATACCGACTCTGATTCAAGCAAAGGATATCCATGACCGGGAAAAAACGCATTGCTGTCATCGCTGGCGACGGCATCGGCAAGGAAGTCATGCCTGAGGGCATTCGCGTACTCGACGCTGCCGCCCGCAAGTACGGCATCGACCTGCAATTTGACCACTTTGACTTTTCAAGCTGGGACTATTTTGAAAAGCACGGCAAGATGCTGCCCGACAACTGGAAAGACCAGATCGGCGGGCACGATGCGATCTACTTCGGAGCGGTGGGCTGGCCCGACAAGATTGCCGACCACGTCTCGCTGTGGGGCTCTTTGCTGCTGTTTCGCCGCGAGTTCGATCAGTACATCAATCTGCGACCCGCGCGGCTGATGCCCGGCATCATCGCGCCCGTGGTGCGCAAAGACGGCAGTCGCCGCGAGCCGGGCGAGATCGACTTTTACATCGTGCGCGAAAACACCGAAGGCGAGTATTCAAGCATCGGCGGGCGCGCCTTTCCCGGCACTGAGCGTGAATTCGTGATGCAAGAGTCGGTATTCACCCGAGTGGGGGTGGACCGGGTGCTCAAGTTTGCGTTCGAATTGGCGCAGTCCCGTCCCAAGAAGCACCTGACCAGTGCCACCAAGTCCAACGGCATTTCCATCTCCATGCCTTATTGGGATGAGCGGGTGGCAGAAATGGCCAAGGCCTATCCAGATATTCGGCTTGACAAGTTCCACATCGACATCCTGACCGCGCACTTCGTGCAGCGCCCTGATTTTTTCGACGTGGTGGTTGCCAGCAACCTGTTTGGCGATATCCTCAGCGATCTGGGTCCCGCCTGTACCGGCACCATCGGCATTGCGCCGAGCGCCAACCTCGACCCCGAGCGGCGCTTTCCTTCTTTGTTTGAACCGGTGCATGGTTCGGCCCCTGACATTGCTGGGCGCAACGTGGCCAACCCGATCGGTCAGATCTGGTGCGGTGCCATGATGCTCGAGTTTTTGGGTCACAAGGCCGCGCACGATGCGATTTTGCGGGCCATCGAGGCCGTGCTCGCCCCTGACAGCGGCGCGCCGCGCACCCCTGACCTGGGCGGTGCGGCCAGCACGCAGGACCTGGGTTTGGCGATTGCGCAGGCGCTTTGAGCGCAGGCCGACGGTTCTGCGCGCGTCGATCAATCGCAGCAGGTCGACCCAATGCAAGCTTTTGCGTCTAGAATCCGCGTCCGCGCGGCGCTGGCTTGGTTTTTCGAGTTGGCCGCTTTGAGCGCGCTGAATTTGCCCGTTTTATCTCCGACATGCCCGAGGAAAAACCGTGAATAAAAACGAATTGATCGAGCACATCGCCAAGCAGGCCGACATTTCTAAGGCTGCATCCGGTCGCGCTCTTGAAGCCATTTTGTCGGCCGTCAAGACCACCCTGAAGAAGGGGGGAGAAGTCTCGCTGGTGGGTTTCGGCACTTTTGCCGTGACCAAGCGGGCCGGTCGCACCGGCCGCAATCCCCGCACCGGCGAGCCGATTAAAATCAAGTCCGCCAAGATTCCAAAGTTCCGTCCGGGCAAGGGGCTCAAGGACGCATTGAACTGAAAGAGCAGATTCCTCGTGTTGAGGTGGGGTGCTTAGCTCAGTTGGTAGAGCGGCGCCCTTACAAGGCGTAGGTCGGGGGTTCGAGCCCCTCAGCACCCACCAGCAAACGGGCAAGAAGGCGAACATCAATGTTCGCCTTTTTTGTGTGGAGTCTGTGTGTATTCCAGGGACATCGCGTCGTCCTTTCATTGATTAAAGCGCTGCAGGAAACCATTCATGTTCGACTTCATCCGCAAGCACACCAAGATCACCATGGGCTTGTTGTTTCTGCTGATCGTGCCTTCGTTTGTGCTGCTCGGCCTCAATGACTATGGCCGTCAGCAGGACAACACCGTGGTGGCGCAGGTCGATGGCCGTGACATCACACAGGCCGAGTGGGATGGTGCGCATCGCCAGGAGGTCGACCGTATGCGCGCCCAGTTACCTGGGTTGGACGTGAAATTGTTCGACACCCCCGAGGCCAAATACGCAACGCTGGAGCGTCTGGTGCGCGAGCGCGTCATGGCCGCCGCGGCAGAAAAACTTCAGCTGGGCGCGAGCAATCAGCGGCTGGCCAACGAACTGCAGTCCAACCCACAAATTGCCTCCTTGCGCAAGGCCGATGGTTCGCTGGATCTGGAGCGCTATAAGCAACTGCTCAGCAGCCAGGGCATGACCCCTGAAATGTTTGAAGCCAGCGTGCGCGCCGAAATGGCCAGCCGACAAGTGATCATGGGCGTGGCTGGCACGGCAACAGCCGCCCATGCTGTGGCCGACACCGCCCTGGGCGCCTACTTTGATCAGCGGGCCGTGCAGTTGGCACGCTTCAAGCCGGCCGACTATGTTGCCAAGCTGTCTCCCAGCGACGCCGACCTCGAGTCTTATCACAAGACCAAGGCCAGTCAGTTCATGGCGCCCGAGTCGGCCAGTATCGAGTACCTGGTGCTCGATGCCCAGGCCGTGGGCCGTGGCCTGCAAGTCAGCGAGGCCGAACTCAAGAGCTTTTACGAGCAAAACTCCCAGCGCCTGTCTGGCAAGGAAGAGCGCCGTGCCAGCCACATCCTGATCAATGCGCCCAAGGAGGCCCCGGCCGCACAACGCGAGGCCGCCAAGGCCAAGGCCACCGAGTTGCTCGCTCAGGCGAGCAAATCGCCCAAGGGCTTTGCCGACCTGGCCCGCAAGCATTCTCAAGATACAGGCTCTGCCGCCCAAGGGGGCGATCTCGGGTTCTTCGGCCGTGGTGCCATGGTCAAGCCTTTTGAAGACGCTGTATTCGCGCTGAGCAGCGGCCAGATCAGTGACTTGGTGGAAACCGATTTTGGTTATCACATCATCCGGCTGACCGAGATCAAGGCGCCCAAGACCCGCAGCTTTGAGGAAATGAAGGACGAGCTGACAGCCGAGATCAAAAAACAGCTGCTGGTCAAAAAATACGCTGAGGCGGCCGAACAATTCAGCAGCGCGGTCTACGAGCAGTCCGACAGCCTCAAGCCGGCGGCCACCAAACTGGGCTTGCAGATCCAAAGCGCCGAGCGCATCGGTCGTGCCGCCGCGCCCGACGCAAAAGGACCTTTGGCCAACCCCAAACTGCTGACGGCCCTTTTTTCGGCCGACGCTGTTGAGAAAAAGCGCAACACCGAAGCCATCGACATAGGCGGCGGTACCTTGGTGTCGGCGCGGATCGTGCAGCACACGCCGGCCCGCCAACTGCCCTTTGACGAAGTGCGCGAACAGGTCAAGGCCCGCTGGATGGCCGAGCGAAGCGCTGAACTGGCTCGCAAAGAAGGCGCCGAGCGCCTAGCCCAGTGGCAGGCCAAGCCGGCCGAATCGCAATTGCCTGAATCGCTTACGCTCGGTCGGGGCGAGGCGGCCAAAGTGCCCACGCCAGTGCTCAACGCGGCTTTGCGTGCCGACCCCGCGGCTCTGCCCGCTTTCAAAGGCGTGGATCTGGGGGCCGACGGCTACGTGGTGGTCAAGGTCACCAAGGTGCTGCCCAGGCCTGAGCGCAAGCAACAGGAAGTCGACCAGGCCCGCGCCCAGTACACCCAGTGGTGGACCAACGCGGAGGGACTGGCCTACTACAAGATGCTGCAAGAGCGTTTGAAGGTGCAGTTCAAGGTCAGCCGTCCGGTCGCCGGTGAGCCTGCCAAGGGCTGAACGCCCTGGCGTTTCCTCAGGCACGAACCTGAGCCTTCACCCTCTTGAACGCTATAATTGCGGTCCTGTGGTGGCTGTAGCTCAGTTGGTAGAGTCCAGGATTGTGATTCCTGTCGTCGTGGGTTCGAGTCCCATCAGCCACCCCAAGTAAATCAAGCACTTGGCCCAGCCCTCACCGGTTGGGCTTTTTGCTTTCTGGTGCTGGGTTCATGTAGCCACTTTCCCAGAGCTTTAATGCCGAATCAGATAACGGTGTAGGGCCGCAGCGGCTGTGCTGGCGCTTGTATTGCCTCTGTGGTGGTTTCGGGCAGGATGACCTTCCTTGTGCGCTCAACGGGCCTGACGAATCAGATCCCCCATGGCCGCCTGCAACAAACCGCTGTCCGTGCCTGCGGCCAGCAGCGTGTAGCCCATCGAGCGGGCACGTGCCATCCAGGCCGCATCGGTGGCCATGATCGCAGCCACCTTGCCGTGGCGACGGGCCACCTCGCCCACATGACGCAAAGCCCGGTCGAATTCAGGATGGTCAAATTGGGCCGGCAGCCCCATGAAGTTGGAGAGGTCGAAATGCCCTACCCACAAAGCGTCGATGCCCTCCACGGCGGCAATGGCATCGACATTCTCAAGTCCACGCTCAGTTTCGATTTGTGCGATCACCAAGGTGCGCTGGTGATAGTCTGCCATCTTGGCAATGACATTGCCCCCCATGTAATCGCACTGGGCAAAACCAAAGCCTGCTCCCCGTCTACCCGTCAGGGGATAGCGGCATGACTGCACGATGTCCAGGGCCTGCTCGCGGGTCTCGACCATCGGTACCATGATGCCCCGGGCGCCCAGATCCAGTGAGCGGGCAATCCAGGTGTAGTCACTGCGTGGCACTCGAACCATCGGCTCGATGGGCAGCCCACGACAGGTTGCAAACAGCCATTTGAGCGTTTCGAATTCAAGTCCACTGTGCTCCATGTCGTAAATCACGAATTGAGCGCCGGCATTGGCCAGGATGCGTGACATACCGGGCGAAAAAAACTCGAAAATCATGGCTCCGACCACACGCTCTCCAGCCAGTATCCTGTCCCTCAGGTTCGTTGCGCCGCTCATGCCAAAACCTCCATCATGGTGGGTGAAATACCGTCTCAGCGCAGATGGCTGCCAGCCACTGCATTGACTGCGAAAGATGGCGACCGGCCTTGCGCCAGGTCTACAGCAGCTGTGAAAGCACTGCGGGCCAGCCCTTGCATGCACTCGTCTGTAAAGCAAATGCCATGCGGCGTCACGATGACATTGTCCAGGGCGAGCAAAGGGTTGTCGGCCGGCGTTGGCTCGACCTCGAAGACATCCAGACCGGCACCCGCAATGCGGCGTTTGACCAAGACCTCGAGCAAGGCCTTTTCATCCACGATCGGGCCACGGGCGGTATTGATCAAATAGGCCGTGGGCTTCATCAGGCCGAGCAATCGGGCGTTGACGAGTCCGTGGGTCTGCTGGTTCAAGGGGCAGTGAACCGTCAGGAAGTCGGCAGTGGAAAAAAGGGTGTCGATGTCGACCAGCTCAACGTTGAGCTCACGCATCTGCCCGGGATCGGCGTATGGATCATGGACCATGAATTTCATATCCAGGGGACGTGCCAACCTGAACATTTCGGCGCCGATGTTGCCAGCCCCCAACGAGCCCAGCACCCTGCCAGTCAACCCGGTCCCGATATGGTCGGATTTTTCGGCCCATCGACCGGTTCGGGTGAGTTTGTCCTTGAGCCAGACCTTTTGCGCCAGCATCAGAACAAAGGTGAGGGCCGAGGTGGCCACAGGTCGTCGTACGCCGTCAGGAGCAATGGTCAACAAAATACTGGATCGCGTACACGTGGGCACATCAATGGAGTCGTAGCCCACGCCAAACCGAGCGATGAGCTTGAGGCGGTAATGGTCCTGTGGCAATCCCTGCGGCGTGACGCGGGTGGTCATGGCGCAGATGGCGTCGTAGCGCAGCGCCAGCTCGGGGGTGATCTGGTCGCTGGCCGGCATGTACTCCCATTCGATCCCCGGATGCTCGAGGAGACGGAAAGCCTCAGACCCGAAAATCGGTTGGCCGTTGGACATCAACACATCGGGGGTGATGCCAATACGAAAGGAGGCTGAAGTCATCGGGGACCCTTTGCAAAGTTGGGGGCAGGTGACAATGGCACTGTAATCGAAGGCCGAGCACTCACATACCCTGCAATCAAGATCAACGCTCAGGCCGCCCAGCAAATGCCCAGGCAGAAAGCCACGACCGAACAGGGTGGGGGTTCAACAGACTGACTGAGCAGTAAATGGGTGGGGAAGTTGATGTCAGCCTCCGGGAGATCTATGAGCGGCTGCCGATGGTCGAAACGAAAGTGGACAATATTGAGAAGAACAATGAGGAAGTCGTTTCGGCTTTTGCGGCCGCGCACGGCGCGTTCGAGGTGCTACCCGCCCTCGGCCCTTGCCATTTCAGCCTGCGCCGACCCGACCCTACCCCACACCACACCCCCCCAAAGCTGGTGATGTGAGCCAACATGGCCTTGTACTCAAAGTTGCTGATGGGGTGACTGCTGCCCGAATTGACAAGCGAAATGTAGACTCTGCAACCATGAAGTTTCCGATCCGCTTGTTGCTGCTTGCACTGCCGCTGGCCGCTGGCGCGCAGTCACAGCTGCCGCCGTGCCCGGGTAGTGGGTACAAGCACAATTGCTTCAGCTCTGTGGCTCTGGGCAGCGCAAAGTATGAGGGGGAATTCCAAAACGACACACCGCATGGGCGCGGATCAATAGTCTTTGCCAATGGCGACAAATACGTCGGTGGATTCAAGAATTACAAGTTCGACGGGCAGGGGACGTTCACCTTCGCTGCTGGGGATAAGCACGTTGGTGAGTGGCGTGACGATAAACGCCACGGTCAGGGCATAGAGTACCGAGCCGACGGTACAGTCATTCGAACGGGCCAGTGGTCTGATGGAAACTTAGCCCAGTCATTTACCGTAGACGGAAGCCGTTTTCCGTTTCTGACGGTTGTCGAGCGGGCTGAGCTTGACGCGCGGCAAAGGGTGCAACGTGAGGTTCAGGCCAGGGCCGAGGAGGTGAAAACCTTCTCCAGCCGCCTCAACTCCGGTGCCCTGAAGACGCTTCCTTGGAAGGAGCGACTTGACCTGATCGTCCAAAGTGATCTGAGAGACTGGCTCACCCCTGATGCCAAAGGCCTGGAAGAAATACCGCCCCCAATCTACCCCGCGGACTTGTCACTCAAACAAGAGGTATGGGAGACGAATAAGGAGTTTGAAGAACGGCTCGCGTCGGCAAGAGCAGAGCGTGATCGAACGATAGATCGTCTTCAGGCGCAGTACCGCGCACGCGTTGAAGAGCGAAACCGGCGGGTGAGTGAGTACAACAAGCTGCGGCAGGATCGAGAGGCCAGGCTTGTTGAGCGTCGGCGTGAACTGATTCTTTTGGGCATCGGCGTGATAAGGCCCGAGGTCACCCTGTCGGATGTTGCTCTAAATCAGCAAACCGGCGCCCTGACCATCGCAGGCGAGGTTGAGGGCCTCGAAAAGCAGGTTTTTTCTTTTACCGGCACAACCCAAGCCTTTCGGCGCGCGGCCTTGACTGAACCTCGGGCAATCAAGGTCAATGCTGAGTTTCAGGTCAGTGACTCTGGGGAAGTGTCTCTTGCAGCGTTGAATGTCGAGGCCGGTGGAGTGTCTGCCAGGGGGTTGCCTCCAACGGGTAGCGCCGCGCCGGTGCAGCTGGCAACGGTAACGATGGCTCCGACCGCAGCTCCGACC
>JAJTGH010000069.1 GCA_021299555.1 Comamonadaceae bacterium
GATGTCGGAGCCATGGACCATGCGGCCCTGTACGCCACACGCCGGCGCATGGGCATGCTGTTTCAGTTTGGCGCCTTGTTCACTGATCTGAGCGTTTATGACAATGTCGCGTTTGCCCTGCGCGAGCACACGTCGCTCGATGAGGCCCTGATCCGCGACATCGTGCTCATGAAGCTCGATGCGGTGGGCCTTCGCGGCGCGCGCCACCTCATGCCGTCGCAAATTTCTGGTGGCATGGCCCGTCGTGTGGCTCTTGCCAGAGCCATTGCTCTGGACCCCGAACTCATCATGTACGACGAGCCATTTGCTGGGCTGGATCCGATTTCTCTGGGCACTGCAGCACAGCTCATCCGTCAGCTCAATGACACCATGGGCATCACCAGCGTGGTCGTCTCGCACGACCTGGAGGAGACCTTTCGCATCGCCGACCGGGTGGTCATTTTGGCCAACGGCGCCATTGCGGCCGAGGGCACCCCCGACGAGGTGAAAAACTCCGCCGATCCGCTGGTTCATCAATTCGTCAATGCCCTGAGCCAGGGGCCCGTGAAGTTCCACTACCCGGCCGAATCAGCAGATACCGACTTTGGACCACGTGCGGTGACGCGGCGCAGTGCTGCGAAGGGTGGGCGATGAAGTGGGATGGTCTTTACCGGTGGCTCGGCGATGTCGGTCGTGCAACGCGAACCCGGCTGGCTGATCTGGGCCAGGGGGCGCGGCTGCTTGTGCGTCTGTTGGCTCTGTCGCCAGCCACGCTGCGGCGATTTGGTTTGGTGCGCGACCAGATTTTCTTTTTGGGCAACCATTCGCTGGCCATCATCGCGGTCTCCGGTCTGTTCGTCGGCTTTGTGCTGGGTCTTCAGGGCTATTACACCTTGCAACGCTACGGCTCTGCGGAAGCCCTCGGTTTGTTGGTGGCCCTGAGCCTGGTGCGCGAGCTCGGCCCAGTGGTGACCGCCCTGCTTTTTGCGGGCCGCGCTGGCACGGCCCTGACCGCGGAAATCGGCCTGATGAAGGCCGGCGAGCAGCTCTCGGCCATGGAAATGATGGCGGTGGACCCGGTTCGGCGCATCCTGGCGCCGCGTCTGTGGGGTGGCCTGATCGCCATGCCGTTGCTGGCGGCCGTTTTCAGCGCGTTGGGCATTTTGGGCGGTTGGCTGGTGGGCGTGGTCATGATCGGCGTTGACCCGGGTTCCTTTTGGAGCCAGATGCAAGGTGGGGTCGACGTTTTTCGCGATGTAGGAAATGGCGTCATCAAGAGCATGGTCTTTGGTTTGACGGTCACTTTTGTTGCGCTCTACCAGGGTTTTGAGGCGCAAGCCACGCCCGAGGGTGTCGCGCGGGCCACCACCCGAACGGTGGTTCAGGCCTCCCTGGCGGTGCTGGGTCTGGATTTCCTCTTGACTGCGGCCATGTTCAGCCTCTGAGACCGGCGAGCCGGTCTAGCCCGGGGCTGAGCGCGGTGGCTCTGGGCGTGCGAAAATAATTGTTTTCCTGACATCAAGCGTCCGAGTCAGCCTGCCGCTGGCCTGCCCCGTTTATATGTTATCGATGACTTTTTGAAAGTCGATATGCAACGCTCCAGCAAAGACCCCTGGGTGGGTCTGTTTGTCGTTTTAGGCGCAGCCGCCTTGCTGTTCTTGTCTTTGAAGGCTGCCAACCTGCTGTCTCTGAGCTTTTCGGACAACAGCTACCCGGTGCTGGCCCGTTTTGACAACATTGGCGGTCTCAAGCCGCGCGCAGCGGTCAAGAGCGCCGGGGTGGTGGTTGGGCGGGTCGAGTCGATCGGGTTTGACGACAGCAACTACCAGGCCAGCGTGCGCTTGACTTTGGACAAGCGCTATGTGTTTCCCAAAGACAGTTCGCTCAAGATCTTGACCAGCGGCTTGCTGGGCGAGCAATACATTGGCATCGAGGCGGGCTCGGCCGATAAAAATCTCACGACTGGCGATGTCATTACGACCACCCAGTCCGCGGTTGTTCTCGAAAACCTGATCAGCCAGTTTCTTTACAGCAAGGCCGCCGACACCCCAGCTGCCCAACCCAAGGCGACCAAGCCGTGAGCGCGCAAACCGTGGGTGTTTTCGGGCTCGGCCGGCGCACGCTGCTTGCTGTGCTGCTGAGCCTTCAACTGCTCCTTACAGGTTGCGCCACGGTCGGCGCCGGCGGTGATCCGCGCGATCCTTGGGAGGGCTACAACCGGCAGGTCTGGCGTTTCAACGAGGCGGTCGATGAGGCGGTGCTGCTGCCCGTTGCCAGGGGTTACCGCGCCGTGGTACCGCAGTTTTTGCAAACCGGCGTCAGTAACTTCTTTGGCAACCTGTCCGATGTTTGGTCCTTTGCCAACAATGTGCTGCAACTCAAGCCGGTGGAGTCGGCGCAAACCTTGGCTCGGGTGGGGCTCAACAGCACCGTGGGGCTGCTCGGTTTTGTCGATGTGGCCTCAAGCGTCAATTTGCTGCGTCACAGGGAAGACTTTGGCCAGACCCTGGGCCGATGGGGCATGCCCAGCGGGCCCTATTTGGTCTTGCCCCTGCTTGGGCCATCGACCTTGCGAGATACCGCTGCTTTACCGGTCGAACGAATGGGCGATTTGGTGGGTACTGTGGCCGATACGCCGACCCGCGCTGGTCTGACCGGTTTGCGCTTGCTCGATCTTCGCTCGGGTGCGATCGACGCAGGCCGGTTGCTCAATGAAGCAGCGCTTGACCGGTACACCTTTGTACGCGACTCGCATTTGCAGCGCAGGCGGGGCGTGGGCGATCGGCCCAAGGTCGCGGCGGAGCCTGAAGAACGCTACGATTTGCCCCAGACATCGCCCCCCGCCCGCTGACGGCGTTGCCCACGCGCAGCTCTGGTTTGAATCGGATGGCCCCATAGGACAGGATTGCTCATGAACCGCAGACTTTGGCTTGATTTTTTGCGCGGGACGGCCGCGGCTTTCTTGGCCCTTGGGGCGCTTGGTGTGCATGCGCAGGAGGCGCCCGATCAGTTGATTCGCCGCTTGTCTGCCGAGGTGTTCGAGACCATCAAAAATGACAAAGACGTGCAGGCCGGAGACATGCGCAAGATCGTCTCCTTTGTCGATCTCAAGATCATGCCCCATGTCAATTTCACGCGCATGACGGCCTCTGCGGTCGGGCGCAACTGGCGGCAGGCCACGCCCGAGCAGCAAAAGCGGTTGCAAGAGGAGTTCAAGGGCCTTTTGGTGCGCACCTACTCGGGCGCGCTGACCCAGGTCAAGGACCAATCGGTGTCTGTCAAACCCCTGAGGGCCAATCCGGCCGACGCGGAAGTCATTGTGCGCTCGGAGATCATCGGGCGGGGTGACCCGATTCAGCTCGACTACCGCATGGAAAAAACCCCTTCGGGGTGGCGCATTTATGACCTCAATGTCCTGGGTGTCTGGCTGGTCGAGACCTACCGCACTCAGTTTGCCCAGGAGATCTCCGCCCGCGGCATAGACGGCCTGATCGCGACGCTGGCCGAACGCAACAAGGCCGCCGGCGCTGTCTCGGCAAAAAAGGGCTGACGCAGCGTGCCTGGCTCTACCCCGACCCTCACTCAGTTGCGCCTGCCTGCGGTCGTCACCCACGCCCGCGCGACGCAATGTGCCAAGGCTTTGCGCGACGCCCTGCGCCTGAGCCGGGGGGCGCCAGTGGTGCAGGTCGATGCCAGTGCCCTGCAGCAGTTTGATTCCTCGGTGCTGGCGGTTTTGCTCGATTGCCGTCGGGCCGTTGTTTCCATGGGCTGGGAGTTCAAGGTCGCTGCCTTGCCAGCACGGCTGCGGCAATTGGCGACGCTCTACGGTGTCGCACAACTGTTGCCGGCCGCATGAGCGTCGCCTTTCAAAATCAGAGTTCGGCGGCTTCGGCGAACCGCCAGGGTCTGTGCCCAGCCTAAAATGTCAGTTTTCATGTCCGCCATCTCCTTTCAGTCCGTCTCCAAGCAGTATCGTTCGCGGACCGGGGCCGTCGTGCAGGCCCTCGATCGGGTCAGCTTCGACATCGAGGAGGGCGAGTTTTTTGGCCTCCTGGGCCCCAATGGCGCGGGCAAGACCAGCTTGATCAGCATCTTGGCTGGCCTTTCCCGGGCCAGCGGCGGTTCGGTCAAGGTGCAGGGTTTTGATGTTCTGACCGATTTCGCGCAGACGCGTCGTCGCTTGGGCGTGGTGCCCCAGGAATTGGTGTTTGATCCCTTTTTCACTGTGCGCGAGACCTTGCGCATCCAGTCGGGCTATTTCGGCATCTCCAACAACGGCCCGTGGATCGATGAATTGCTTGAAAGCCTGGGCTTGGCTGACAAAGCGCAGTCCAATATGCGACAGCTATCTGGTGGTATGAAACGGCGCGTGCTGGTGGCTCAAGCCCTGGTGCACAAGCCGGCCGTGATCGTGCTCGACGAGCCAACGGCGGGCGTGGATGTCGAGTTGCGTCAGACTCTGTGGCAGTTCATCGCCAAACTCAATCGCCAGGGCAGCACCGTGCTGCTGACCACCCACTATCTTGAAGAGGCCGAGGCGCTGTGCAGTCGGATCGCCATGCTCAAGCAAGGCCAGGTGGTGGCTCTATCATCCACTTCGGAGCTGCTCAAGAACGCATCGTCCAACGTGCTGCGTTTCAAGCTCGATCAGGCCTTGCCGGCTGAGCTGGCGGCCAAGGCCCGCGTGACCGGGCGCGTGGTGCAGTTGCCCGCGCACGATGCTCAGGAAATAGAGTCGCATCTGGCGGCGCTTCGTCTGGCCGGTGTGCAACCGCAGGATATGGAAATTCGCAAGGCGGACCTTGAGGATGTCTTTCTCGATGTGATGAGCGGCGTGGCCGATCGCGCCCAGAAAGTGAGCGCCTGATGACCGGCTGGCTGACCCTGTTTTACAAGGAAGTGCTGCGGTTTTGGAAAGTGGCATTCCAGACGGTGGCAGCGCCGGTGCTCACTGCACTGATGTATCTGCTCATCTTTGGCCATGTCCTCGAGGACCGTGTGCAGGTTTATCCGGGCGTGGGTTATACCGACTTCCTGATTCCCGGTTTGGTCATGATGAGCGTGCTGCAAAACGCTTTTGCCAACGGCTCCTCCTCACTCATACAGAGCAAGATGATGGGCAATCTGGTTTTTATCTTGCTCACTCCGCTGTCGCCGTGGAACTGGTTTTGCGCTTACATGTTGGCTTCTATGGCGCGCGGCCTGGTGGTCGGCTTGGGAGTCTTGTTGGTCACAGTCTGGTTTTCAGACCTGCCCTGGGTCGCACCTGTTTGGATCGCAGTATTTGCCGCGCTTGGGGCCGGACTGCTTTCTGCCATGGGCATCATCGCGGGGCTGTGGGCCGAAAAGTTTGATCAGATGGCTGCGTTTCAGAACTTCCTCATCATGCCCATGACTTTTTTGTCGGGCGTGTTTTATTCCATCCATTCCCTGCCGGACATCTGGCAGTCGGCCAGCCATTTCAATCCGTTTTTCTACATGATCGACGGTTTTCGCCACGGCTTTTTGGGCCAAAGCGATGTCTCGCCGTGGCTCAGTCTGGCTCTGGTGGGCTCTGCCTGTTTGATCATGAGCGCTGTGGCGCTGCATTTGCTGCGCATCGGTTTCAAAATACGCAGCTGAAAGACCTAGCAATGACTGCTCAAGAACTCCAAGCCTTGATCGCACAGGGTTTGGCTTGCACCCATCTGACCGTCGAGGGCGACGGCCGTCATTGGTCGGCCGTTGTGGTGTCGAGCGAATTTGAGGGGCGCCGATCGGTTTGGCGACACCAGCGGGTCTACGCCACGCTCGGCCAGCGCATGCAAACCGACGAGGTGCATGCCTTGTCCATGAAGACCTATACGCCGGCCGAGTGGGCTGAGCGGGGAGGGCGCTGAATGGACAAGCTGCTCATCCGTGGCGGTCGCCGGCTGGCTGGCACCGTAGACATATCCGGTGCCAAGAATGCGGCACTGCCCGAGCTGTGCGCCGCTTTGCTCACCAGCGAGCCAGTGACTTTGCTCAACGTGCCTCGGCTGCAAGATGTCAGCACCATGCTCAAGCTCGTCGGCAATATGGGGGTGGTGGCAGCGCGTGATGCAGCCACACCCACCACGGTGCGACTTGATGCGCGGCAATTGGACAAGCCCGAGGCGCCCTACGAGTTGGTCAAGACCATGCGCGCTTCCGTGCTGGCGCTCGGACCCCTGCTGGCGCGGTTCGGTCGTGCCACGGTTTCCCTGCCTGGTGGCTGCGCCATTGGTTCGCGGCCGGTGGATCAGCACATCAAGGGCCTGCAATCGATGGGCGCAGAGATTGACGTTGAGCACGGGTACATGGTGGCCCGCGTCCCTGGTAGCGGGCGTCTTCGCGGAGCGCGCATCACCACCGACATGGTGACCGTGACTGGCACTGAAAACTTCATGATGGCCGCTGCCCTGGCGCAGGGTGAAACCGTTTTGGAAAACGCGGCGCAGGAGCCAGAGATTGTCGATCTGGCCGAAATGCTCATCCGCATGGGTGCGCGCATCGAGGGCCATGGCAGCAGCCGCATCCGTATCCAGGGCGTTGAGCGTTTGACCGGCTGCACCCATCGGGTGGTCGCCGACCGCATCGAGGCGGGTACCTTTTTGTGTGCCGTGGCGGCAGCCGGCGGCAAGGCGGTACTGCGTCACGGACGCGCCGATCATCTCGATGCGGTGATCGAAAAACTCCGCGCCGCAGGCGCGAGCGTTGATGCGGGCCCGGACTTCATTGAAGTCCAGTCCAGTGGGCGATTGCAGGCGCAGAGTTTTCGAACCACGGAGTACCCGGGGTTTCCCACTGACATGCAGGCCCAGTTTATGGCTCTGAATGTGATTGCCCAGGGCAGCAGCAAGGTGACAGAGACGATTTTTGAAAACCGCTTCATGCATGTCAACGAGATGGTGCGCTTGGGCGCCAAGATCCAGGTCGATGGCAAGGTCGCCGTGGTTGAGGGCGTGCCACGGCTCTCCGGCGCAACCGTGATGGCCACCGACCTGCGCGCCTCGGCCAGCCTGGTGATCGCAGGGCTTGTGGCCGAAGGTCAGACCATAGTCGATCGCATCTACCACCTCGATCGGGGCTATGACCAGATGGAAATCAAGTTGCGCGGTCTGGGCGCGGACATCGAAAGGATCAAATGATGTCTCAGATGATCACCCTGGCTTTGTCCAAGGGCCGTATCTTTGATGACACCTTGCCGCTGTTGCAGGCCGCTGGCATCGAGGTGCTCGATGACCCGGAACGCTCGCGCAAGCTGATTTTGGCCACCAATCGGCCGGATCTGCGAGTGGTTCTGGTGCGTGCGACCGACGTACCCACCTATGTTCAGCACGGCGGAGCCGACCTGGGTGTGGTGGGCAAGGACACGCTGCTCGAATCGGGCGGCGACGGGCTGTATCAGCCGCTCGATCTGCAAATTGCCAAGTGCCGCATCAGCGTGGCTGTGCGTCAGGACTTCGATTACGCCGCAGCTGTGCGCCAAGGCGCTCGGCTGCGGGTGGCCACCAAGTATGTGGCGATCGCGCGCAATTTCTTCGCCACCAAAGGCGTGCACGTGGATCTGATCAAGCTCTACGGGAGCATGGAGTTGGCGCCGCTGACAGGCCTTGCCGATGCCATCGTTGACTTGGTCTCCACCGGCAGCACGCTCAAGGCCAACCACCTGGTGGAGGTTGAGACCATCATGCAGATCAGCTCGCGCCTGGTGGTCAACCAGACTGCACTCAAGCTCAAGCAGGCGCCCATACGCCAGATCATCGACGCCATGGCCAAAGCCGTGAACCCATCCGCCTGACGACTGCCATGCGAGCCCAACCCCTTTTGCTTTCGACCAATCAGCCCGATTTTCAGGCCGTCCTTGAGGCCCGCCTGCACTGGTCGCAAGACACCGACTCGGCCATTGAGCAGCGCGTGGCCGACATCCTGGCCGATGTGCGCCTGCGTGGTGACGCGGCAGTGCTTGAATACACTCGGCGATTTGACGCACTGAGCGCTGCCGGCGTCGCTGAGCTGGAAATCCCCCAGGCCGAGCTGCAGGCAGCGCTGGCGGACCTGCCCACCGCCCAGCGACAGGCCTTGCAGGCCGCCGCTGCCCGAGTGCGCAAGTACCACGAGGCACAGAAAGAAGCCTCGGGCCAGAGCTGGAGCTACCGGGACGAGGATGGCACGCTGCTGGGCCAGAAGGTCACACCGCTGGATCGCGTGGGGATTTACGTGCCTGGGGGTAAGGCCGCTTACCCTTCTTCCGTCTTGATGAATGCGATCCCGGCTCAGGTCGCCGGGGTGCCCGAGATCATCATGGTGGTGCCCACGCCGCGGGGCGAGAAAAACCCTCTGGTGCTCGCCGCGGCATGCGTGGCCGGCGTCAGCCGGGCCTTCACCGTGGGTGGTGCACAGGCCGTGGCTGCGCTCGCTTTTGGAACGGTCACCATCCCTAAAGTAGACAAGATCACCGGTCCCGGTAACGCCTATGTGGCCAGCGCCAAGAAGCGCGTGTTTGGCACCGTAGGCATCGACATGATCGCCGGCCCCAGCGAAATTCTCATCCTGGCCGACGGCAGCACACCGGCGGACTGGGTGGCCATGGATCTGTTCAGCCAGGCCGAGCACGACGAACTGGCCCAGAGCATTTTGCTGTGCCCCGACGCGGCCTACATCGACGCGGTACAGGCGGCCATCGATCGGCTGCTGCCGGCAATGCCGCGGCGCGAGATCATCGCCAAAAGCCTCAACGACCGTGGCGCGCTCATCCTCACCCGCGACATGCAGGAGGCTTGTGCCATCAGCAACCGAATCGCACCCGAACATCTGGAAATTTCCAGCGATGACCCCGCGCGGTGGGAGCCTTTGCTCAAGCACGCTGGTGCGATTTTCATGGGCGCCTACACCAGCGAGTCGCTGGGTGACTACTGCGCTGGCCCCAACCATGTGTTGCCCACCAGCGGTACGGCGCGGTTTTCCAGCCCTCTGGGCGTGTACGACTTTCAAAAACGCTCGAGCCTGATTGAGGTGACTCAGGCCGGTGCTCAGAGCCTGGGGCGAACCGCGGCCGAACTGGCCTATGGTGAGGGCCTGCAGGCCCACGCCCGCGCCGCCGAGCTGCGCCTGCATCCGGTGCCGCCCATGAGGACGCAGACATGAACCGGCCCCTCGCCGCCAAACTGATGGCACGGATACGCCAGGACGTGCAGTCCATGCACGCTTATGCGGTCCAGGACTCCGCTGGCATGGTCAAGCTCGACGCCATGGAAAATCCCCACACCCTGCCACCCGACTTGCAGGCCGAACTGGGGCGCCGCCTCGGTGCGCTCGCCCTCAATCGTTACCCGGACGCGCGGGTCAATGATTTGCGCCGCGCGCTCGCCGACTACGCGCAGATGCCGGCCGGCTTCGATCTCATGTTGGGCAACGGCTCGGATGAGCTGATTTCCCTGCTGGCCATGGCCTGCGACGTGCCCGGTGCATCCATCCTCGCGCCCGTGCCCGGCTTTGTGATGTACGCCATGAGCGCGCAGTTGCAGGGCCTGCAATTCATTGGGGTGCCGCTGACGGCTGATTTTGAACTGGACCTGCCAGCCATGCTGCAGGCCATCGCTGCAAACAAGCCCTCCATCACCTACCTGGCCTACCCCAACAACCCCACCGCCAACCTGTGGGACGATGCAGCCATCGAGGCCATCGTCGAGGCGGTGGGCGCGCAGGGCGGCCTGGTGGTGATGGATGAGGCCTACCAGCCTTTTGCCAGCAGGAGCTATATCGACCGCATTGCTGGCCATCAGCATGTCCTGCTCATGCGCACGCTGAGCAAATTCGGCCTGGCCGGGGTGCGCCTGGGCTATATGCTCGGCCCACAGGCTTTGCTTGCCGAAATCGACAAGGTGCGTCCGCCCTACAACGTCAGTGTGCTCAATTACGAGTGCGCGCTGTTTGCCCTGGAGCACCGAGACGTT
>JAJTGH010000070.1 GCA_021299555.1 Comamonadaceae bacterium
GGCAGGATCACCGGATCCAAGGTGACCACGCCCAGCGGCAAGCCCGCCTTCGACGAAGCAGTTTTGCGCGGCATCCAAAAAATGGGCACGGTTCCCAGAGACATTGATGGCCGGGTGCCAGAGGTGCTGCTGCGCGAAGGCCTTGAAATCAAGGTCACTTTTTGAGCGCCGAGGCGCCATGCCGCCTCGCTCCAACCAAATCCATCGATCGAACGAGAGGCGGCAGTCACAGGCAGGCCTATTCGTAGACGATCTGAGCCAATCCCTTGTCCGACTGGGCCATGGCGCTGGCCAGGGCGGCATCGCTGGGGTAGATGCGCGCCGCATCGCCCAACTGCAGATCGGCGCTGGCCCCCTCACGGAAAACGCTCAGGCGCAGTTGCAGGCCTTGCACCCGCTCTCCCTGCTCGGTCTGCTGCCGCCGGGCCGGGAATTCGCGCACCAGACGGGCAATGTCAGGCGCTGTGCCATTGACGGCCAGGCGCAGATACTTGCCAAAACGGCAGCGGGCGGTCTCCAGATCCCAGATTTGCCCAACCTTGAAGCGAAAACCACCGCTGAAGCGGTCGGGCTGCAACAAACCTTGGACCACCACCAACTCGTCGTCCTTGAGCAGGTGCCGATTGGCGTTGTAAAGGTTCTCGTCCACCGTGGCCTCAACGGCTGCCGATTTGTCGTCAAGCTTAAAGAGCACCAGCTTGCCTCTTTGGCCATTGACCAAACGCAAATCGGTGACGATGGCCGCCAGCAATTGCGGCTCTCGCGAGTCCACCAGATCGGCGATGCGCCGCTTGGCAAACTGGCGCACCTCCCATTCAACTTCATCGAAGAGATGGCCCGAAAGGTAAAACCCAATGGCGGTCTTTTCAAAGGTCAGGCGCGACTTCACACCCCAGGGCATGGCATCGACCAGCGCTGGCTCTTGCGTGCTGGCGGCCTGCGGATCCATGTCAAACAAGCCCCCCTGATGCGCATTGGCCTGCGTGGCAGCAGCAAATTCAAAGGCGCGATCTATGGAGGCGATCAGCGCCGCGCGATTGAGCTGCAGGCTGTCAAACGCGCCGGCCTTGATCAAGGCCTCCACGGTGCGCTTGTTGAGCCTGGCCTTGTCCACCCGCACGCAAAAGTCATACAGTGAGGTGAAAGGCCCGCCGAACTGGCGCGCAGCCACAATGGCCGCAATGGCCTGCTCGCCCGTCCCCTTGATCGCGCCCAATCCGTAACGGATGACCTTGTCTCCGATCGGCTCAAACCGGTAGTGGCCGCGGTTGACGTCAGGCGCCTCAAAGCAGATGCCCATTTTGAGCGCATCGGCGTGCAACACCTTGAGCTTGTCGGTGTCGTCCATCTCCACCGTCATGTTGGCGCAGAAGAATTCGGCCGTGTAGTGCACCTTGAGCCAGCCGGTGTGATAGGCCAGCAGGGAATATGCGGCTGCATGCGACTTGTTGAATCCGTAACCTGCAAATCGCTCCATCAGGTCAAAAATATCGTCGGCTTGCTTCTCGCTGATGCCTTTTTCGGCAGCACCCTTGCGGAAAATGATACGGTGCTCGGCCATTTCCTCGGGCTTTTTCTTGCCCATGGCCCGCCGTAGCAAGTCAGCGCCGCCCAGGCTGTAGCCACCGAGCAGCTGCGCGGTCTGCATGACCTGCTCCTGATAGACCATGATGCCGTAAGTCTCCGAGAGCACCGACTCAACCAGCGGGTGCGGGTACTGCACCTCTTCGCGGCCGTGCTTGCGCGCCACAAAGCTGGGAATCAGATCCATCGGTCCTGGGCGATACAAAGCATTGAGCGCAATCAGGTCTTCCAGACGGGTGGGTTTGGCATCTTTGAGCATGCGCTGCATGCCCGAACTTTCAAACTGGAACACCGCCTCAGTCTGGCCCCGGCTGAACAGCTCGTAAGTGGCTTTGTCATCGAGGGCGATGTTTTCATAGGAGAAAGCCTCCTGCCCCGGATGCCGCTGGGCAATGAGCTCGCGCGCAATTTCCAAAATGGTCAGCGTGGCCAGCCCCAAGAAGTCAAACTTGACCAGACCAATGGCCTCCACATCGTCTTTGTCAAACTGACTGACAGCTGCGTCACTGCCGGGCTGCGCATACAGCGGACAAAAATCGGTGAGCTTTCCCGGGGCGATCAGTACGCCGCCTGCGTGCATGCCCACATTTCGCGTCATGCCCTCGAGCTTTTGTGCCAGCTCGATCAAAGTCTTGACCTCATCTTCCTTGGCAATGCGCTCGGCCAAGATGGGCTCCATCTCGATCGCATAGTGGTTCTTGTCGCCCTCTGGTTTTGGTTTGGGCGGGTATTGCAGCGTCACCGACATGCCTGGCTTGTTCGGTATGAGCTTGGAAATGCCATCACAAAAGCCGTAGGGCAAATCGAGCACCCGGCCCACATCGCGAATGGCGGCGCGCGCAGCCATGGTGCCAAAGGTGGCGATCTGACTGACCGCATCATGGCCGTACTTGTCCTTGACGTAATCAATCACACGGTCGCGGTTGGCTTGGCAAAAGTCAATGTCGAAGTCGGGCATGGACACCCGCTCCGGATTCAAGAAACGCTCGAACAGCAGCTTGTATTGCAGCGGATCCAGATCGGTGATCTTGAGCGCATAAGCCACCAGGGATCCTGCGCCCGAGCCACGACCGGGGCCAACCGGGCAACCATTGTTCTTGGCCCAGTTGATGAAGTCGCCCACAATCAGAAAGTAGCCGGGAAACCCCATCTTGAGGATGACCTCGATCTCGAATTCGAGGCGCGCCACATATTCAGGGCGTTTTTGTTCGCGCAGCGACTCACTGGGGAAAAGCTTGGTCAAGCGCTCCTGCAGCCCCTCGTGCGAAGCCTGACGAAAGTAGGCGTCGATGGGCAGAGGCAGGCCATCGACCACCGGCGTCGGATAGTTGGGCAACTGCGGCTTGCCTAGCTCGAGCGTCAGATTGCAGCGCTTGGCGATTTCCACCGTGTTGGCCAGGGCCGAGGGCAGGTCCGAAAACACGCTGATCATCTGTGATTTCGACTTGAAATACTGCTCGGCAGTGAACTTGCGCACCCGACGCGCATTGCCCAAGATTTCGCCCTCGGCAATACACACCCGGGCCTCATGAGACTCATGGTCTTGGGCGCTTAAAAACTGCGCCGGCTGTGTGGCCACCACCGGCAGACGCAAACGCGCGGCCAGCTTGACTGCGGCCACCACATGGCGCTCGTCATCGGGCCGGCCCACCCGCTGCAGCTCCAGGTAAAAGCGATGCGGAAACAGACCGGCCAACAGCAGCGCCAGATCGGCAGCGCGCGACTCATCGCCCTGCACCAGCGCCTGCCCCACTGCCCCAAACTGAGCCCCAGACAGCGCAATAAGTCCCTCGCCCAGTTGCTTGAACCACTCGAGCTTGATGACCGCCTGCTCGCGCTGCACGTTCTGCGTCCAGGCACGCGAGAGCAGTTCGCACAAATTGAGATAACCGCGGCGATCTTGCACCAGCAGCAGGAGCCGAACCGGCGGCGCGCCCGCATCTTTGCCGGGGGCCTGCATCCACACGTCCGCACCGAGCAAGGGCTTGACCCCAGCACCCCGGGCCGCCTTGTAAAACTTGATTGCACCAAACAGATTGGACAGGTCGGTGATGGCCAGTGCCGCCTGCCCGTCAGCCGCCGCACTGCTCACCACGTCATCGATGCGGCAGGTGCCGTCGAGAACCGAGAACTCCGAATGAATGCGCAGATGAACGAACATGCTTTTGATTCTAGGCCGGCACCGCCCACTTTCACCGGCTTGAACCGGCTTTCACGGGCAGTTCGTCCGTTTCATCAGCGCTGGTACCGCGCCGCCACCTTCGCAACCCGCTGGCCGAAAGCGCTGGCCGTCTGCAAGTCCCCGGCATGCATGTCGCCGGCACCGGCGTCGGCCGGCGACTGGGCGATGGCGCCCGCATACGAGCCCAGGTAGTTGGGGTCGCCCCGCTGAGCTGCCTTGGTGCTGCTGGGCATGATGCCTTGGCTGACCCACAAGCCGCCATGCTGCATGGCCAGGGTGAACAGATAAGTCAACGTGGAACCCTTGTCGCCATTGACAGCAGCACTGTTGGTGAAGCCCGCAAACAATTTGTCTTTCCAGGCCTGGGAATACCAGGCCTTGGACGAGGCATCGGCAAATTTTTTGAACTGCCAGCTCACTGTGCCCATGTAGGTGGGCGAGCCCATGATGATGGCGTCGGCTGCGGCCAGCGTATCCCAAGCGCTGGCCGGCACGTTGCCATCGGCATCGATGGCGATCAGCTCGGCCTGAGCGCCCTCGGCCACCGCCTGGGCCATGCGCTGGGTGTGGCCGTAGCCAGAGTGAAAAACAACAACAATCTTTGCCATGAAAAACCCTTTAAAGACAACAAAAAATAAACAGCTCAGGCCGCCAGATCAAACACCAGCACCTCGGCTTGGCGCCCGGCCGACAGCTTGACCTCGGACTCCGAAGTCAGCTTGAGCGCATCACCGGCCTGCAGCAATTGCCCGTTGACCGCCAGTTCACCGCGGATCAAATGCACATAAACTTTGCGCGCAGGGTCAATGATCAGCCCGGCGTGTTCAGCTCCATCGAACAGGCCTGCATACAGCCGCACGTCGGCATGCACCGTCACCGAGCCCTCGGCGCCATCGCGGCTGGCCACCAAACGCAGGCGCCCCCGCTTTTGCTCCTCACCAAAGCTCTTTTGTTCATAGCCCGGATCGATGCCCCGCACCGCCGGCTCAATCCAGATCTGCAAAAAATGCGTTTGCCCTTGCTCGCTGTGGTTGAACTCGCTGTGCATCACACCCCGGCCCGCACTCATGCGCTGCACATCACCGGGCAAGATCGCCGTGCCGTTGCCCATATTGTCCTGGTGGGCCAGGGCACCTGACATCACGTAGCTGATGATCTCCATGTCGCGATGGCCGTGGGTTCCGAAACCGGTGCCCGGGGCGATTCGGTCTTCATTGATCACCCGCAGATTGCCAAAGCCCATGTGCTGCGGGTCGTGATAGCCAGCAAAAGAAAACGAATGAAAAGACTTGAGCCAGCCATGGTCGGCATAGCCCCGGTCGGCGGATCGTCGCAAAGTCAACATCGAAAATCTCCAGATCGAAGGTGATCGAGGCGCCTTGACGGTTCGTCCCAGCCCGGACTCTCAAGGGGCCCGCTGCTCATCGGTGTGACGGCAGACCTCCCCGCATTATTGGGCTTTTTGTCGCAGCGCCTGGTCGGGCTCACCCGGGCTGCCCCGACTGCCCAGGTCTGTCCGATGCGTGTAGAGTCGAGCCATGACCCGTCGCACACCCCCCACCCCAACCCGTCGGCACTTTGCTGTGGTCGGCGCCGGCATGGCCGGCATTGCCTGCGCCCGTACCCTGATGCAGGCCGGCCACAACGTCACCGTTTTCGAAAAAAGCCGGGGCCCAGGCGGTCGCATGGCCACGCGCCGCACCGAATTTGGAAGCTTTGACCACGGCACGCAGTACTTCACGGTGCGCGATGCACGCTTTCAAAAAGCCCTGCACACCAGCGCCCAACAGGTGGCGACCTGGCAGGTCAACACGGTGCGCATCATGGACGAGGCAGGTCGCGTGGCGGCCGCTTCGCCGCGCTCGGCCGAGCCCCATTTTGTGGCCACTCCCGGCATGAACGCCCTGGTGCAACACTGGGCCGAACCGATTGCCGCACTGCACCGCCAGAGCCTGGTCACGCGCATCGAACGCGACCGGCTGCAGCCCACGCTCTGGCAATTGCACACCGAAGGCCCGAGCGATGAAACGCAGGTGCACGCAGGCTTTGACGCGGTGCTGCTGGCGGTGCCATCGACTCAGGCTTCAGCCCTGCTGCGCGCATCCCAACTTCTACCCAAGGTGCAGCAGCAACTTGAAGCGGTGCGGGTCGCCCCCTGCTGGACCCTGATGCTCGCCTTCCCCCAGGCCGCCGGGCCCTTGGGCCCGATCTGGCACGCCGCGCGCAGCGAGCACCACCGCATCGCCTGGCTGGCAAGGGAGGCGGCCAAGCCCGGGCGCGAGTCGATAGAGCGCTGGACCGTACAGGCCAGCCCGCAATGGTCCGAGCGCCATCTGGAGGACGACGAAGAGCGGGTCAAGGCCAAGTTGCTGCGCGCCTTCACGGAGGTCACCGGTATTCGGGCCGAACCGGGCCACGCCCAGGTACACCGCTGGCGCTATGCGCAGACCCTGACGCCACTGGGTAAAAGCCGCCTTTGGGACGCTAAAAGCGGCATCGGCCTGTGCGGCGACTGGTGCCTGGGCCGAAGGGTGGAAGACGCTTTTGTTTCGGGGCTCGAATTGGCCCTGGACGCACTTCAATAACCGGCTGACGCCCCGCCCAGCCCTGGGCGGGTTCAAGACCCGCTCGTCACCGTGAGTCAGACCCGCTACATCGGGCGCTTTGCCCCCTCGCCCACCGGCGCCCTGCACGCCGGCTCGCTGGCCAGTGCATTGGCCAGCTGGCTCGACGCCCGAGCCCACGGCGGCCAGTGGCTGGTGCGCATCGAAGACGTGGACGGGCCGCGCTGCGTCAACGGTGCCGACCAGATCATCTTGCAACAGCTCGAGCGCTGCGGCCTGCGCAGCGACGAGCCCGTGCTCTGGCAAAGCCGGCGCGGCGCGGCTTACCAGCGGGCACTGGAGCAATTGCAATCCCAAGGTCTGGCTTACCCCTGTGGCTGCAGCCGCAAAGACATCGAATCGGCACAAGCGGTCCCGACCGCACGCCACCAGGCTGCGCCCTACCCCGGCACCTGCCGCCATGGACTGGGCGGCAAGCCGGTGCGCGCCTGGCGCCTGAACGTGCCAGCCGTCCGCCATGCGCTGGGTCTGCCTGCACTGACCGCTTGGTTCGACCGCCGATCCGGGCCGCACAGCCAGGACGTGGCCCAAACCGTGGGCGACTTTGTGCTGCGCCGCGCCGACGGTCTGTGGGCCTACCAGTTGGCCGTTGTGGTCGACGACGCGGCCCAAGGCATCACCCACGTGGTGCGCGGCCAGGACCTGGCCGACAACACGGCCCGTCAGGTGTTGCTGCAGCGCGCGTTGGGTCTGAGCACCCCGCAATACCTGCACACCCCGCTGGTGTTGGGCGACAACGGCGAGAAGCTGAGCAAGCAAAACGGCGCCCAGCCGCTGGACCTGCGAGACCCCCTGGCGGCACTCAACGACGCCGCCCACGTGCTCGGGCTGCCCCGTGGCACTGGCGTGCTGGAGCCGATGCTGCGGCAGTGGACGCAGCAGTGGGCCGCTCGCGGGTGCTGATCAACGCGGGGGAAAAACTTGGCCCAGATCAAGGGACCCGCCCGAGTCCAGGGTTCGCTTCTTGACCCTGGTGTCGCTTAAATTTGCAATAATTGACACTTATCAATTTGCAAAATGCTGTCGAGGATCCGCTCAAGACTGGCCCTGCCTCGCAATTGAGGACATCGATTGAAGCCCTGCGACAACGCGTTACATCGTTGTGAAACCCATTACTCGGACTGGAGTCGGTATGGTAAAAATGATCAAGATCATTTCTAGAGTTATCAGCTCTGCTTTGATAATTAATATCGCCAATGCTGCAATTCTCGGCGGTCCTGAGCAAAAGTTTGCGGCAGGGGTGGTTTCTAAAAAATCTGTTCAGTCAGTAATAGAGAAACAGTTTAGTATTGATGATGCGGCCAAGTGTTTGGCTGTGGTGATAAAACTTGTTGCATCTCAAATTAAAGGAGCTATTCCTGATAATCGGAATATTAATTTACCCTGGGCTATAATTTACGAAAGCGCGAATTATTCTGTTAATTGGCACATTAGCAATGGGACGCCAAGAAGTGTTTATGAAAGATTATTGAGTTCTTATAATTTGCAATTACTGCAGTCAAATTCATTTGACCAAAAATATATAGAAGATTGCAATAAAAAAAATAATGTGATTATGGAGTCAGCTCTAGTAACAAACACAGAAAACTCTAAGTCGGCGGCACAAACTCAACCCGCCGCAAAACAAGGTAGGCCCGTCGCAGCACCCACCGCAGACCCGGCACTGGCAAGAATTGACGGACGCTGGTACAGCGATGAGTGGAAATATGGTTATACACTGCGTGGCGGTGTCGGCACGGCAACCGTCAGCAACAGCCCCAACTTCAAACCCGGCGATCAAATCATCTTTCTGAAGTCAGCAGGAGAAACCCGGTTTGTGGGCGAGCAAATTTACAAGGATGGTAAGTTCTACACCATCTCCGTCAGCCTCATGCCCGATGGACGACTGGCCTTCCAAGGCGATCGCAATGTGAAGTGGATCATGAGACGCGATGACTGATACAGGGCTCGGTCGTTGTACAGACCAGCCCGCGCCCCCCACGGACTCTGGGCGCCGTCGCATGGTGCTGGCCCTGACCGCCATGGGGCTGTCTGCGGGATCGGCCCAGCAGCGCGCTCTCGCCTCACCCGTCTCGACACATTCGTCGCCTCCATCGGGGGGCATGGCAACCAGCACAGTATTCCCTGCGGGCGGCTCCTCATCGGCAGCGCCCCGATTCGGTCCTGCAGTTGCGGGAGGCAGTGCCGACTTTTTCGTGACAGATGAACCGCGCGGTCGGCGCATGGGTGTACGGATCCGCTGGCCCGAAATCCAGCAGGCGAGCCCCTTGATCCTTTACTCACCGGGACTGGGCAGCGGGCTGTCCAACGGGCAAGCCTGGTGTGAGAGATGGCAGCGCGCTGGATTTGTGGTGGTCACGCTGTCGCACCCTCACACCAACGAGTCCTTGTGGGACACCCGCGTCTCCTCGTTTTCGCAAAACATGACCAGGGCATTGGATGCATCGCAATACCCAGCGCGCGTTGCCGACTGCCGACACGTCCTTGACCTTTGTCTGCGGGACAAGGAACTGTCGAAATGGATAGACCCTGAACGGATCGGTGCGGCCGGTCACTCGTACGGCGCACTGACGGTGCAGGCACTTGCCGGCCAGGCCGGGCCCAGCCAGCGCGACGATCGCATCCGCGCTTTCGTTTCGCTCTCACCCGGAGCAGGTAGCAAAGCCAGCGCCGCACGCATGAAGACGGTCAAGCTCCCGTTCTTGTCACTGACCGGCAAGCAAGATGGCAAAGTCAGTTTCATCCACGCCTCAGAGCAAATCCGGCTGGGTATGCCACTGGCGCAGAGGCTTTGGATCCATGAGTCCTTGCCCCCTGGCAAGCGATTCCTGGTGGTGCTTGATCAAGCCGATCACATGAGCTTTGCGGGCGAAACCATCAATCGCCCCACAGTTCGCTTTAGCCGCGACGTGCCTCAATCCGATGAGGCCGATCGGCAAATCTGGCATCGGGTCAGTGCGCTGAGCACCCAATTTTTCCAGGCCAGCCTGGGTCCAGCCGACCCCCGCGGGTCTGCACAGCGCAGATCAGGTCTGTTTGATGCCCCGGCCTTGCGCGATGCCTTACAGACCCAGTTGGGTCCCGAGGACCGCTTGGAATGCGATGTGCCGGCAGCGCCGCCAGCGAGTAAATCGGGTTAAGCCGATTGATCAGGACCGCGTGGGCGCAAGTTACCTGCTCGAGCTGGAGCAGCGGCAACTTGGCCCGAGCCACATTGTTCGGCAGCCCTTGATAATACGGGGCCTGCTTCAAACCGACCATGAACGCCACCGATCCCTGCCCGCCAGGCTCAGCCACAGTTCACCCACGCACCATTAAAAGCTTTGTGCTGCGAGCCGGGCGCATGGGGCCGGGGCAGTTGCGGGCC
>JAJTGH010000001.1 GCA_021299555.1 Comamonadaceae bacterium
CGCGCGACATGCTGATCGTGGCCCAGGACCAACACCGGCAGGTGCTCGAAGCGATCGAGCGGCGCGAAGGCGCACGGGCGCAGGCGATCATGTGCGAGCACTCGCGTCTGGCCCAGCGCAATTTGCGGGCGGCGCAACTGCAAAACCTTCCGGGCGTGCGGCTGATCCGCAAGCGCGGCTGATCCATATCCGACCGCCGAGCCACGGTGATGCCCAGCGTCCATGGCCGCCCAATATTGACGGGTAGACAATAGATGTTGGCATTTCATCCCTTAAGGGGGCGGCACCCGCGCCCCATAAAGCCAACCCCCAAGCAAGGAAATAGCCCATGAAACGTCGCCAATTTACCGCCCTGACCCTGGCCGCTGCCGGCGCACTGGGCGGCCCCGCCGTCCTGGCTCAAGACAACACGTTCAAGATCGGCCTGATCCTGCCCATGACCGGCCCGCAAGCGACCACCGGCCGCCAGATCGAGGCGGCCGCACGCTTGTACATGGCACAGCACGGCGACACCGTGGCCGGCAAAAAGGTGCAGCTGATCGTCAAAGACGACACCTCCCTGCCCGACGTGACGCGACGCATCGCCCAGGAGCTGGTGGTCAATGACAAGGTTCACGTGCTGGCAGGTTTTGGCATCACGCCCTCGGCCATGGCCGTGGGCCCGATCGCCACCCAGTCCAAAACCCCGATGGTGGTCATGGCCGCAGCCACCTCAAGCATCACCGAAGCGTCGCCCTACATCGTGCGCACCAGCTTCACGCTGCCCCAGGCGTCGGTCGCCTTGGCCGATTGGGCCCCGAAAAATGGTCTCAAGCGCGTGGTGACCCTGGTGTCTGACTATGGCCCAGGCCTGGATGCTGAAAAGTTCTTCCGTGAACGGCTGATGCTCAACGGCGGACAGGTGCCTGAATCTTTGCGCGTGCCCATGCGCAACCCGGACTTTGCGCCCTTCCTGCAAAAAGTGCGCGACATCAAGCCCGATGCGCTGTTCGTGTTCGTTCCCTCCGGCGCGGGCGCGGCCGTGATGAAGCAGTTCCTCGAGCGCGGCATGGACAAAGCCGGCATCAAGCTGATCGGCACCGGCGACGTGACCGACGACGATCAGCTCAATGACATGGGCGACGGTGCTCTGGGCGTGGTGACCTCGCACCACTATTCGGCCAACCACCCTTCGGCCTTGAACAAGAAATTCACCACCGAATTCGCCAAGGCCAACAAGGGCATGCGCCCGAACTTCATGGCCGCGGGCGGCTACGACGGCATGCGCGTGATCTACGAGGCGGCCAAGGCCTCCAAAGGCCAGGGCGGCGACGCGCTGCTGGCGGGCATGAAAGGGCAGATTTTCGAAAGCCCACGCGGCCCGATGTTCATAGACGCGCAGACCCGCGATGTGGTTCAAAACATCTACCTGCGCAAGGTCGAAAAGAAAGACGGGCAGCTCTGGAACGTCGAGTTCGACGTCATCAAGGATGTGAAAGACCCCGGCAAGACGCGCTGACCCGTGCGACCTGGCATGCCCATACGACCGGCCAGCGAGCTCCCTCGCACAAGAGGGTCTTGCCGGCCGGGCTTTTAACGCCCACCGACCCATGCTGACCATATTTTTTGACGGTATCGCCTACGGCATGCTGCTGTTCATCCTGGCCGTGGGCCTGTCGGTGACCATGGGTTTGATGAACTTCATCAACCTGGCCCATGGCGCGTTTGCCATGGTGGGCGGCTACATCACGGTGCTGCTCATGCAGCGCCTGGGCCTGCCCTTCCTGCTGTGTCTGCCGGCCGCTTTTGCTGGGGCGGCATTGATCGGGGCCGTGCTCGAGCGCACGCTCTATCGGCCGCTGTACCACCGCCCGCACCTCGATCAGGTGCTTTTTTCGATCGGCATCGTCTTCATGGCCACAGCCGCCGTGGACTACTTCATCGGCTCGACGCAGCAGATCATCCAGCTGCCCGAGTGGCTCAAGGGCCGCACCGAACTGGGCAGTGGCAACTGGATTTTGGGCATGGGCCATTACCGCCTTTTCATCATTGCCGTGTGCGTGGCCTTGACCGTGGGGCTGCAGTACGTGCTCTCACGAACGCGGTTTGGCAGTCGTCTGCGCGCGGCCGTGGACGATCAGCGTGTGGCAGCCGGGCTGGGCATCAACGTCAACCGGGTGTTCCTGTCGACCTTTGCCGTGGGCTCGGGCCTGGCTGGGCTGGGCGGTGCGCTGGGCGCTGAAGTGCTGGGGCTCGACCCGAACTTCCCGCTCAAGTTCATGGTGTATTTTCTGATCGTGGTCGCAGTCGGTGGCACTTCATCGATCAGCGGGCCGCTGCTGGCCGCCTTGTTGCTGGGCATTGCCGACGTGGCGGGCAAGTACTACATCCCCAAACTTGGCGCCTTCATCGTCTATACCCTGATGATCGTGATCCTGGTCTGGCGGCCACAAGGACTGTTTGTACGGCAGGGGGCCAGCAAATGAATGTGCAAACAAAGGGGCAGCTGAGTCTGCTGGGCGCCAGCCGCTTGAAGGCCTGGGAGTGGGTGCTCTGGCCCTTGTTGCTGCTGGCTCCGCTGATTTTTCCGAGTCAGGCCTTGATCATCAACGAGATCGCGATCGTGGCTTTGTTTGCGATCTCCCTGGACATGATCTTGGGCTACACCGGCATCGTTTCGCTGGGTCATGCGGCGTTTTTTGGGCTCGGTGGCTATGCGGCTGGCTTGCTGGCCAAGCACGTGAGCGCGGACCCGCTGACCGGGCTGCTGGCCGCAGCGGCCGTATCGGCCGCTGCCGGCGCCGTGATGTCTCTGACCATCTTGCGCGGCAACGACCTGACCCGTCTGATGGTCACGCTTGGCTTTGCGCTCATCTTGTATGAGCTGGCCAACAAACTCGACGGACTGACCGGCGGGGCCGACGGCCTGCAGGGCGTGACCATGGGGCCGCTGCTCGGCCGCTTTGAATTTGACCTGTTTGGGCGCACGGCCGCGCTGTACTCGCTGAGCGTGCTGCTCTTGGCTTTTGTGGTGCTGCGGCGGGTGGTGCACTCGCCCTACGGCGCCACGCTCATGGCCATCCGCGACAACCGCCTGCGCGCGCAATCGATCGGCATCCCCGTGGCCTCACGTCTGGCCTCGGTCTACACACTGGCCGCGGGCGTGGCCGGCCTGGCCGGAGCGCTGCTGACGCAGACCACCGGCTTTGCGTCGCTGGACCTGTTTGACATTCACCGCTCGGCCGATGTGATGCTGATGCTGGTCATCGGCGGCACCGGCTGGCTCTATGGCGGCATCTTCGGGGCCGCCGTGTTCAAGGTGATGCAGGACGTGCTGTCCAACATCACGCCGCAGTACTGGACCTTCTGGCTGGGCCTGTTCTTGGTGGTGCTGGTGCTGGTGGGGCGCGAACGCTTGGTCAACCCGCGCCTTTGGCTGCGTGGCCACAACACCGGGGGCCAGCCATGAGCGCGCGCGAGGGCCAAATCACGGTGCTTCATGCACAAAACCTGGTCAAGCGCTTTGGCGGCATCGCCGCCACCGACCGGGTGACGCTGGAGCTGAAAAAAGGCGCCCGCCACGCGCTGATCGGGCCCAATGGCGCGGGCAAGACCACCTTGATCAATCTGCTGACCGGCGTGCTGGCGCCCACCGAGGGGCGCATCGTGCTCAACGGCCAGGACATCACCGACCTGCCGCCGCATGCGCGGGTGCAGCGCGGCATGGTGCGCACCTTCCAGATCAACCAACTGTTTGACAGCCTCACCCCGTTGCAGACCCTGGCACTGACCGTCTCGCGCCAGCGCAGCCTGGGCGCTGCCTGGTGGCAAAAGCTCGGGCGCAACGGTGCGGTCATGCAGCGCTGCGAAGAGTTGCTCGAGCGCTTTCACCTCAGCGAGGTGATGGATCAAACCACCCGGGTGCTGCCTTACGGCAAACGGCGGCTGCTGGAAATTGCGATCGCTCTGGCCTGCGAGCCCAAGGTGCTGCTGCTCGACGAGCCGGTGGCCGGTGTGCCCGCCGGCGAGCGCGAGGAGCTGCTGCAAACCGTGGCGGCGCTGCCCGACGATGTGTCGGTGCTGCTGATCGAGCACGACATGGACCTGGTGTTCAGCTTTGCCAAATACATGACGGTGCTGGTCAACGGCGGCGTACTCACCGAGGGGCTGCCCGAGGAGATCGCACAGGACGAGCGGGTCAAGGCGGTCTATCTGGGTCACGGCAGCGCGCAGGGCGCACATGCATCAGAGGTGGGCCATGGCTGAACTGCTGAAGGTGCACGAGCTGCGGGCCGGCTACGGCGAGGCGGTGGTCTTGCAGGGGGTGAGCTTTTCCCTGGGAGAGGGTCAGACGCTGGCCCTGCTCGGGCGCAACGGCACCGGCAAAACCACCTTGATCAACACCCTGGCTGGCGCCACCCGACAACACGGCGGACGGGTCGAGCTTGGCGTCGCAGGTGGGCAGAGGGTCGAGCTCTCGCGCCTGCCCTCCTTTGAGCGGGCGGCCGCCGGCATCGGCTGGGTGCCCCAAGAGCGCAACATCTTCAAGTCCTTGACGGTGCATGAAAACCTCACCGCGGTGGCTCGGGCCGGGCCGTGGACGCCTGCGGCGGTCTACGACATGTTCCCACGCCTGGGCGAGCGCAAGGGCAACCTGGGCACCCAGCTGTCAGGCGGGGAACAGCAGATGCTGGCCGTCGGCCGCGCGCTGGTGCTCAACCCACGGCTGCTGCTGCTCGACGAACCGCTGGAGGGCCTGGCGCCCATCATCGTGGAGGAATTGCTGCGCGCCATTGGCCGCATCACGCGCGAAGAGGGGCTCAGCGCCATCATCGTGGAGCAGCACCCGCAAGCCATCCTGGCCATCTCCGATCAGGCGGTGGTACTCGATCGCGGCACGGTGGTCCACCAATCGACGGCCCAGCAGTTGCAAGCGCAGCCTGCGCTGCTCGAAGGTCTGCTGGGGGTCAAGCGCTGAGGCGGCGGGCCGCCCCATGATCTTTGCCTGAAAGTAAAAAGCGTTCGACCCAACAGGGTGGTGATGGACCCGCTCGTGGGCACGGGCCCCCTCTACAATCCGACGGTTGTCTTGTTGGCGACACGCCCGGAAACTGACAACCACCGCATCCAGGAGATCCCATGCCACCCACCCCGGCCGAGGCCCAAAATGACAAACGCGAGGGCCTGCGCCGCGCTGCGCTGATCTACCACGAGCAACCCACCCCGGGCAAACTGGCGATCACAGCCACCAAGCAGCTGACCAATCAGCGCGATCTGGCGCTGGCCTACTCGCCCGGCGTGGCCGCCCCTTGCGAGGAAATCGTCAAGGACCCGAACAACGCCTTCAAATACACCAGCCGGGGCAACCTGGTGGCCGTGATCACCAATGGCACGGCCGTGCTCGGCCTGGGCAATATCGGCCCGCTGGCCTCCAAGCCGGTGATGGAGGGCAAGGCGGTTTTGTTCAAGAAGTTCGCCGGCGTGGACGTGTTCGACATCGAAATCAACGAACAGGATCCGGCCAGGCTGGTGGAGGTCATTGCCGCACTCGAGCCCACGTTTGGCGCCATCAATCTTGAAGACATCAAGGCGCCCGACTGC
Organism: Comamonadaceae bacterium; assembly: GCA_021299555.1. Classification (GTDB taxonomy): domain Bacteria; phylum Pseudomonadota; class Gammaproteobacteria; order Burkholderiales; family Burkholderiaceae_C; genus Polaromonas. The sequence goes on from JAJTGH010000001.1 coordinate 5,581, forward strand.
TTTTACGTCGAGCGCGAGTTGCGCAAGCGGCTCAAGATCCCGGTCTTCCACGACGACCAGCATGGCACGGCCATCACCGTGGGCGCAGCCATGATCAACGCGCTCAAGATCGCCGGCAAAAAGCCTGGCGAGGTCAAGCTGGTGACCTCGGGCGCAGGCGCTGCTGCCCTGGCCTGCCTCAATTTGCTGCTGCACCTGGGCGTGGCTCGAAAAAACATTTTTGTGACCGATCTGGCCGGCGTGGTCTACGAGGGTCGCACCGAGTTGATGGATGAGGACAAGGTGCAGTTTGCACAACACACCTCGGCACGCAATTTGAGCGACGTCATCGAGGGCGCGGATGTGTTTCTGGGCCTGTCGGCAGGCGGCGTGCTCAAGAGCGAGATGGTGCGCAAGATGGCGGCCAACCCGATCATCTTTGCACTGGCCAACCCCAATCCGGAGATCACGCCGGAGGACGTCAAGGCCGTGCGCAGCGACGCCATCATGGCCACTGGCCGCACCGACTACCCCAACCAGGTCAACAACGTCCTGTGTTTTCCCTACATCTTTCGCGGCGCGCTTGATTCAGGGGCTTCGACCATCACGCTGGAAATGGAGATCGCTGCGGTGCACGCCATTGCCGAGCTGGCACAGGCAGAGCAAAGCGAGGTGGTGGCTGCCGCTTATGTGGGTGAGAAACTGGCCTTTGGGCCCGAATACCTGATCCCCAAACCGTTCGATCCGCGTTTGATGATGAAGATCGCTCCGGCCGTGGCTCAGGCGGCGGCGCAAAGCGGGGTGGCCCAGCGGCCGATCACCGATCTGAACGCCTACGTCGAGCGGCTGCAGAGCTTTGTTTACGCATCAGGCACCACCATGAAGCCGATCTTTGCGGCAGCCAAGCTGGCCACGCGCAAGCGGGTCGCTTATGCCGAAGGCGAGGAAGAGCGGGTGCTCAGGGCCTGCCAGATCGTGGTCGACGAGGGGCTGGCTCGGCCCACCTTGATCGGCCGGCCGTCCGTGATCGGGCAGCGGATCGAAAAATTCGGACTGCGCCTGAGGCAGGGGCTGGACTACGAAATCGTCAATGTCGAGCAAGACGAGCGCTACCGCGACTTCTGGCAGACCTACCACCGCATGATGGAGCGCCGCGGCGTGACCGCGCAGATGGCCAAGATCGAGATGCGCCGTCGCCTGACCCTCATCGGCAGCATGCTGCTGCACAAAGGCGATGTCGACGGACTGATCGTTGGCACCTGGGGAACCACGCGGATACACCTCGATCACATCGATCAGGTGGTCGGCAAGCGCGCCGGTGTGAGCACCTATGCCTGCATGAATGGTCTGATGCTGCCCGGTCGGCAGGTTTTCCTGGTCGACACGCATGTGAACTACGACCCGACCGCCGAGCAGCTGTGCGAAATCACCACGATGGCCGCCGAGGAGATGATGCGCTTTGGCATCAAACCCAAAGCAGCCTTGCTGTCACACTCCAATTTTGGCTCTTCCGAGCAGCCCAGTGCACTGAAAATGCGCCACACCTTGGCGCTGCTGCGCCAGCACGCCCCCTGGCTGGAGGTCGACGGCGAGATGCATGGCGACGTCGCGCTGGACGCCAAGGCGCGTCAAGACATCATGCCAAACAGCACCCTGTCCGGCGAGGCCAATTTGCTGGTGCTGCCCAATATCGACGCAGCCAACATTTGCTACAACCTGCTCAAGACCACCGCTGGCGGCAATATTGCCATCGGCCCGGTGTTGCTGGGGGCGGCCAAGCCGGTCCACATCCTGACAGCCAGCACCACCGTGCGGCGTATCGTGAACATGACAGCGCTGACCGTCGCGGATGCCAGCGCCACCCGCTGAAATCCACCTTCAGGGTGCATAAAACGACCCTGATGCCACCTGAACGATGAGCGAAGACTAACTTACTTCGCTAAAAAACCCGCATCTCCGACAGGCTGATGCGGGTTAGCCCTTGCATTTTTCGGGCACATCCGTCACACTACTGCCCTGAAAGTTAAGGGTTAACCCGGTCGGACCCTGGAGGTGTCACGGGTTGGCCCCTGAAGTTCAGAAAAGGTTTTTCATGCTTTGCACGTTGGGTCGCGTCTGGCGCCTCGCTGTTGCCTCGGTCTTGTTGACCCTGGCCCCAGCCATCGGCCTGCATGCCCTGGCCAAAGGCCCAAGCACTGCCGAAAAACCTGCCGAAACCACGATTGCCGTGGCCCAGCTGCCGGTACAAGGCCAACAGGTGTTGGCCCTGATCTACCAAGGCGGGCCGTTCAAGCATGACAAGGACGGCACGGTGTTCGGGAATCGGGAGCGGCTGCTGCCCCTAAACCCGCGCGGTTACTACCGTGAATATACCGTGAGAACGCCAGGGGTCGGTCACCGGGGTGCAAGACGGATCGTCTGCGGCGGAAAACAAGCGACCGCGCCAGACGCCTGCTACTACACCGATGACCACTACGCGAGTTTCCGGCGAATCGCGCAATGAAGTCAGTGAAGCGCCAGCGCGAGGATTTTTGAGTTTTTTAACCTGAGTTTTTCATGGAAAGAACCACGAAGATGGACAAGCCACTTCGTACTGTCAGGCCCAACATTGTTCAGTCCATTCGCGCCTTCCGCGTGCAGGACTTGCAGGAGGCCGCCACCGATTTGGGCCATCACTTCCTGTATGCCAATCTGGCCACGGCACAGAGCAAACAGGATGTGCTGGACATGATCGCGGCGCAGTACACATTCCCTTCGCACTTCGGCAAGAATTTCGATGCACTGTACGACTGCATGACCGACCTGGTGCACAAGTCAGGCCAGCAGCCGGGCTTTATCGTCGTGCTCGAACACATCCCGGCCAACAGCAAGTTCGACAAAGAAGCGCGCGAGCAATTGCTCGACATCTTCCGCGACGCGGCCGACTACTGGGCCGACAGAAGCATCCCGTTCCGATGTTTCTATTCTTTTCTGTAGCCCGTTCCCCAGAAATTGGCCAAGGGGAACGGGCGAATGAGGCCCAGCAAGCAACTGACGAAGCTGGAGAGGTGATGCCCACTGACAAGCTGGTGGACATTTCTCCCCTGGCGCTGCGCATGAGCAGCCCGTTTAACGCCGGTTACTGGCTCGCTGCCGCCTGAAGGCCGCCCGCTCTGACCGCGCTGGCAGAAAAGCCCGTCATCTGACGGGCTTTTTTCATGGGCCAGCAGCACGCAGACCCTGTGCCAGGGCCACGTACTGGGCCACCGGCACTTCCTCGGCGCGTCGCTGCAGATCAAACTCCACCGCACAGCGGCGCTGATCGAGCCAGCGCCCCAGGCTGTGGCGCAGCAATTTTCGCCGTTGACTGAAAGCCACCTGCACCAACTCAGCGAGCAGGGAAGGGTCGAGCACTGGCGGCTGAGCAGACGGGAGCATGCGCACCACGGCGCTGTCAACACGCGGGGGCGGCTCGAAGCTCGAGGGGGGCACGAACAACACCTGCTCCATGGCATAGCGCCATTGCAGCATCACGCTCAGCCGGCCGTAGTCGCTGCTTCCCGGCGCAGCCACCATGCGATCGATGACCTCCTTTTGCAGCATGAAGTGCTGGTCTTCGATCAGGTCGGCCACAGGCAGCAAATGAAACAGGATCGGCGTCGAGATGTTGTAGGGCAAATTGCCCACCACCCGAATCCGCGCGCCCAGCGGTTCGAGCCGGGCCACCAGAGCGCGAAGGTCGAGCTTGAGCACATCCGACTCAATCACCTGCAGCTGGGCATGCTCACGCAATCGCGCAGCCAGATCGCGATCGAGCTCGATGACGCACAGCCGGCCCAGGCGCTCGACCAGGGGCTGGGTCAATGCGGCCAATCCGGGGCCGATCTCCACCACGCTCTGGCCCGGCTTGGGGTCGATGGCGCGCACGATGGCATCGATGATGCCGCCGTCGATCAGAAAATGCTGACCGAAGCGTTTGCGCGCAATATGCTTCAAAGCCAAGGGCCTGCGTTACTGCGGCGACTCGCGGTATTCCACATAGGCGCGGCCACGCACATCCTGCAGCCATGTGCGCAGAGCCTCCTCGGTCTTGCGCTCGCGCAACTCGCGCCGTGCCAGCTCACGTTTTTCCTTCTCCGAAAGCGGCACTTCGCGCCGCTCGAGCACCTGAATCAGATGCATGCCGAAGCGAGAAACCAGGGGCTCTGAAAGTTCGCCCGGATCCAATGCGTCCATGGCCTGTTCGAATTCGGGAACCATCATCCCGGGAGTGGCCCAGCCCAGATCTCCGCCCACGCTGGCCGACCCATCCTCGCTGAACTGGCGGGCAAGGTCGGCAAAGTCGGACTGCTTGGACTGCACGCGCTTTTTGAATTCCGCAAGGCGGGAGCGGGCCGCCGACTCACTCAGGCGGGGGCTGGGCCGCAGCAAAATATGCCGGGCGCGGGTCTGAACCACTCGGTCAAGTTCGTCGGCGGGCAGCTTGCGCTCGAGCACTTTGAGCAGGTGAAAGCCGGCGCCGCTGCGAACCGGCTCACTGACCTGGCCGACCGCCAGGCCGCGCGTGGCATCCAAAAACAGGGTCGCGTAGCGATCCGGGCTGCGCAGTCCAAGGCTCCCACCGCTGGCTTTGTCTGGCGCATCCGACTCCTTTTGCGCCAGCGTTTCAAAGTCAGCGCCCTGCTCGACCAGGGCCTTGCGCAAGGCCTGGGCCCGGGCCAACCGTTGCTGCTCTTGTTCTGCGGTGCTGTTTTCAGCCACCGACACCAGAATCTGAGCCAGATGAATCTGCACCGGCTCGGCAGCGGCCGCCGCCGCCTGGCGCTCGACCAAATGCCGATCGATCTCTTGCTCGCTGATCCGCACCCGCGACTCCACCTCGCGATCGCGCAATCGCAGCAGCGTCAGTTCTTCGCGCAAGTCGCGCCGGTAACGCTCAAAACCCACACCCTGCGCCTGCAGCTGGCGGCGTAACTCCTCGACGCTGATCTGGTTTTGTCGAGCCACATCGGCAACGGCTTGGTCAACCGCGTCCTCATCGACGCGTATGCCCGACTCTTTGGCCAGTTGCGCCTGGGCACGCTCGACGATCAAACTCTCAAGGGCCTGTCGGGGCAGCTCAGCCGCCGGCAACGAACTGGCGCGATCGGCCTGCGCAGCCAAGCGCTGCACCCGGTTGCGCACATCCTGGTTGGTGATGGGCTCGGAGTTGACCACCGCCACGATGAAATCGACCGCCCGCGGCGCCGAAGCGGCAGCCGCCGATGCACCGCCCTGCGGGGCGTTGCTCTGCGCCCATGCCGCCGCGCCGGCGAGCAACAGGCCTGGCAACCCGAGGGCCACCATGGATCGAAGTCGCGGAAAAAAGGTATCAGTCATAGTTGGAATAGCGGCTTGGGGGGGTCACTTGGTCGCGCAGATATTGATAACGGGGAATGTTGGACTTGAGCGTTCCCAGCGGATTGTGGCCGATGCGGGAAATACCCACGAATTCAAGCTGCAACATGATCTGCGAGTTGGTCCGGGCCAGGCTGGTGTAGGAGCGCTGGTACACGGCCCGGCCGACCCAACAGCAGCCATCGTATTCGAGCCCCATCACCGCATCGACGAGCCGACCTTCGGTGGCGCTGTAGTTGAGCCGTCCGACGCTGTACCAGCGCTGGCCGCCCTGTCCGCGTCCAGGGCCAAGGTTTTGGCCCCGGTCGCCCCACAGGTCATTGATCGGCCATTGCCAACCCAGGTCCACCTGCTGGCTGCCCGTGTCATTGGTCGTGACCGGGCGCTGCAAGCGGTAGGCGGCGCTGAGCAATCGGTAAGGGCTGGGGTGGTAGCGGGCCGACAGTGCCATGCGCTGGGATTCACCGCGCTTGGGGTTGTACTGGGTGATCCAATCAAGGGCCCAGCGGTCAGAGGCATTGACCGTGGCACCGATCATCAGATCGCTGATGCGCTCGGCTTGGACCGCCGGGGGCGAGCCGTCGAGTGTGACTCTTTGGTCTGCAAAACGAATGCGCTGAGCCATGCCCAGGCGCAGCATTTCAGAGCCGGTCTCGGGGAGCAGCAAGCGCGAGGTCAGGCCCAGGGTGACCAGGTTCGTGTCGGCAATTCGGTCGTTGCCGACAAAGCTGTTTTCCGTGAACAAGGTGGCGAAGCTGAAGCTGTTTTCCGCGCTGTCGTAGTTGGGCAGGCGAGACTGATCGCGCCAAGGGGTGTAGACGTAAAACGCCCTGGGCTCCAGGGTTTGCAAAAACGACTGGCCCAGGAACTGGGACTGGCGCTCAAAAACCAGGCCGCTGTCCGCGCTCAAGATCGGAACACTGCGCCCGGCCGAGCGCTGGCCCCGCCAAACCTCCTCAAAGCTGTACTGGGTGGCATGCAATTGCAGCTTGGGCACGAAGTAGCCTGCCGGCCAGACCCAAGGGCTGCTCAACTGCGCCCGCGTGTACAGGCGGTCGGCATTGGTCTGGCTGGTCAGGCTGCGCAGCGCCGAAAAGCGCGTGAAATCGGCGTCGATCGAGGTTTGAAGGGGCAGCTGTGCAAGCTCAAAGCTTCTGCTATGGCGCGCGGCCAACTGCGGCAAGCGGTCGTAGGGCGGCACAATCGGCGAGAGCACGTCTTGCAGGGTTTGCCATTGCAGGACGCGAAGGCTGGCCTGGCTCTGGCCGGCCGACCAGCCCAGACTCACATCGCTGGGCAGCAGGCGCTGCGTCAAGGCCTTGTTCTGGCGCGGAAAATCGCGCCAGTAGTCGTCGTCACTGACCCGATTGAGATTGACGGTGTAAGACAGGGTGCCCACAGAAGCCACGCCGGTGTCCAAGCGCCCTTGGTTTTGCAGGGAATACGCCCATCTCTGTTCATGGGTGATCCGGTCATTGGGCAAGAAATTGAGCCTAAGCATGCCCTGGTTGCTGCGCTCCAGGTAACGGGCCTCCAGCCCCAGATCGAGCCCGCGCTTGGTCATGGCGGTCGGGGTCAGCGTCGCGTCCCGGTTGGGAGCAATGTCCAGGTAATAGGGCACGCTCAAGGTCAGGCCACTGATCGTGTCCACCGCATAGGTGGGGGGCAATACGCCCGACTTGCGCTTGTCACTGAGCGGGAAACTGATCGAACCGGGCCAGGCCAAGATGGTGGTGTCATAAAAGCGCAGGCGCAGGTTTTGCGCTCGGCCAGCCTCGGCCTCAAAATCAAAATCCATCTGATCGGCGGTAAATTCCCAAGGCGGCTTCCAGCTCTCCTCGTTGTCACGCTCACAGGTGGTGTAGCTCACGCCCTGGGCCGTCATGCGCTGCTGCCCTTGAAAGTCAAAGCGCTGCGCCTGACCCTGGCCGCCGCCGAGAAATCGGTACTGGGGGCGAATGAAAAACCCCTCGAAGGTGTCCATGCGCAGGCTAAGTTCCTGGCCGCTGAAGACATTGCCCATGCGGCTGACGCGCACGGCGCCGTCGCCCTTGAGCTTTTGGCTCGTCTCTTCAAAATCGAGCCGCTGGGCCCGCACCGCCACCGGACCCCGACGCAACTGGGCGCTGCCTTCAATCACCAGACGCACGTCGGTTTGCCCCGTCATGCTCTGGCCCGACACAAAAGCGGGCGCCTCCCGCAGACTTTCAGGCGAGGGCTTTTCGATCAACATGGGCGAAGCGCGCAAAATCAGTGCATCACCTGCCAACGCCTGCTGCGCAGATGCGCCCAGCTGCACGCCCAGGCATACGCCCACACCAACAAAAAACTGCAAGGCTAGGGCCGTGCGCATCATAAATATGAGATAAACCCGTCTGACGAGTTCGATAAGAAGTGTCTTCAATTATCCATGACCACCTTCGCTCCAGCACCCAAAGAAGGCTCGCCCGATCACAAAGGCTCCAGCACCATAGCTTGGGCCGACCTCGCGCGCCGCCAGGCCTTCGAAGCCTGGCTGCGCCCACTGAGCGCGTCCCTGGGACTGCAAAGCGAGACGGTGCGCTTGGCCTCAGCCGATGCCAGCTTCAGACGTTATTTGCGTGTTGATCGCCGAAGTGGCGGCAGCTGCATCATCATGGATGCGCCGCCCGACAAAGAAGACTGCCGCCCGTTTGTGCACGTGGCCGCCTTGATGAAGCAGGCGGGCATGCGCGCGCCCGAGGTGCTGGCCTGGAACGAGGCCCAGGGGTTCATGCTACTCAGTGATCTGGGCGCGCACACCATGATGCAAGTGATCACGGCCCAGGGTGTGCCCGAGCCAGCGCCGCAGCGCGGTCAGGCCACGCACGACCTCTACATGGCCGCCATCGATGCGCTGCTGCGCTGGCAGCTGGCATCCAAACCACAGGTGCTGCCCGCCTATGACGACGCTTTGCTCTCGCGCGAGTTGGGCCTTTTCCCCCAGTGGTACGTGGCCACGCATCGCCAGCTTGTGCTCAGCCCTGTGCAACAGCAAACGCTCGATGCCGCATTCGCGCGGATCAAGCAGCACAACCTCGGCGCCCTGGGCGCAGCGCGGGTCTACGTGCATCGCGACTTCATGCCGCGCAACCTGATGGTTGGCGCCGACGACCCATCACTGGGGGTGTTGGACTTTCAAGACGCGGTCTATGGCCCGATCAGCTACGACATCGCCAGCCTGATGCGCGATGCCTTCTTGAGCTGGGATGAAGAATTTGTGATCGACATCACGGCGCGATACTGGCAACAGGCCCGGCAAGCGGGCTTGCCAGTGGGCACCGACTTTGGCGAGTTTTACGAGGCTGTGGAGTGGATGGGCTTGCAGCGCCACCTCAAAGTGCTGGGCATCTTTGCCCGGCTGACGCTGCGCGATGGCAAGCCGCAGTATTTGGCCGACACGCCCCGCTTCATCGCTTATGTGCGCAGCACCACGGCGCGCTATCGGCAACTGGCACCGCTGCTGCGCCTGCTCGAGGAAATCGAAGGCGGCGCGGTGCAGACGGGATACACGTTTTAAGCATGCCGCGGTTTTTCGTTGATCAACCGCTATCGGGCCAACAGCTGGACTTGCCCGCTGCCGCAGCCCGGCATGTGCAGGTCTTGCGGCTTCAACCGGGCGATCAGATCACCCTGTTTAACGGCCTGGGCGGGCAGTGGCAGGCCCGCATTGAACAGATGGGCCGCAGTCAAGTGCGGGTCCAGATCCTGTCCTTCGAGGACCTCGAGCGCGAACCGGTGCGACGCGTGCACTTGGCCCTGGGCATGCCGGCCAACGAACGCATGGACTGGCTGATCGAAAAGGCGGCCGAGCTCGGGGCTACCAGCATCTGGCCGCTGCACACCCACCACAGTGTGCTGCGCCTGAGCGGCGAGCGCGCGAGCAAAAAGCAGCTGCACTGGCAGGCGGTGGCCATCGCCGCTTGCGAGCAGTGCGGCGGCAATCGGGTGCCGCGGATAGAGCCGGTGAGCGAATTGATGGCCTGGCTCGAGCGCCCGCCCTCGCGCGGCTTGAAAGGCGTGCTTTCGCTGGCTGCCGATGCGCGGCCTCTGACTTCTTGGCTGGGGTCAGGCGGGCCTGACGAAGAGCTGCTGTTTCTCAGCGGTCCGGAAGGCGGGCTGGCAGAAAAGGAGGAGGCAGCGGCCCGTGCTGCGGGCTTCACACCCGTGAGCCTGGGCCCGCGGGTGCTGCGGGCCGAAACCGCCGCTTTGGCAGCCCTGACGCTGAGCGTGATGCAGCGGCCAACCTGAACCAAGTCCCCACGGGAACACCCCGTAGGCGGCCGCAACCTGTATAAACAGGGACTCATGAATGCAAACCTCTGGCTTCTGGTGGCCTGTCAAGGGCTGTTCTTCACGAACAACGTCACCTTCATTGCGATCAACGGCCTGGTCGGACTGAGTCTGGCGCCCCTGGGCTGGATGGCCACGCTGCCGGTCATGGGCTACGTGGTCGGCGGTGCGTTGTCCACCGGCCTGGTGGCGCGCACCCAAAAGCACTATGGCCGAAAAACGTCGTTTCAAATCGGCCTGCTGGTGGGCAGTCTGTCGGCCCTCTTGTGTGCCTGGGCGGCTTACACCAGCAGCTTCTGGCTCCTGGTGACGGCCACGGTCATTGCCGGGTATTACAACGCCAACGCTCAGCTCTACCGGTTTGCCGCGGCCGAGTTGGCCGAACCGTCCATGCGGGAAAAAGCGGTCTCTCTGGTAACCGCAGGCGGCTTGATCGGGGCCATCGCCGGACCGAACCTGGCATCGGCCACCAAGTCCATGACCACTGTGCCTTTCGCGGGTGCCTACTTTGCGCTGGCCATCGTGGCCGTGGCGGGCATGGCACTGCTGGCCTTCATTCAATTCCCGCCGCCCCCGGAGAAATCGAAAGCCGGGGGGGGTCGATCGCTGTCCGAGATCGCGCGACAACCGACTTTCATCGTGGCTGCCGGCGCCGGGGCGCTTGGCTACGGGGTGATGAACCTGCTGATGGCCGCCACCCACATCGCCATGCAAACCTGCGGTCTTCCATTTTCAGATGCCGCACTGGTGCTGCAGTGGCACGTGATCGGCATGTTTGCCCCCGGCTTTTTTACGGGGCACCTGATCAAGCGCCTGGGCACCATGAATGTCTTGTGGCTGGGCCTGCTGCTCAATGTGGGCTGCGTTGTGGTGGCACTTTTGGGCGTGGAGTTGCAACACTTCGAGATTGCGCTGTTCCTGCTGGGCGTGGGCTGGAACTTCCTGTTTACCGCCAGCACCGCCCTGTCGCTGTCGACCTATCGGCCCGAAGAGCGGGACAAGGCGCAGGGGGCACTGAACTTTTGCGTGTTTGCCGTGATGGCCATGTCCTCCTTTGCTTCCGGGGTGCTGGTCACCTCGCAAGGCTGGGCATGGCTGAATATGGGTTCATTGGTGCCCCTGGGCCTGACCGGCGCCGGCTTGCTGTGGCTGACGCTCAAGCAGCCCCCAAAACCTGCGAGCGCCTAAAGGCCGCGCGCACGGCCGGTCGCACAGGGCTCAGGCGGGCATCTGCGCAATCACATGGGCCACCGCTGCGGTGAGCTTTTTGGCGTAGGGCACATGCAGAAACTCGTTGGGGCCGTGCGCATTGCTCCTGGGGCCGAGCACACCGCAGACCATCATTTGCGCCGCAGGAAATCCCGCGCTGAGCATGTTCATGAGCGGAATCGTGCCGCCTTGGCCGATGGTGGCGCAGCCAGCGCCAAAAAAGGCCTGGGAAGCACTTTGCAATGCCTGCTCAAACCATGGAGCGGTCGAGGGTGCATTCCAGCCCGTGGCTCCGCCGCCACCGTCGAAAGTGACCTTGGCCTGATACGGCGCATTGTCTTCAAGCAGTCGGGCGCCAGGTGCGGTTGAGCAAAGCCTGTAGCGGATCGCCCGTCACTGGCAAAGTAACCAAGGTCGAGCCGGCACAATCGTGGTGCGCCCAGGGAAAGCGCTTGAACAGCTCATCGCCCAATATCTGCGCCGTGACCTGCGCCTGTTGCAATCGCTCGGGCGGCACCTCACAATGAAACTGCGCGGGCAACAGCCGGCCGGTGGCGCTGTCTTCAAGCCGATCGAGCAACTGGCGCATGATGCGAAAGCTCGAGGGCACCACCCCGCTGGCGTCGCCCGAGTGCACACCTTCCGTAAGCACCTCAACCTTGAGCGTGCCGGTCACATTGCCACGCAAACTGGTGGTCAGCCACAGCTGGTCGTAGTTGCCGGCACCAGAGTCCAGGCAGATCACCAAAGCCACCTGGCCCAAGCGGGGCTTGAGCGCATCGACATAAGGCAGCAGGTCAAAAGAGCCGCTTTCCTCGCAGGTCTCGATCAGCCCGACGATGCGCGGATGCGCCAGCCCCTGGCTTTTGAGCGCCGCAATCGCGGCAATACTGGCATAGATGGCATAGCCATCGTCTGCGCCACCCCGGCCGTAAAGCTTGCCGTCTTCGTACTTGGCCGTCCAGGGCCCCAAATCGCTGCGCCAGCCCGCAAACTCGGGCTGCTTGTCCAGGTGACCGTACATCAACACCGTAGGCTGCGCCACGTTGGAGCCCGCGGGCACAGCTCGGGTGGCGGCGACCTCGAAAAAAATCACCGGCGTGCGACCGGGCAGTCGCACCACTTCAAGGGTCAAACCGGGCACTTTTTGCGCCAGCACCCAGTCGGCCGCTTGCCGCACCACGGCCTCAATGTGGCCATGCTCGGCCCACTGCGGGTCGAACATCGGCGACTTGGCCGGAACGCCAATGTACTGGGCCAACTGAGCCACGATATCGCGGTCCCACTGGGCACCGATCTGTTCAAGGGCCCGCGCATCATCGAAACAGGCCAGCGGCAAAGGGGCGTTCATGAAACAACTCCTGAGTGACTAAACAACAATAAGCCAAGGGTACGACAAAACAGCCGGCAATCCACCGCCAACCTTGGCTGCGCGGTACAAGCACACGCCGCTCTGAATCTTTCAAATCGCCCCATTGTTCAGCACCAGCACGCCCAAAGCCGCGCTGAGCAGCAGCGTGCGCACAACGCCCCAGTTTCGGCGCAACAGCAGCCACAAAGCCAGGGCCAGCAAGGCCAGGGCGATGGCATCAAAACGGCCTTGCGGCGCTGGAAAGACCACAGCCTGAAAAAATGTCCAGCCCAAACTGGCCATCACGCCGATCACGGTGCAAGTGACGGCGCGCAAGGCCGTGCTCAAGGCCGCCCATCCCCGGGTGGCCTCCACCCATGGACCGCCGGCCAAAATGAAAATAAAAGACGGCAGAAAAGTAAACCAAGTGGCCACCACCGCGGCCAGGGCGGCCCCCGCAAACAACCCATCGGGGCCGAGCACCTGCTGGCCCCAACCGCCAACAAAAGCCACAAAGGCCACCACCATGATCAACGGGCCCGGCGTGGATTCACCCAAGGCCAGACCATCCATCATCTGCGCCGTGGTCAACCACTGATAGTGCTCCACGGCGGCCTGCTGAACATAGGGCAGCACCGCATAGGCGCCACCAAAGGTGAGCAGGGCCGCTCGGGTAAAAAATGTCGCCATCTGCGTCAGCGTACCCTGCCACCCCCACACGGCCAGCAGGGCCAGCATGGGCAGCATCCACAGGGCCAGCCCGGCCGCCAGCACGCTCAGCAAGCGCACCGTCCGGGGCCGGGCGTGATCGGGGCTGGGTGTGTGGTCATCGATCAAGGCCGTCGCGGCTTGGCCGGCGCGCTCGGCGACGCCCTGCGCGGGCAACTCGCCCAACACCCGTGGCGCCAGGCGCACCGCGCCCCAGCCGAGCAGCAAGGCCGCCAAAATCAGCCACGGAAATGGCAGATTCAACACCGTCAGGGCCACAAAAGCGCCTACAGCCAGCAACCAGGGCAATGGCCGGCGGGCCGGGTGCTCCAGGCAACGGGCGCCCAGTCGGTAAACCGCGTGCAAAACTATGGCCGCCACCGCAGGCTTGAGCCCGTAGAGCACCGCTGCAGCCAACGGTTGCTGGCCATGGGCCATATACAGATAACTCAAGCCCACCAGAAGCAGCAAAGACGGCAGGATGAACAGCACCCCGGCCACCAGGCCGCCTGCGGTGCGGTGCATCAGCCACCCCAGGTAGGTGGCCAGTTGCTGCGCTTCGGGTCCGGGCAGCAACATGCAGTAATTGAGCGCGTGCATGAAGCGCTGCTGAGAAATCCAGCGCCTGCGCTCGACCAACTCCCGCTGCATGATGGCAATTTGCCCAGCCGGACCGCCAAAGCTGATCAAGCCCAGGCGCAACCAAAACAGATAAGCCTCACGCCGGGGAACCAGCGCGGGGCCGGGCTCAGACGGAGAGCTTGCGGGCTGCGGGCTCATTGCCGCTGCAGCTTGAACACCGCCCGACTGGCCAGCGCATTGGGCCAAAAGCGCACCTGGCGGCCCTCTTGCAGGCCAAACTCATCGAGGATACGCAGCCTGTTTTTGATCGCCAGCGCACGAAAATCACGCAAGGTGCCCACCCGAATATTGGGCGTGTCGTACCACTGGTAGGGCAACACCTTGGTCACCGGCATGCGCCCACGCAGCACAGCCAGGCGGTTGGGCCAGTGAGCAAAATTGGGGAAGGCCACGATGGCCGTGCGCCCCACGCGCGCAGTCTCTCGCAGCATCACCTCGGTATTGCGCAGGTTTTGCAGCGTGTCTATCTGCAGCACCACATCGAATGAGCTGTCGGCAAACAGCGCCAGCCCCTCTTCCAGGTTGAGCTGTATGACGTTGACACCACGCGCCACGCAGGCTTGCACGTTGGCGTCGTCGAACTCCACCCCATAGCCAGAGCAGGCTCGCTCACGCATCAGGTGAGCGAGCAGCTGGCCAGTGCCACAGCCCAGGTCCAGCACGCGCGAGCCTTCGGGCACGAGTTGGGCCAGGGTTTGCAAATCGGCCGATGCGCTGAGCAGGGTCTGGCTCATAAAGTCACCCGCTCAAAATATGAGCGCACCACGCCCAGGTAGCGCGGGTCGTCGAGCAAAAACGCATCATGACCATGCGGTGCGTTGATCTCGGCATAGCTGACATCACGCTGATTGTCCAGAAGTGCCTTGACCAATTCACGGCTGCGAGCCGGGGAAAAGCGCCAATCGGTCGTAAAGCTGACCAAAAGAAAGCGCGCCCGTGCCATCGCAAACGCGCGGGCCAAATCGCCCCCATGGGCACGCGCCGGGTCGAAGTAATCCAGGGCGCGCGTGATCAGCAAGTAGGTGTTGGCGTCAAAGTATTCCGCGAACTTGTCGCCCTGGTGGCGCAAATAACTTTCGATCTGAAACTCGATGTCCTGGGTTGAATATTTGTAATCGCGCACCGCCAAGGCGGCATCGCGCAACTGGCGGCCAAATTTTTCGTTCATCACATCGTCGCTGAGGTAAGTGATGTGACCGATCATGCGGGCGATCCGCAGGCCGCGCTTGGGCAAGACACCATGGCGGTAGAAATGCCCACCGTGGAAATCGGGGTCGGTCACGATGGCGCGCCGGGCGACCTCGTTGAACGCAATGTTTTCGGCCGTCAAATTGGGGGCGCTGGCGACCACCACCGCGTGGCGCACTCGCTCTGGATACTGCAGTGTCCAACTCAAGGCCTGCATGCCGCCCAGACTTCCGCCCATGACAGCGGCCAATTGATCAATGCCCAGGCGGTCGAGCAATCGGGCCTGGGCCTGGACCCAGTCCTCGACCGTGACCACCGGAAAGTCAGCGCCATAAATCTCGCCCGTCTCCGGGCTGCGGTGCATGGGACCGGTGGAGCCAAAGCAAGATCCGAGGTTGTTGACACCGATCACAAAAAAACGGTTGGTGTCCAGCGGCTTGCCCGGGCCGATCAGGGTGTCCCACCAACCCTCGGAGCGCGCAATGGTCTGCCCCTGCGCGTCTTGATAAACCCCAGCGACATGGTGCGAAGCATTGAGCGCGTGGCACACGAGCACGGCGTTCGAGCGCTCGGCATTGAGTTGACCATACGTCTCGTAGCTCAGGTCATAGGCCCGGATGCTGGCCCCGCTGGACAAGAGCAGCGGTGCCTCGAAATGCATGGACTGCGGCGTGGCGACGAGAATCAAAACATCCCCTGAAATACAAAACCCGGCATCGCTAAAGCGATCCGGGCTGCACGCGCACCGTCTTTAGCTGAATTTTTTGAGCGCCCGCAAGCTGAGCAAATCGGCGCTGGAGCCTTGATTATAACGGGCATGCGGAGCCCGAAAAAAGCAGCCGCCGACCAGGGCGTGCGGCCGACGGGCTTGAGCGCTGGCAACAGGCACCGCTGGCACGCCAACTGGGCCGGCCCACTTCGAAGCGGGCAGCGCACCCAAACGGGGCCACGGGCAGGAAAAAACGGCCGCAGCGGCTCGATTCTTGCTTGCTTTTGGTGCAAAGCCGATTTGCCCGGGTTTTTTGCACCAAGTCGTGGCGCCACCCTCTTTATTCAACGAAAAAATTGTCATGGACGCACTAAAACAGGGATCGGATGCGTTGTTCATCCTGCTCGGCGGCATCATGGTTTTGGCCATGCATGCTGGATTTGCCTTTTTGGAGCTGGGAACGGTTCGCAAGAAAAATCAGGTCAATGCGCTGGTCAAAATCCTGGTCGACTTTTCGGTGTCGACCGTGGTCTATTTTGCGGTGGGCTACAGCGTCGCTTATGGCACCCATTTCTTTGTGGGCGCCGAGTCCTTGGCGGCCAAAAATGGCTATGAACTGGTCAAGTTTTTCTTCTTGCTGACTTTTGCGGCGGCAATTCCGGCCATCATCTCAGGCGGCATTGCCGAGCGGGCCCGCTTTTACCCGCAGTTGCTGGCCACCGCCGTCGTCGTTGGCCTGATTTACCCCTTTTTCGAGGGCATCGCCTGGAACCAGGCCTGGGGCGTACAGGCCTGGATCAAGGCGAGCACGGGCGACGAATTCCATGACTTTGCCGGTTCGGTGGTCGTCCATGCCGTGGGCGGTTGGATCGCGCTGCCGGCCGTGCTTGTTCTGGGCGCTCGCAGCAACCGGTACCGCAAGGACGGCGCAGTCTCGGCCCACCCGCCTTCAAACATCCCCTTTCTGGCGCTCGGTGCCTGGATCTTGACCGTGGGCTGGTTTGGCTTCAACGTGATGAGCGCTCAGACGATCGACAAGATTTCAGGGCTGGTGGCCGTCAATTCCCTGATGGCCATGGTTGGCGGCACGCTGGTGGCCCTGATCATGGGCAAAAACGACCCGGGCTTTGTCCACAATGGGCCGCTGGCCGGCCTGGTGGCCGTTTGCGCCGGATCGGACCTGATGCACCCGCTGGGCGCTTTGGTGGTCGGCGGCATAGCCGGGGCCATTTTTGTGGTGATGTTCACCCTGACACAAAACCGCTGGAAGATCGATGACGTGCTCGGGGTCTGGCCGCTTCATGGGCTGTGCGGCACATGGGGCGGGGTGGCTGCTGGCATTTTTGGCAGCAAAGCTCTAGGGGGCCTGGGCGGGGTCAATCTGAGCGCGCAATTGATGGGAACGCTGCTTGGCGTTGCCTGGGCCTTGATCGGCGGCTGGGTGACTTACAGCGCGATACGCGCTGCGATCGGCCTGCGACTGTCCCAAGAAGAAGAGTTCGAGGGCGCCGACCAAACCGCGCACCGGATTGGTGCAACGCCGGAGCGTGAGGTCAATTGGTGAAAGCCAGGTTACAAGGCGCTTTGCGCATGGGGGTCAACGGCTGGACTCGGAGCCAGGCCTGCTGACAACCCTTATGGGCCATTGAATTGAGTCAGCGCGCGGCGTTTTCGCGCCACAAAACCCGTACAGGGGTAAGCACCAGTTACATTTATATACCCATTTCCCCTTAAGTCGCGCATAATGGGATAGACATGACCCAATTTTTTGGGCATGCAAGTTGGGTGATCGGTCAGTTTCGCGCGCAGTGCTTTCGGGACTCCATCGCTTTTTTTCCGTGTGTTTGAGGAGTCCCGCAATGGGCAACAAACTGTACGTCGGCAATCTGCCGTATTCGGTTCGCGACGAAGATCTGCAACAGAGCTTTTCGCAATTTGGCAGCGTCGCCAGCGCCAAAGTCATGATGGAGCGCGACACGGGCCGCTCCAAGGGTTTCGGTTTTGTGGAAATGGGCAGCGATGCCGAAGCGCAGGCTGCCATCAATGGCATGAACGGCCAGTCTCTGGGCGGGCGCAGTGTGGTGGTCAATGAGGCACGGCCCATGGAAGCCCGTCCGCCCCGCAGCTTCGGCGGTGGTGGTGGTGGCGGCGGCTACGGTGGCGGCGGTGGTCGCTCTGGCGGCGGCGGCTACGGCGGCGGCGGGGGGGGGTGGTGGTGGTGGTGGCGGCGGTGGCCGCGGCGGCTACTGAACCCTCCTGCTGGCGCATCGATCCAGCGCCAAATTCAAAAGCCCGGCCTACGCGCTGGGCTTTTTTCATGGTCCCTCAGCCGATGGCCTCAAGCCTTGCCCGTATAGGGCGGCTGCCGGATCTGGGTTAACGCGGGACGATGGTGACCTTGACCCGTCCGGTCAACTCAGTGACCCGGCTTTTATGGTCGTAGCTGAGCAGATCGCCAGAAAACCGGTTTTCTCCGCTGGTCAGTACAACCGGCGCCAGAGAGCGCACCAACTGCTGACGGGTGTCAACCAGCAAATGGTCGCCTCGCAACTGCTGAGCAGGCAACTCTTTGCCATCGGCGCGCCTGTGAGCAAGGCTGCTGACCTGGGCCTGGCCCATGAGCTCGACCAGGGAGCCATCGTCTTGCGTCAAGGCGCGCTGCGCGCTGGCCCGTATGGCGCGCCCATCGCGCGCAAGTGCAAACAGCCGGGGTTGGTCGACCTCCAGTGTTCGGTTGTCGCCGTAATGTCGTATTTCGAGGCCCGAGAGTTCATTTTGCAGGTGGCCCTCATAGTCAAACGTCTTGATCAGTGCGCCCCGCATGTAAAAGTCCACCTCATGGGCCTGCGGCTTGCGCTGCTGCGGCTTTTCCAGCAAGCTGGGCGTACGTTGCACCATCCAATAGGTGAGCAACGCCATGAGGCCCATCAACAAAACGGGCAAATAAATCGTCAAGGTCTCCCAGCCCCGGCGTAGACGCCGAAGGCCGCTGCGCAGCAAACCCAGGGCCAGGGTGCGCGCATCAAAGAAAAGGCGATCGTTCAACGCAGGTACTCCTGCAACAACTGGGCATAACGGCCGCTGGCCGTCAGCAGCAAATCGCACCATTGTCGCGCAGCACCGAATCCTCCGGCGGCCTGCGTGACATGGTGCGCGATGGCCTTGACCTCGGCGTGGGCGTTGGCCGGCGCACAGCTGATGGCCGCCCGACGCATCACCGGCAGGTCCGGCCAATCATCCCCCATGGCCGCCGCGTGTGACCAATCCAAGCCGAGCGCCTGCAAGGTCTGCTGCGCCGCAGGCAGTTTGTCCTCTCGGCCCAAATGTGCATGTTCGATGCCCAGGGCTTGCAGGCGGGCCCGCAAGGGGACGCTGTCCCTGCCGCTGATCACCACGGGCGTGATGCCCGCGCGCTGCAGCAGCTTCAAGCCGTGGCCATCGAGAGTGTCAAACCGCTTGATCGACTCGCGGGCGCCATGCGGCAAATGGGGCACATCTGCAGCCAGGCCATACTCGCTGAAATACAAACCGCCGTCGGTCAGAACCCCATCGACATCAAAAAAGGCCACACGCACGTCCTGCGCCAACAACAACAGCTGCGGCTCAAAATGCACAGCAGGACGGTGATCGGCGGGGGCACTCATCAAATCACCTTGGCACGCATCAGGTCGTTGCTGTTGAGCGCGCCCAAAAGGCGCGCATCCGCATCGACCACGAGCACACTGGTGATGCGGTACTGCTCCATGACAGCGGCCGCCTCGGCCGCAAGCGCTTCGGCGCGCACCGTTCTGGGCCCGGCATGCATGACATCGGCGGCGCGCAGGCCGCGAAGGTCCATCCCTTTTTCCACCAAACGGCGCAGATCCCCGTCTGTGAAGATGCCTTGTACACGCCCTTGCGCGTCCACCACGGCCGACGCACCGAGTCCTTTGGCGCTCATTTCACGCATCAAATCAGAAAAGCTCGCTTGCAGCGCCACCTGGGGAACCGCGTCACCAACACGCATGACGTCGCTGACATGGGTGAGCAACTTGCGCCCAAGAGCGCCCCCGGGGTGAGAGCGCGCAAAATCCTCGGCCCGAAAACCGCGCGCATCGAGCAAAGCCACGGCCAAGGCATCGCCCATGGCCAGTTGGGCGGTCGTGCTGGCTGTTGGCGCCAGGTTGAGCGGACAAGCCTCCTGCGCCACGCTGCTGTCGAGCACCACATCTGCATGACTGGCCAGCGCGGAATCGAGCCCGCCGGTCAAAGCAATCACCCTGACCTGCTGGCGACGCAACGTGGGCAACAAGCTGGTGATCTCTTCGCTCTCTCCGCTGTTGGAAATCGCGAGCACCACGTCGGCTGCAGTGATCATGCCCAAGTCACCATGGCTGGCCTCGGCCGGGTGCACAAACATCGCCGGCGTGCCCGTCGATGCCAGCGTGGCGGCGATCTTGCGCCCGATGTGTCCGCTCTTGCCCATGCCCATGACGACGACCCGACCACGACAGGACAGCATGGTCTCGACGGCCTGCACGAACTCCTGACCCACCCGCTGAGCCAAGTCCTGCACGGCCTGCGCCTCGATCCCGAAGGTCTGACGGGCCAGCGCCAGGCACTGGACTGCATCGAGCGTGACGGTTGGACTCATCGCAGCATTTTAGTGAGCGATCTCCCGACTTGAAGCAAAAACCCAACGAAGCACATGCCGGGCACCTTGGGCTACCATCGATCGATGTCAGGGCTGGAACTCACCTTGTTTTATCTCCTGGCCGCGGTGCTGGGTGTGGTGATTTGCCGCTCGCTCAAACTGCCTCCCATGCTCGGCTATCTGGCCGTCGGCGTGCTGATTGGACCCAATGCGCTGGCGCTGGCGCAAAACGCCGAAAGCGTGCGTCACCTCGGTGAGTTCGGGGTGGTCTTCCTGATGTTTGTGATCGGCCTGGAATTTAATCTGGGCAAGCTGCGCGCCATGCGCAGCCACGTCTTCGGGCTGGGTCTGCTGCAGGTGGTGCTGACCATGGCGCTGGTGTTCGCCGGTGCGCTGCTGCTGGGCTCGATGGCTCCGCAATGGTGGAACCTGTCCTGGCAAGGTGCACTGGCCCTTTCGGGCGCCGCGGCCATGAGCAGCACCGCACTGATCGTCAAGCTGCTGTCTGATCGGCTTGAACTCGACAGCGAGCATGGTCGGCGGGTGATGGGCATCTTGCTCTTTCAAGATCTGGCCGTGGTACCGCTGCTGGTACTCATCCCCGCTCTGGGCTCGCCGGCAGAACAGCTGTTCGGTGCTTTGGCTCTGGCGCTGCTCAAGGCCGTGGTTTTGGTGGGCCTTTTGCTGACCGGCGGGCAGCGGGTGATGCGCTGGTGGCTGACCCTGGTGGCGCGGCGCAAGAGCGAAGAGCTGTTCGTGCTCAACCTGCTGCTGGTCACGCTGGCCCTGGCCTGGCTGACCGAGCTGGCCGGCCTGAGTCTGGCGCTGGGCGCCTTCATTGCAGGCATGTTGATCTCCGAGACCGAATACAAGCATCAGGTGGAGACGGACATTCGCCCTTTTCACGATGTCCTGCTGGGGCTGTTTTTCATCAGCATCGGCATGATGCTCGACTGGCATGAGGTGATCGACCATTGGCCGGTGGTCCTGTTGCTGTTGACAGTGCCGGTGCTGCTCAAGCTGGTGTTGATCACCGCACTGGCGCGGGGCCTGGGCGCTACGCAAGGCGTGGCTTTGCGCACAGGTCTGTACCTGGCCCAGGCCGGTGAATTCGGCTTTGTGCTTTTGAGCCTGGCTCAGGAGGGCCAACTGGTGCCGCCCAATCTGCTCAACCCGGTGCTCGCTGCCATGGTGTTGTCTATGCTGGCGACGCCCCTGATCGTGCTCAATGCCAACGCCATCGTCATGAAGTGGGTGTCCAATGAATGGATGCAGCAATCGCTGCAAATGACCTCCATCGCCCGCAAGGCCATCAACACCAAGCAGCACGTGATCATCTGCGGCTATGGGCGCTGCGGGCAAAACCTGGCCCGCATGCTCGATCAGGAGGGCATTCCTTACATTGCGCTGGACCTCGACCCAGACCGGGTGCGCCAGGCCGCTGCCGCCGGCAACTCGGTGGTCTTTGGTGACGCTGCGCGGGTGCAATCGCTCATGGCCGCAGGCCTGGCGCGTGCCAGCGCCGTGGTGGTGACTTACCTGGACACGCCTGGCGCACTCAAGGTGCTGGGCAGCGTTCGAGAGCACGCACCGGCCGTGCCCATCGTGGTGCGCACCGTCGATGACCACGATTTGGAGCGGCTGCAGGCCGCCGGCGCCACGGAGGTGGTGCCTGAGGCCATCGAAGGCAGCCTGATGCTCGCCAGCCATGCCCTGGCCTTGGTGGGCGTGCCCATGCGGCGGGTCATACGCAGCGCGCAGGAGCAGCGCGATGCGCGCTATGGCCTGCTGCGAGGCTATTTTCATGGCGCCGACGACGACACGGTGCACGAGATCGAGCAAGAACGCCTGGCCACACTGACCTTGCCCAGCGCCATCCAGGCGGTCGGCCACAGCCTGGGCGAGCAGGCCCTGCATGCGGTGGGCGTTCGCGTGGTCCACTTGCGCCGCGCTGACGGTCAGATCGTGCCCGCCGATGACGCCCTGGTGCTCGAAGCCGGCGACACCTTGGTGCTCTCGGGCAAACCACAGGCGCTGGCCTTGGCCGAGGAAAAACTGCTGCGGGAGCGGCCGCGGCGCAGTTAAATCAGCCCACGATCCCAGCTTGGGCTCACGCCTTGCTCGCGCATCGTGGCAGGGACAGACCCGGGCTCAATCCCAGTTCTTGAGCGCATGGCGCTTCCATGAGTCCCACGGCCTTTGCAGATGGGCATCGTTCATGGCAGAGGTTGCCTGCGCTTCGCCTTCAGTCAGGAAAGTGACTTCGCCCAATCGCATGGCCTGCATTTGAAGGTTGGCGCTTTTCTCGGTGTAAATGGCCCTGAAAACAGCGTGCTCGATCGAGTGGCCCACGGTCACACTTCCGTGTCCACGCATCAGGGCCACGCTGGCCGAGCCCAGCACCTGGGCCAGGGAGCGGCCCAAAGCCTGGCTGTTGATCAACAGGTCGGAGCTCTCGCCCGCGCTGTGTCGGATCTCATAGACCGGCGTGACCGCGCCCAGAAAACCGCTCATGTGGCAGATCGGTCTCAGCCGAGCACCTGTGACACCAAAAGGAATGATCGAGGGGGAATGGCTGTGAACCACGGATTGAACATCGGGCCTGGCCGCATAGATGGCGCTGTGTATGAAACGCTCGACATAGGTGCGCCGACCCCGCTCGTCATGGACCACGCCCTCGAGGTCGACCTGCAGCAGGTCATCGACCGTGACCAGGCTTGGTGCCATGCTGCGTGCAATAAAGAAGCGATCGGCTTGCTCAGGGTGACGCACGCTGATGTGGCCAAAGCCATCGAGCACCCCCTCGTTGACCAAAATCCGATTGGCAATGGCCAGGTCTTGCAACAACTCTTCCAGGCTCTTGTTCACGGCTCACTCCGCTTTGATGTTGGCCTGGCTGGCCACGCGGCTCCAGCGCGCCAGTTCCGAACGCATGAACTCGTTGCCCTCTTCTGGCGTGGTCAAAAACGGCTCGAAACCCAGTTTGGCCAGCCGCTCAGCCATCTCAGCCGAGCGACCCACCTGCACAAAGGCGTCGCTCAATTTCTTGACGATGGCCGCCGGCGTTCCAGCTGGGGCATAAAGCGCAAACCAATTGGAGAAATCCACGTCCTTGTAGCCCAGCTCGGCAAAGCTGGGCATCTGCGGCAAGGCTGGATTTCTTTGCGGTGAGGCCACCCCCAAGGCGCGGATACGACCTTCTTTGATGAAGGGCAACGCGTTTTGCAAAGGGCTGAACATGTAGTTGAGCTGACCACCAACCAGATCACTCATGGCCTGCGACTGACCCTTGTAGGGTATGTGATTGCCGCTGATGCCAGTCCGCTGCGAAAACAACTCGCTTTGCAAATGCTGGGGACTGCCGATTCCGGCCGAGCCGTAATTGAGTGCACCAGGCTTTTGCCTGGCCGCCTCAACGAACTCGGCCACGGTCTTGGCGCTGAACGAAGGATGGACCACCAGAACGACACTGGTCTGGCCCACCAGCGTGACCGTCTGCAAGTCCTTGAGAAGGTCGTAGGGCAGCTTACGAAACACCGCCACGTTGGTGGCGATGGTGGCCGGCGAGAGCAGGAGCGTGTAGCCATCGGGCGCGGCCTTGGCCACCGCCTGCACACCAATATTGCCGCCGGCACCCAGGATGTTTTCAACGACCACCGGTTGTCCCAGCAGATCGCCGACCTTTTGCCCGAGCGAGCGGGCCAGCAGGTCCGTTCCGCCGCCAGCGGCCACCGGCACGATGATCTTGATCGGCTTGGCCGGGAAGTTTTGAGCACAGACCGCAGAGCCGGCCATCACAACAAAAAATGCCAGCACGCGAAAGACATTGCGTATGTTCATGATCGGGCTTTCTTCAAAAGGATCGGGGGACCACTGTCACACACCGCGATCTTACGCATGTGCGGCCAGTTCACAACACAGCCTGCTCATTTGCCAATACAAAACTTGGAAAAGATTTCTCCGAGCAGATCATCTGGGGTGAACGCGCCAGTGATTTGCGCCAAAGCCTGCTGGGCCAGACGCAAGTCTTCGGCCAATAAGTCCAGGGCCGCCGGCCTCGATTGCAACTGCTGCTGCGCCCGATCGAGCGGCCCGGCCACCTCTCGCAAAGCCTCGAGGTGGCGCTCTCGAGCCATGAACAGACCCTCGGTGCCGGCCTGCCAGCCGACCCGCTCCAGCAAGGCCTTGCGCAGCTCGGGCAGGCCTTGGCCGGTTTTGGCTGAGATCAGCAGGGCGTTTTCATCCACCCCCTTAACAGCGGCCAAAGCGGGCTCGCTGGCTTCGTCCACCTTGTTGAAAATCTGCATGATCGGCACGCTGGCGCCCACTTGTTCGCGCAAAGCGCTGGCGATCTGCTCGTCTGCGTCACGGTAGGCATCGCTTTGCGGCCCCTGTCCGCTGGCTCTGGGCAGGTCGTGCACAAACATCACCAAATCGGCTTGAGCCAGCGCCTCCCAGGTCTTGTGTATGCCCATTTTTTCCACCGCATCGACCTGCGGTTGATCCGCGTCGCGCAAACCGGCGGTGTCTACTACGTGCAGCGCAACACCGTCGATCTGTATGAGTTGCGCCACCTTGTCGCGGGTGGTGCCGGCGATGGGCGTGACGATGGCCAATTCGGCGCCGGCCAGTGCATTGAGCAAGGAACTCTTGCCCGCATTGGGTTGTCCAGCAATGACGGCCGTGATCCCCTCGCGCAAGATGGCCCCCTGCTGGGCACGTCTGGCAATCAGCGCAAGTTGCTGCTGCAGCGCTTGCAGTTGACCGCTTGCGTCCGATTGTTCAATGAAGTCGATGTCCTCTTCGGGAAAGTCCAGCGTGGCTTCGACCAGCATGCGCAGGCGCACCAGTTGCTCAAGCAGTGCGTTGATCTCTTGCGAGAAAGCCCCTGTCAAGGATCTTGCCGCGGAGCGCGCAGCCGTCTCTGTGCTGGCGTCGATCAAGTCGGCAATCGCTTCGGCCTGGGCCAGATCCATCTTGTCGTTGAGAAAAGCCCTGTGCGTGAACTCCCCCGGCTCGGCGGCCCTCAGGCGGGCCAGACGGGGCGATCCCGTGGCCGGATCTGTCTGCGCTGCGGCCTGCAGGCAGCGCTGCATCAAGAGTTTGAGAACCACTGGCCCCCCATGGGCTTGCAGCTCAAGCACATCTTCGCCGGTGTAGGAAGCGGGTGCCGGGAAAAACACGGCCAGGCCCTGGTCCAGGATCTGACCCTGGGCATCCAGAAAGGGGCCGTAACTCGCTCGCCTGGGCTGCAGCGCGCGGCCGCAAAGCGCATGGGCCAAGCCCTCCAGGCCATGGCCAGACACCCGCACAATGCCCACGGCACCGCGGCCTGGCGCCGTTGCAATGGCCACTATCGGGTCCAGCGAGCGTGACAACATGGGGCTAAAAAGGCCGCTGAGCGCGGCCTGTCATCACTTGAACTTGGGCAGATTGAACTGGGGTGGTACACCCATGCGCGTGTTGATCACCCACTGCTGGGCGATCGACAAAATGTTGTTGGTGATCCAGTAAAGCACCAGTCCAGCCGGGAAGAAGAAAAACATCACGCTGAAAATCAAGGGCATGAACCACATCAGCTTGGCCTGCAAGGGGTCGGGGGGGGCCGGATTGAGCGCGGTCTGCAGCAAGGTCGTCAATGTCATGACGATGGGCAAGATGAAAAACGGGTCGGGTGCAGACAGATCTTGGATCCAGGCCACCCAGGGCGCGTTTCGCATCTCCACGCTAGAGAGCAAAACCCAATACAAGGCAATGAACACCGGGATCTGAACCATGATCGGGAAGCAGCCACCCATGGGGTTGACCTTTTCTTCCTTGTAGATCTTCATCATGGCCATTTGCATCTCTTGCGGTTTGTCCTTGAGCCGCTCTCTCATCTCCATGATGCGTGGGTTGATGGCCTTCATCTTGGCCATGCTCTGATAGGCCTTGGCGTTAAGCCAGTAAAACGCGATTTTGATCAGCAGCACCAGGGCAACAATGGCCCAGCCCCAGTTGTTGATCACCCGGTGCAACTCGTAGAGCAGCCAGTACAGGGGCTTGGCCAGGATCGTGAACCAGCCGTAGTCCTTGACCAATTCCAGACCGGGCGCAATGGACTCCAGCGCCTTTTCTTCTTGCGGGCCGACAAACAGCCTGGCGTCCATGGCCTTGCTGCCCCCTGGGGCCAGGGTCTCGGGCGAAGCGATCATGCCAACCGCATAAAGGTTGTTGTCAACCTTGCGCAAAAAGATGTCCCGCTGTACGCCCTGGGCCAGCACCCAGGCTGAAGCAAAGTAATGCTGCACCATGGCCACATAACCGTTGTTCGCTTGCTTTTCGGCTTCCACCTTGTTCTTTTCGATGTCGGTGAATTCAACTTTCTGGTACTTCTTGGCCTCGGTGTAGACCGCTGGACCTGTGAAGGTTGAATAAAAGGCAGATTCGCCCTCTGGCTTGTTGCCATCGCGCACAAGCTGCAAGTACAGCTGCGCGTTCACCGCTTGGGTGCCGGTATTGACCACCTCATGACGCACACCGATGTCGTAAGAGCCGCGCTTGAGGGTAAAGGTCTTGATCAACTTGACGCCGGAGATCTCGGGAGACTCAAAACGCAGCTCCAGGGTGTTGTTCCCATCCTTGAGCTGTCGCTCCCCTGGCGCAACCGACATCACGGTCTTGTGGTTGGGCAGCGCGGTTCCAGGTGTGCCAATCAAGCCGCTGTGTGCCAGATAGACACGGTCCTTGCTTTGGTCGAACAAGACAAAGCCCTTTTCCTTGGCCTGCAAATCGGCATATTTGCCAAAGACCGACCGAACCAGTGAACCGCCTTCGGTGTCAAACGTCAGCTGCAGCACGTCGGTCTGAACATCGATGCGCTGACGATCGACCACCGCGGCCCCCGCCGCGGGGGCCGTGGTTGGCACCGCCGCCGCCGTGGCTGCGGGGACCGCCCCGGGCGCGGCCGAGCTTGTGGGCACGGGTGCAGAGCCTGCGGCGGGCTCGCTGGCTTTGGGTGCGGGCTGGGCCGCCGGCGGGAAAAACGTGGGCTTTTGGCCGTTGTGTATCTGCCATTGATCCCAAAGCAAGACAATGGAAAAGCCAAAAATAACCCACAGGATGGTTCGGCGGATATCGTTCATGAAGACTTCTGTGTGGAAGAAGAAAGGGCATCGGTACCCTCGCGACCAAAAAGCCGGTGAGGCACCGGGTCCATGCCCCCATCGCACCACGGGTGGCAACGAACCAGGCGGCGCAAGGTCAGATACGTTCCACCGGCTGCGCCATGACGCTCGAGGGATTGCAATCCGTAAAGCGAACAGGAAGGCTCAAATCGGCACGCCGACCCCAGGCTTGGACTGAGCAAGAGCCGGTAAGCCTTGATCAGGCCCATCAGCAGACGCTGAGGGATACGGATAATTGCGTCCATCATGGTACTTGGCTGCCTAAAGGCCGATTGAGCAAGGTCAACAGCTGCGAGCGCACCTCTTGCTTGAGTGCTCCTGACTCGGCGGATCGGAACTTTTGAGCAGCAAACGGCTGGCGCAGCCTCACCACATACGCGTGCGGAGGCTGATCTGGCAAATGTTCTTGAGCCACAGCGTAGATTTGCCTTTTGACCAGATTGCGTGTCACGGCTTTGCGCGCCCACCGTTTGGGAACCATGGCGCCCAAGGAGGCAGCCCGCGGTTCAAACAGGGCTGCTTGGTCTGGGCTGTGCGCTGGAGTCTGGGGCGAGGCGTTCGTTGGCTCACTGCGCAGGTGCAGGGCAAAGTTCTGTGTCTTTGCGACCACCGGACTGCCAAGCACCGCCTCAAACTGTGCGCGCGACTGCAGCCGGTACAAAACCTTGCCTGCTTAAAAAACCGCAGTCAGACGGCCAGGCGCTTGCGGCCCTTTGCACGGCGAGCATTGATCACTGCTCGGCCGCCGCGGGTGCGCATGCGGGCCAGAAAGCCGTGGGTGCGTGCGCGCTTGACTTTGGAAGGTTGATAGGTGCGTTTCATGATGGATCCTTATCGGCTAATTCTCAGATTCCCAGACGCTTTCAGTGGGCGCCTTTTTTGAGGCTTCTTTCTGAGGCTTCATGTGGGCCACTCGGGCAATTTGGGCCACCTGTGAGCATCGCTGTGAGCATTGCTGTGAGCATCGCTGAGAGCATTGCTGGTGGCCTTCGCTGCTGACCCTACCGAGCAAACGGGAAACCGACTATTATGGCCGATTCGCCGTTTTCTGACAAGAAAAGCCCTTGCCCGTCTGTGTTTGCCCCTTGGTGGTTGGCTCTCCTGAGCGCTTTCCAGCCTGAAATAGGATGCGCTGTCAAGATTGTGGATAAGTGGGCCTGCGGTCTACAATGAACGGTGACTGATACAAACGATATCCACAAGCGGTCCGATGGGACTGTGCGACCCACCGTCCCTGAATCTTTGACCATGCGCGAGGCGCTGCAACCCACCCCCATGGACCTTCTTTGGTCCCACTGCCTGGATCTGCTGGCTCAGGACGTACCCGAGCAACAGTTCAATACGTGGATCAAGCCGCTGGCCGCAAAGGCCGACTCCGATCCCTCCAAGCTTGTATTGATGGTCGCCAATCGCTTCAAACTCGATTGGATACGGGCCCAATACGCGCAACAAATACAATCCGTGCTCGACCGGCTGAGTGGCCGGGCCATACTTTTGGAGTTAGCGATCACTCCCAAGGAAAAGCCTATAAAGCTTACTCCGATCAATCAAGATCTCAGTCCTCTGACCGAACCTTTGGGTTTGCTTCCAGCCGACGAAGCCCCAGCCGGTGGCTTCAAGAGTCGACTCAACTCTGCCTTGACCTTCGAAACCCTGATCGAGGGTTCTGCCAATCGGATGGGCCGGGCGGCGGCCATGCATGTGGCCAGCAGCATCGGCCAACTCTACAACCCCCTTTTCATTTATGGCGGTGTGGGTCTTGGGAAGACCCACCTGGTGCATGCCATCGGCAACAAGCTGCTGGCCGACAACCCGCAGGCCAAAGTTCTCTACATCCACGCCGAACAGTTCGTTTCGGATGTGGTTAAGGCCTATCAGCGCAAGACTTTCGACGAGTTCAAGCAGCATTACCACTCTCTCGATCTTCTGCTGATCGATGATGTGCAGTTTTTCGCCAACAAGGACAGAACTCAGGAGGAATTCTTCAATGCCTTCGAGGCCTTGCTGGCCAAAAAGTCGCACATCGTCATGACCAGCGACACCTACCCCAAGGGCCTGACAGACATCCATGAGCGGCTGGTCTCGCGTTTTGATTCAGGGTTGACCGTGGCCATAGAACCCCCTGAGCTTGAAATGCGCGTGGCCATCTTGATCAACAAGGCAGAGATCGAAGGCACCCTGATGCCGGAGGAAGTTGCCTTTTTTGTCGCAAAAAATGTGCGCTCCAACGTCAGGGAGCTCGAAGGGGCCTTGCGCAAAATTCTTGCCTACTCTCGGTTCAACCAGAAAGACATCTCGATTCAACTCGCCCGCGAGGCCTTGCGGGACCTGCTTTCCATACAGAACCGGCAAATTTCAGTTGAAAACATCCAGAAAACCGTGGCCGACTTCTACAAAATCAAAGTCGCCGACATGTATTCCAAGAAAAGGCCGGCGAGCATCGCCAGGCCGCGGCAAATTGCCATGTACCTTGCCAAGGAACTGACCCAAAAAAGTCTGCCAGAAATCGGTGAATTGTTCGGCGGTCGTGACCACACGACCGTGCTGCATGCTGTTCGCAAGATGAGCGCAGAAAGGCAACAATTGGTTGAACTCAATCAGCAACTGCATGTTCTTGAACAAACACTCAAGGGATGACTCAGACAAGCACATGGCAGCATTGCGGGTGCTCAGGGCAAGTCTGGGGACAAATCTTGAACAAGTGCAGAGTTGTCCACAAGCCCGGGCTGTTTTCAAGACTTGTTCAAGAATGACCGGCTGGCAAACAGGCTTTGATCACCAGCGTTTACCAGATGACAAGTGATTGATTAAAAAAGAGAAAATAGAGGTATCCACAGCAGGGGCAGACCTCTACTACCACTACTATCTTTTCATTTAAGAAATTAAGAAGACAAGAAAGAACAAGTCCATGATCGTCCTCAAAGCACCTCAAGAGCAAGTCCTTGCCGCCTTGCAGTCTGTTGCCGGCATCGTTGAGCGTCGCCACACCTTGCCCATCCTGGCCAACGTTTTGATCCGTAAAAACGGCAGCCGGATTGAGTTGACCACGAGCGATCTGGAGATACAGATCCGAACCCATGGCGAGTTTGGTGGCGATGAGGGTCAGTTCACCAGCACTGTGGGTGCCCGCAAGCTGATTGACATCTTGCGCTCCATGCCCGGCGACCAGACGGTTTCGCTTGAGACCAGTCAGAGCAAACTGCTGCTCAAAGGTGGAAAAAGCCGCTTCACTTTGCAGACCCTGCCGGCTGAGGACTTTCCGCTGGTGCAAGAGGCTGCCAATTTCGGCCCCGCTTTTTCCGTGCCTCAAAAGACGCTCAAGGCCTTGCTTGGCCAGGTGTCCTTTGCCATGGCGGTGCATGATATTCGTTACTACCTCAACGGCATTTTGTTTGTGGCCGAGGGCAAGCAACTGAGCTTGGTTGCCACCGATGGTCACCGCCTTGCCTATTCCTCGGCCGAACTCGATGTGGACGTGCAGCAGCGCCAGGAAGTCATCTTGCCGCGCAAGACGGTATTGGAATTGCAGCGTCTGCTCAGCGATCAGGAAGGCGCCATCGAAATGCGCTTTGCCGGCAATCAGGCCAAGTTCAGCTTTGGCGGCATGGAGTTCGTCACCAAGCTGGTGGAAGGAAAGTTTCCAGACTACAACCGTGTCATCCCGAAGAATCATCAAAACATCGTCGTGCTCGGCCGTCAGACCCTGCTGGCAAGCTTGCAGAGAACCGCCATCTTGACCAGCGAGAAGTTCAAAGGAGTGCGTTTGAATGTGGATCCAGGCAGCTTGCGGGTAGCCTCTAACAATGCGGAGCAGGAGGAAGCGAGCGATGAGATCGACATCGACTATCAAGGCGACAGCATAGAGATCGGGTTTAACGTGACCTATCTGATCGATGTGCTGAGCAACATGACCCAAGACATGGTCAAGATTGAATTGGCGGATTCCAACAACTCAGCCTTGCTCACCATTCCAGACGACAAAGCCTTCAAGTACGTGGTCATGCCCATGCGCATTTAAGCCTGGATCAAGCAGGTTCAGGGCACCAAGCCCGCGCCATCAGCGCGGGTTTGTTCATTTCAAAGAGATCCCGAAAGCAGTTATGACAGCAGACATTGAGCCCACAGATGGTGGAGCAGTTCCTGGTGATGTGTCCCAGCCCATCATCGATGCCCATCAGGCGGGCGCATCTGAAGCCTATGGTGAGGGTGCCATCCAGATTCTTGAAGGTCTGGAAGCGGTGCGCAAACGCCCGGGCATGTACATCGGCGATACGTCAGACGGTACTGGTTTGCATCACCTGGTTTTTGAGGTGGTGGACAACTCGATCGATGAAGCCCTGGCCGGCCATTGCGACGACATCGTGGTCACCATACACACCGACAACTCCATCAGCGTGACTGACAACGGCCGCGGTATACCCACGGGCATCAAGATGGATGACAAGCATGAGCCCAAGCGCTCTGCGGCCGAGATTGCCTTGACGGAGTTGCATGCGGGCGGCAAGTTCAACCAGAACAGTTACAAGGTCTCTGGCGGCCTGCACGGAGTCGGTGTGAGTTGCGTCAATGCACTTTCGAAAACCCTGAGGCTGGTGATTCGCCGTGAAGGCAAGGTTCACACGCTTGAGTTTTCTCGCGGCGTGGTGCAAAACCGCATCACTGAGCAGGTCGGTGGTGTGGAGGTCTCACCGATGAAGGTCTTGGGCGAGACGGACAAGCGTGGCACCGAAGTGCATTTTTTGCCAGACACCGAGATCTTCAAAGAGAACAACGACTTTCACTATGAAATTTTGAGCAAGCGCTTGCGTGAGTTGAGCTTTCTCAACAACGGCGTCAAGATTCGTCTGAAAGATGAGCGCAGCGGCAAGGAGGACGATTTCTCAGGCGCAGGTGGCGTCAAAGGTTTTGTTGACTTCATCAACAAGGGCAAGCAGGTGCTGCACCCCAACGCTTTTTATGCGACCGGCGAGCGTGCGAGCGACCAGGGATCGACCATTGGGGTTGAAGTGTCCATGCAGTGGAACAGCGGCTACAACGAGAACGTACTGTGCTTTACCAACAACATCCCTCAGCGCGACGGCGGCACGCACCTGACGGGCCTGCGCGCGGCGATGACCCGCGTGATCAGCAAGTACATCGAAACCAACGAGCTGGCCAAAAAAGCCAAGGTGGAGGTTTCGGGCGACGACATGCGCGAAGGCCTGTGCTGTGTGCTTTCCGTCAAAGTGCCTGAGCCTAAGTTTTCAAGCCAAACGAAGGACAAATTGGTCTCTAGCGAGGTGCGCGGCCCGGTTGAGGACATTGTTGCCAAGACGCTGACCGACTACCTTGAGGAGCGCCCAAACGACGCCAAGATCATTTGCGGCAAGATTGTTGAAGCGGCCAGAGCGCGAGAAGCGGCGCGCAAAGCGCGAGAGATGACACGTCGCAAGGGGGTGCTCGATGGCATGGGTCTGCCCGGCAAGCTCACTGACTGCCAGGAAAAAGACCCGGCCCTGTGCGAGATTTACATCGTTGAGGGCGATTCCGCTGGAGGTTCGGCCAAGCAGGGCAGGGACAGAAAGTTCCAGGCGATCTTGCCCTTGCGCGGCAAGATCCTCAACGTGGAAAAGGCGCGCTACGAGAAGTTGCTGACCAGCAATGAAATTTTGACCCTGATCACAGCGCTGGGCACCGGCATCGGCAAGACAGGTACGGGCAGCACAGACGCAAAGAGTGGCGCAGACGACTTCAACGTGGCCAAGCTGCGCTACCACCGCATCATCATCATGACCGACGCCGACGTGGACGGCGCCCACATCCGCACCCTGCTGCTGACTTTCTTCTACCGCCAGATGCCCGAGCTGGTGGAGCGAGGTCATATCTACATTGCCCAGCCGCCGCTTTACAAGGTCAAGGCGGGCAAGGAAGAGCTCTACCTCAAAGATGCCGCTGCGCTCGATGGGTTCCTGACCCGCATCGCGCTCAAGGAAGCGCGTGTGGACACCGGCAAAGGAACCATTCTGGAAGGCGCCACACTCGAAGAGCTGGCCCGCAAGCACCAGGTGGCCGAAAGCGTGATCAACCGCCTCTCGGGCTTCATGGACCGAGAAGCCCTGCGCGCCATGGCTGACGGCGTGGCGCTGGACCTCGACACGGTGGCCGGGGCCGAAGCTTCTGCCGCTGCGCTGCAAGCCTTCCTGCCCGACGCCGAAGTGGCTGGCGAGTTTGATGTGCGCAGCGACAAGCCCATCCTGCGCGTGAGCCGCAGGCACCACGGCAACGTCAAGAGCAGCATCATCACGCAAGACTTTGTGCACGGCGCAGACTACGCCGCCCTGGCCGAAGCGGCGCAGACCTTCAAGGGCCTGCTCTCGGAAGGCGCCAAAGCCATGCGCGGTGAAGGCGAGCGCCAGAAGGAAGAGCGCGTGAGCGACTTTCGCCAGGCCATGCGCTGGTTGGTCGCTCAAGCCGAGCACGCCACCGCCCGCCAGCGTTACAAAGGCCTGGGCGAGATGAATCCCGAGCAGCTCTGGGAAACCACCATGGACCCGAACGTGCGGCGCCTGCTGCGCGTGCAGATCGACGACGCCATCGAAGCCGACCATGTCTTCACCATGCTCATGGGCGACGACGTGGAGCCGCGCAGGGACTTCATTGAGACAAATGCGCTGAGGGCTGCCAACATTGATGTTTGAGCGCCAAGGAAATACGCTGTTGTCGCAAGCCGTCCTTGTCTGACAGGTCGTAGTTAGTCCGGCGCCAACAATGGCCACCTTGACATCACCAGTCCGGGGGATCAGGCCATGAAACGCAGCAATTACACGACGGGTGCGCAAAAGCGCAAGCCCATTGACGCCGGCTCAGGCGGCAAGTTGGAAAACGACCACAACAAGCAAGGCCAGGCGCCGCCCAGCCAGATTCATCAGGCCTTGCGCACGCCGCAAAGCCGTGACGACCGACAGGCGCAGCTCGGTTCAGACAACCAGTCCCATATGCGCAAGGGTGGCGTCATGACGCCCCAGGGCGGGCGCAGCCACTGAAATGCTGTTCAGGCTCTGTCTGGCAGTTCGATCTTGACCTCGAGCACATCCAGATTGTCCTGGCGCTCAAGGTTGACCTTGATGTCCTCGGGCGCGATGGAGATGTACTTGGAAATCACCGCCACCAGGTCGCGCTGCAAGGCCGGCAGGTAGTCTGGCTGATGGCTGCGGCTGCCGCTGCGCTCGTGCGCCAGGATGATTTGCAGGCGCTCTTTGGCCACGCTGGCCGTTTTCTTTTTCTCGCCCAGCAGGAAGGACAGAAAAGAGGCCATTTATTTGGCTCCAAAGAGACGGGCAAAAAAGCCCTGTTTCTGCGCCTCGATAAAGCGCAGCGGCTTGTCCTCGCCCAAAAAGCGATCAATCACGTCCTTGTAGGCCTCAGACACGTCCGAGCCCTGCATGTGTATTGTTGGTACGCCTTGGTTGGAGGCTTGAAGCACGCTTTCGGACTCGGGAATCACGCCGATGAGCTTGATGCGCAAGATGTCCTTGATGTCTTCGAGCGAGAGCATTTGCCCCTGATCGACCCGATTGGGGTTGTAGCGCGTGATCAGCAGGTGCTCCTTGATCGGATCGGCCCCGTCGATGGCGCGCTTGGTTTTGCTTGCGAGCATGCCCAAGATGCGGTCGGAGTCGCGCACTGAAGAGACCTCGGGGTTGGTCACCACCAGCGCCTCATCGGCAAAGTGCATGGCCATGAGGGCGCCGGTTTCAATGCCCGCAGGTGAGTCGCAAACAATGTACTCAAAACCCATCTCGCCAAGCTCTTTGAGCACACGCTCGACCCCTTCCTTGGTCAGCGCTTCTTTGTCGCGGGTTTGGGAGGCGGCCAGCACGAACAGGTTTTCGCATTGCTTGTCCTTGATGAGCGCCTGGTGCAAATTGGCTTCGCCGTGGATTACATTGATCAGGTCATAGACCACGCGCCGTTCGCAGCCCATGATCAGGTCCAGGTTGCGCAGGCCGACGTCGAAATCGATGACGGCGGTTTTGTGCCCGCGCAGTGCCAGGCCGGAGGCGAAGCTGGCGCTGGTGGTGGTTTTTCCAACGCCGCCTTTGCCCGAGGTCACCACGATGATTCTTGCCATGGGAGACAGTCCTTTGAGTCAACAGTCAATAAAAAGATCGCTCGCAAGCACGATGGTGTTCATGCCAGCGGGCTCATGATGAGTTTTTCGCCGCCTTCCTCTGAAACCAGCCGCACGACCGCTGGCTTGCCGCGCACAGCAGCGGGCAAAGGCACCTCACTGGTGCGGTAGATGCCCGCAATGGACAGCAGCTCTGCCTCCAGGCTGTGGGCAAAGATGCGGGCCAGGTTGTTGCCGCGCGCGCCGGCGATGGCTTTGCCGCGCAGTGGCGCATAGACGTGAATGCTGCCGTCAGCAATCACTTCGGCGCCTGCATTGACCATGGCCATGACCACCAGGTCGCGGCCGCGGGCATAGACCTGTTGGCCCGAGCGCAAGG
This sequence comes from Comamonadaceae bacterium, assembly GCA_021299555.1. Lineage (GTDB taxonomy): Bacteria > Pseudomonadota > Gammaproteobacteria > Burkholderiales > Burkholderiaceae_C > Polaromonas. The sequence goes on from JAJTGH010000001.1 coordinate 41,342, forward strand.
GCTTGTCGATCAGCAGTGCGCCCAAGGGGGCCGTGTCGGCCAAAGCAGCAGGCTCTGCCGGGTGCGCATTGGTTTGGGTTTTTGCGTGGTCGTCGGTTTCTTGGGTGGGCGGCTGCGGCGTGGGGGCGCTGGCGGCCACCACCCGAGCGTCGGGCGCGCTGAACAAACCTGCGGCTTGGGCCGCGGCCTGGTGTTCGCTCGTGCCGCCGCGCACCGCAATGGGCCGCACTTTGTAGGGGGCCAGCAAAGCAAGCAGTGCGGCAAAGTCGATCTCGGCCACCGGCTCGCCGCTGCGCCGGGCGGCGGCCACGGCGGCCGTCAGGTCGATCAGAAGGGGCTCGTTGTCAAAAAAATCGGGCACGTCACCCAGGCGCTGTATCAGGTCGCGCTCGATGGCCTGAAGATCGGTGGACTTGAGCACCAGCGCCACCAGAGGAAGGTTGGCACTCTTGATGTCCAGGCTGGCCGGCGTGTGGTCATGGACCCGGGAGGCGTCGTTCATGAGCGGGGTCGTTGTGGCCGGTGTAGGGGTTGGGTGTGAAGCGCTGAATTGAAGTGGAAAAGTTTAACAGTGGGACCCGGAAAAAAACCGCGGCCCTTTGAATTTACCAGCGGATTTCTGCTGCCAAAGGGGCGTGATCGGACAGGTGCGACCAGGGCTTGCGGGGCAGACTCAAAGGACGGTGGCTGCGGGCATTGGCCACATAGATGCGATCGAGGCGCAGCATGGGCATGCGCGCCGGAAAAGTGCGCGCAGCCCGGCCGTGTGCCTTGACAAAAACCTCCTGCAAATTGGCGCCGAGTTCGAGCTGTGCGTGGGCGCGCCGGCGCCAGTCATTGAAGTCACCGGCCACCACCAGGCGGGCCTGCGCGGGCATATCGCGCTGCACCATGTCGCAAAGCATCTGCATCTGCTTTCGCCGGTGCGCCTCAAGCAGTCCCAGATGCACACAGACCGCATGCACCGACCCCAGATTGGGCACTTGCAGCACGCAATGCAAAAGGCCGCGTCGCTCCGGGCCGGAGATCGAAACATCGCGGTTTTCGAAGTGAGAGATGGGAAATTTGGACAGCACCGCATTGCCATGGTGGCCTTCGGTGTAGACCGAGTTTCGGCCATAGGCGTATTGGGGCCAGATGCTGTCAGCCAAAAACTCGTGGTGCGGGCCCAGTGGGTAGTTGTCGTAGCGTTCGGGGTGGCCGCTGTGGCTGCCCGCGACTTCCTGCAAAAACACCACATCGGCGCCCACGGCGCGCACCGCCTCGCGCAGCTCGTGGAGAATGAACCTGCGGTTGAGTGCAGTAAAGCCCTTGTGGATATTGACGGTCAGCACCTTGACGGCCAGTCCCTCCGGGGTCTTGGCGCTGCCGTTGGATGCCTGGGGCGGGGTCGGGCGGTGTGTGGGCATGTGCTCAGTATCGGCGCTTCGTGAAAGCAAGACCTGTCTATACACTGGGGGCAGATCACAGGGAGTCAAGATGCTGTATTTGCTGTTGGGCCTGCTGTTGTTTTTGGGCGTGCATTCAAGCCGTATCTTTGCCGATGGCTGGCGCAGCGCCATGATCGAGCGCATCGGCCCTTTGCCATGGAAGGGCTTGTACAGCCTGGCATCTGTGCTGGGCTTTGCGCTGTTGGTTTGGGGATGGGGCCAGGCCAGGGCTGAGCCGCTGGTGCTGTGGGCCACCCCGACTGTGCTGCGCCATGTGGCCGCCTTGCTGACCTTATTGGCTTTCGTGCTGTTTGTGGCGGCCTATGTGCCCGGCAATTTGATCAAGGCCAGGCTGCATCACCCCATGGTGCTGGGAACAAAAACATGGGCGTTGGCCCACTTGCTGGCCAACAACACATTGGCCGACTTGCTGCTGTTCGGGGCGTTTTTGGCCTGGTCCGTGGCCCTGTTCGTGGTCTCGCGGCGGCGCGATCGTCTGCTGCAGCAGGAGTATCCGCCGGGCCGTCTGGGCCCGACCTGGGTGGTGCTGGCGCTGGCCCTGCCGGCCTGGGCCGTGTTTGCCTTTTGGTTGCATGCCGCATGGATCGGCGTGCGCCCCTTGGGCGGTGCCTGATCAGCCGGGATGGCGCTGGCCATGGCGTTCGCCGTGTCGCCCGCCTGCGTGCGTCATGCGTCTGGCGGTTTCTTCGTCGAAGATCTTTTTCTGCTCTGGCTGTAGCGCTTCGTAGAAGTTTTTGGCCGCCTCGCCTCGGCGGTCCATGTGGGCATTCATCTCGGCTTGGCGCTGACTGCGCATGGCCTTCATGCGCTCAATGCGCTCGGGCGTGCTCAGGCGAGCAAGTTCCGCCCGGTCCGCTTGGGCGTGTGCAAAGGCTGGCGCTGCGGTCATGGCGGCCCAAAAGGTCTGCCATGCGCTTTCTTGTTCTGCACTGAGCCCAAGCTTGCTTTTGAGCGTCTGCAGGTGGCGCTCTTGACCGGCCTTCATGCGCTCCATCATTTGGGCCCGGTGACCCTGTGCGGCGTTTTGCTCGGCGGGCGAATGCGCGCTCTGGGCCCAAAGCGAGAGGCTTGCGCTGCTCAGTGTGAGGGCCAGCAGCCATTGGAGGCCGCGTTGCAGTGTGGGTGTGTGTTTCATGACCAACTCCGTGAAAAGACCGCCTCGGGTGGGGGGCGGATGTCTCAAGTGTGGGGCCTGCCCGTGTCTGTTGCGTGGTGATTGGGTGAGGTTTTTGTAAAGAGCTGGCAAAGCGGCCCGGCTGCAAGCCCAGCAGCGTTTTAAGCGGCGGCCACCGAGTAGCCTTCTTCCTCGACCGCTTGCGCCAGTTCACTGCGGGGCTGCTGGCTGCTGACTTTGACCTCTTTGGTGCTGCGGTCTATGCTGACCTTGGCCTGGGGGTCGAGCCGAACCAGTGCGTTTGTGACGGCGCGCTCGCAATGGCCGCAGGTCATGCCTTCGACGATCAACAGGTGTTCCATGGTGGACTCCATTTTCTTGGGGTGTGGCTGACTGCATCATGCAGCCGTCAAGGCCTTTTTGGGGTTGATGCACATCAAAGAAGTTTCGCACGAGCGCTGCGCTCAGGGTTTTGACGCCGCAATCGCCTTAAACACTTTAAGCTCGAGGCCATGAACACGCAAATCAAGGGGTTGACGCAGCCGCTCGCGCAGCAGGGCCGGGTGGACATCGGGGTTGAGGGCATGACCTGTGCGTCGTGTTCGCTGCGCGTGGAGCGGGCGCTGAAAAAAATTCCTGGTGTGCAGGCGGCCGATGTCAACCTGGCCACCGAGTCGGCCCGTGTGCTGCTGCCTGCCGATCAAGCCCAGGCGATGGAGCCGTTGCTCAGGCGTGCCATCAGGGAGGCCGGCTACGGCGTGCGCGAGAAGGCTGAGCCCTTGGACCGCGAGGGCGCGTCGCCTTGGGCTGGCTTTGCTCCGGTGGCCTGGGCCCTGGGCTTGTCCTCGCCGCTGGTTTTGCCCATGCTCGCTGCGCTGGCGGGGGTGCACTGGATGTTGCCGCCGTGGCTGCAGTTTGCTTTGGCAACGCCGGTGCAGTTTGTTTTGGGAGCGCATTTTTACCGGGCGGCCTGGCACGCGCTCAAGGCCGGTACCGGCAACATGGATCTGCTGGTGGTTGTGGGCACTTCTGCCGCCTGGGGCCTGTCGGTGTGGTCATGGCTTGGCCCGTCTGCCCCGGCCCTGCCCGAGCTTTACTTTGAAGGCTCTGCGGTTGTGATCACCTTGGTCATGCTGGGCAAGTGGCTGGAGCTTCGGGTCAAGCATCAGACCACCTCTGCCATTGCGCAACTGCACGCCCTTCGCCCTCCTTCGGCCCGCGTCATGATGCGCGGCGGGGAGCTGGCCGAGGTGCCCTTGGCCGAGGTGCTGGTGGGTGACGCGGTGGTGGTGCTCCCGGGCGAGCGGGTGCCGGTCGATGGCGTCGTCTCCGAGGGTCGCAGTCAGGTCGACGAGGCCATGCTCACCGGAGAGCCTTTGCCGGTGGCCAAGGAGCAGGGGGCAGCGTTGACCGGCGGCAGCATCAACGGCGAAGGCCGCCTGCAGATGCGGGTCACGGCGGTGGGCGCGCAGACGGTGCTCTCGCGCATCATCACCCTGGTTGAGGATGCGCAGGCGGCAAAAGCCCCGATACAGCGTCTGGTTGACAAGGTCTCTGCCATTTTTGTGCCGGCGGTCATGGCGCTGGCGGTGCTGACTTTTGTGGCCTGGCTGTGGAGCGGCTTGTCGCTGCAGGCCAGCGTGGTGCACGCCGTGACGGTGCTGGTCATTGCATGCCCCTGTGCGCTGGGTTTGGCCACGCCGGCGGCCATCATGGCTGGCACCGGTGTGGCAGCGCGAAACGGAATTTTGATCAAGGACGCACAGGCGCTGGAAGTGGCGCACCGCGCTCAGGTGGTGGCTTTTGACAAGACGGGCACTCTGACCGTTGGCCGGCCCCGTTTGGTGGCCTTTGAGGTCATACAGGGCGCCGATCGATCGGCGGCGCTGGGTGTGGCTGCCAGCTTGCAAAGTGCCAGCGAGCATCCGCTGGCCAAGGCCGTGCTGGCCCACGCGCGTGAGCAGGGGGTGGTGCTGCAGACGCCGCACGACCTGCAGGCCGTGCCGGGGCGTGGTTTGCAGGGCTGGGTGAACGGCCAGCGATGGGCGATTGCCAGCGGGCGTTGGTTGGGTGAGCTGGCTCTGCCCTGGGGCGGGCTCGGTGATCAGGCCCAGCGCTGGCTGGGTCAGGGGGCCACTGTGTCGGCCTTGGTTCGGCAGGACGGCTTGCAGCCGCGGGTGCTGGCACTCATGGCGTTTGCCGATGAGCCCAAGCCGGGTGCCCGCCAGGCGCTGGCCAGCCTGCGCAGCCGGGGCTTGCGGGTGATGATGATCTCGGGCGACAACCGGGCAGCGGCCTTGGCCATGGGAGAGCGCCTGGGCTTGGCAGCCGATGAGGTGTTGGCCGATGTGTTGCCCGCCGACAAGGCCTCGGCGGTGCAAGGATTGCGCGCCCAGGGCACGGTGGTGATGGTGGGCGACGGCGTGAACGATGCACCGGCTCTGGCCGCCGCCGATGTGGGCATGGCCATGGGCACGGGCACCGATGTGGCCATGAACGCGGCGGGCATCACGCTCATGCGCGGCGACCTGGCCTTGGTGGAGGCGGCGCTCGATGTTTCCCATCGCACAGTCATCAAGATCCGGCAGAACCTGTTTTGGGCTTTTGTCTACAACGTCGCAGGCATCGGTCTGGCCGCAGCCGGGCTGCTCAACCCCATGCTCGCCGGCGCTGCCATGGCTTTGTCAAGCGTCAGTGTGATGGGAAATGCTTTGCTGCTGCGGCGTTGGCGCTGGCCGGCTGGCTGAGCCGATCGGCTCACTTGACCTTGCCCGGCCGAGCGCGCTGCCGGGCTTATCGGCGCAGTCCTACACGCCGGTTGCACCCCGGCCGAGGGGGCGCTGCCAGAGGGCGCCCTAGCATCTTGGCTTCGATTCGGGCCGTCCTCTGGGCTACCCAACACAACTGCAACGGAGACATGTCATGCGCATTTCAAACAGGGCTGCTTTGCAGCGGCCGGCCGAAGGCTTGCCCTCGGCCGCCCACAGCCTCGCAGCCCCCGGAGCCCCGCCGCGCCGGGTCGCCAGCACCGGTGCAGGCTCAGTCCCTGAGCCGGCGCATGGATCTTTGGCTGCCCGGGTGCGTGCCCGCTCTTTTGCCGCCGAGCTGATCTTGCTGCACCGCCTGCGCGCCCGTTCGCGGCCGGCGGGTGGCGCCTCGGAGCATGCAGATCGCGTCATCGGTCTGACGGCCCGGGCCTGGCTCGGCTAAGCTGAGCCGCCTCAGCAGCCCCAAATTAACCTCGACTGCCGGAAAACCCTAATAAACCTAAGCGTCTTTGCGCGCCATGATGTCGGTCTCTTTAGTCTACGGAGCGCTGATCATGAAGCTGGATGTCAATGGAAAGGTGCGCGAGCTCGATGTGGAGCCCGATATGCCCTTGTTGTGGGCCTTGCGCGACGAGCTCGATGAAAAGGGCCCCAAGTTCGGTTGCGGCATTGCCCAGTGTGGCGCCTGCACCGTGCTGCTCAATGGCGAGCCGGTGCGCTCTTGTTCTTACCCGGTCTCGGCGGCCGGCGGCCAAAAGGTGGTGACCATCGAGGGCCTGGCCAACAAAGGCAAGCTCCATCCGGTGCAACAGGCCTGGATCGACCACCAGGTGCCCCAGTGCGGCTACTGTCAGGGCGGCCAGATCCTGGCGGCCGTGGCTTTGCTCAAGAAAAAGCCCAAACCCACCGATCAGGACATTGATGCGGCCATGACCAACATCTGTCGTTGCGGCACCTATGCACGTGTGCGCAAGGCCATCCATGCGGTTGCTGCCAAGGGGGTGCGAGCATGAAAACCGATCAGCAAACCGTCAAGCGCCCGGATCGGCGTTTCTTCCTCAAGACCTCTGCCTCGGCCGCTGCTGGCCTGAGCCTGGGCTTTTATCTGCCCGGCCGCAGCGACGCGTCCAATGCAAAGCGTTTGAATGCCTGGGTGGAGGTGCAGCCCGACGAAACCGTGGTCATCCGCTATGCCCGCACAGAAATGGGACAGGGCAGTCGCACGTCTGCGCCCATGCTTGTGGCCGAGGAGCTCGATGCCGACTGGAGCCGGGTGCGCGTTGAATACGTACCGGCCCATGAAAACCTGGCCTCCAAACGCGCCTATGGCGACATGGCCACGGTGGGAAGCCGAACCATCCGCCAGTCTCAGGAGTACCTGCGCAAGGCCGGTGCCACGGCGCGCCACATGCTCGTGGCTGCGGCCGCCCAGCAGTGGGGCGTGCCGGCGGCAGACTGCACGACGTCCAAGGGGCGCGTCACGCACGCGGCCAGCAAGCGCTCGATCAGCTACGGCAAACTCGCCGAGGCTGCAGCCAAGCTCGAGCCGCCCAAAGAGGTCAAGCTCAAGGACCCCAAGGATTGGGTCATCGCAGGCAAACCCGTGCCGCGGGTCGACATTCCGGACATTGTCTCGGGCCGGATTCGTTACGGCATTGACGCCCAGGTGCCTGGCATGCTGCACGCTGCCGTGGCTGCCAGTCCGGTGTTCAATGGCAAGGTGCGCAGCCTCGATGCCTCCAAGGTGGAAAACCGCCGCGGCATCGTCAAGGTGCTCAATTTGGGTGAATTTGTGGCAGTGGTGGCCGACAACTACTGGCGCGCCAAAGAAGCCCTGCGCGAGGTCGCGATCGATTGGGACGTGGGTGAGCACGGCAAGCTCAACAGCGCCGCCATCATGGAGCACTTCAAGGGCGGCTTTGACCAGCCCGAACTGGCCGTGGCCCGCAACGATGGCAACACCACCGAGGCGCTGGCCAAGGCCGGCAAGGTGATCGAGGCCGACTACTACACGCCTTATCTGGCGCACGCCACCATGGAGCCCATGGTCTGTACCGCCTGGTTGCAGCCCGACAAGCTCCAGATCTGGACGTCCACCCAGAATCCTGAGGCCACCTTGGCCACCGCTGCGCGCACTGCCGGGATCGATCAGTCCAAGGTGCTGGTCCATCCCATGCAACTCGGCGGCGGCCTGGGGCGCAAGAGCCCGCAGGACTTCACCCGGCAGTCGGTCATGATCGCCAAGGAAATGCCGGGCAAGGCCATCAAGATGGTCTGGAGCCGCGAGGAAGACATACAGCACGACCTGTATCGGCCGGCCAGCCTGGTGCGCTTTAAGGCTGCGCTCAATGCGCAGGGCACCATCGATGCTCTGCACATCCGCGTGGCTGCGCCCTCTTTGCTGGCCACGTTGCTGCGCCTGCCCTTGCCCAGGGGTGTGGACGGGCAGGCGGTGGCCAGCTTCAACGACCACCCTTACGACATCCCCAACAGTCTGGTCGACTACGCCCAGCGCAACACCAATGTTCCGGTGGGTTTTTGGCGCACCGTGGGCCACTCGCAAAACCCGTACATGCGCGAGTGCTTTATGGACGAGTTGGCCGCGGCCGCCGGCAAGGATCCGCTGGCCTTTCGCCAAAGCATGCTCGGGGGCAGGCACCCGCGCGACCGCGCCATCCTCGATGCAGTGGCCAAGGCTGCTGACTGGGGCAAGCCCTTGCCCGCCGGAGTCTTTCGTGGGATCGCTGAGACCGAAGGCTATGGCAGCTACACCGCCTGCGTGTGTGAGGTCTCAGTCAATGCCCGCGGCGAGGTCAAGATTCATCGGGTGGTCATGGGCATTGATTGCGGCTACGCGGTCAACCCCGACAACATCGAGGCGCAGGTCCAGGGCAGTGTGGTCCACGGACTCAGTGCGATCTTCTGGGGCGAGATGACGGTCAAGGAAGGGCGGATCGAGCAGTCCAACTTCCACGACTACCGGATGATGAGGCTCAACGAGATGCCCAAGGTGCAGACGGTCATTGCAACGACCGGCGGCTTCTGGGGTGGCGTGGGTGAACCGGCGCAGGCGCCCTTGGCACCGGCCCTGGTCAATGCCATCTCGGCGGCCACCGGCAAGCGTTATCGCTCGCTGCCGCTGAAGAACCACGGGCTCAGTCTGGTCAAGGCATGAGGCGCGCGCCCTTCGGGGCGTGGGCCTGTGCCGCTGTGCTGGCGCTTTCATTGGGCCCGCCCCTCTCGGCGCTCGGTCAGGGCGTGGCTGCACAGGCCGGCGATCAGGCCCTGCAGAGCATAGAGCGCGGCCGCGCCCTGCTGGCCAACCGCACCGAGACCGGCTGTGTTCTGTGCCATGCAGTGCCCGGATTCGCTGCGGGCGGGCAACTGGGGCCGCCCCTGGCCGGCGTTGGCCAGCGCTACTCCGCCGAGCAATTGCGCCGGCGCATTGCCGACGCCCGGGTGTTCAACCCGCAGACCATCATGCCCGCCTACCTGAGCACCGAGGGCTTGCAGGCCGTGGCCCTGGCCTATCAGGGGCGCACGGTGCTCACGGCGCAAGGCCTCGACGACATCGTGGCTTACCTGATGGCGCAAGCCAAATGAATTCGGTCTGGACAACAATGGCGCCCATGATATTTAGCGCAGTCTCTCGCACGTCTCACAAAGCGGATCGCGAACCGGGTGCAGCCCCGCAGACCGCGACGCGGCGATCGGTATGCCGCGCCGCGCTGGCCGTGGCGGCCTTGGGAGCCAGTTCGGTGGGCCGCGCCCAAGGCATGTTTTCGGGCACGCTGCTGAGCCTGCCGCGCATGATGGACCCGATCGTTCAAGGTCGACCCCTGAGCGAGGGCGGTATTGCGCTGGACATCCCGGTACTGGCCGACAACGGTTTTTTGGTACCGGCTCGGGTGGTGGTCGACAGCCCCATGACCGAACAAGACCATGTCACCCAGCTCTACCTTTTGTCGCAGCGAAATCCGGTGACCCAGATGGCTGTTTTTCATATGGGACCCTGGAGTGGCCGCGCCGAGGTGAGCACCCGGCTGCGTTTGGCTGGCTCGCAGAAAGTGGTGGCGCTGGCCAGGCTGTCTGACGGCTCTTTCCGTTGGCGCCAGACCGATGTGATCGTTACCGAGTCGGCCTGTGTGGACGGGAGCTGAGAGATGAGCCAGGCGCGGCTGCAATTGCCCAACCGGGTGGCCCATGGCGAGGTCGTCAAGGCCCGCCTGCTGGTGGCACACCCCATGGAGACCGGCTACCTGCAGGACTTGAGCGGAAAAACCATCCCGCGCAATGTGATCCGTGAGCTGACCTGCGATTACGGTGGTCGTCAGGTGTTTCGGGTCGAGCCTTCATCGGGGATCTCGGGCAATCCGCTGTTCGAGTTCTTTTTTCGCGCCCAGGAAACCGGCGAGGTGTGGGTGCGCTGGGTCGACGACCAGGGCCAAGGCGGTGAGCTGCGTCAGCTGCTTCGGGTGCAGCTGCCGTCCTCGAACGCGCCGGGCTGAGCCATGCGCTGGCGCTGTGTGCTGCTGGGCGCCTGGCTGCTGACCTGGGCGCAATGGGGCGTGGCCCAGCAGCGCGTCATTCCCCTCGATCAGCTGCGTTCGGGCCTGAGCTATGCCGGCGCCGATGTGCGCGCCTTGCAGGCCGATGAATTTGGCAATCCCGCCCAGCTGTGGCTGCTGCGCGGCGAGCAGCGCTGGATTGAGCCCGTGGGCCCGGAGGGCAAGAGCTGTCAGCAGTGTCATGGGGCTGTGGCCCAGGGCCTGCGCGGCGTGGCGGCCCGTTACCCTGCCATGGACCGCCGCAGCGGCGAGCTGATGATGCTGGAAGACCGGATCCGCAATTGCCGTACGCGTCAGCAGCGGGGCCCGGAACTGGCCTTTGAATCGGACGACTTGCTCGCCTTGAGTTTGTATCTGACCCAGGCTTCAGCGGGAGTGCGCCTGCAGGTGGACATTGGGGGCGCTGCGCGGGTGCATTGGCAGGAGGGCGAGCGGCTGTTCATGCAGCGCCGCGGCCAGCTCAACCTGGCTTGTACGCACTGTCATGACCAAAACCACGGCCAGCGGTTCTACACCGACCTGCTCAGCCAGGGCCAGCCCAATGGGTATCCGATCTACCGCATGGAGTGGCAAAAAGTCGGCTCACTCGAGCGGCGGCTGCGCAGCTGCCTGGTGGGTGTGCGGGCCGAGCTGCCGCCCTGGGGCGCGCTGCAGTTGCGCCAGCTCGCGCTCTACCTGGGCTGGCGTGGCCAGGGGCTGCCCGTGGAGTCGCCCGCGGTGCGCAAATAAGCCAGGGTGCGGCCGCGCAAACGGCCCGGGCGCGCGCTCAGCTCGAGCAACTGGCGCTGCCGCAGCTGCTGGTGGCCTTCAGGCTCTGATCCTCTTGGCCCTGCTGCGCGGTGCGCTGCATCTGCCCCGTGGCCGGGTCAAAGCCCACTTGATCGAGGTGCCAGGCCAGCGCAGCATCCATGGTTTGCGCGTGCTGGGCAAACCACTTGCCCAGCTCCGGCAGGATTTCGCGCACCAGGGCCAGATCGCCGTCTTCGCGACCGCGGCGCAGCAACTCCTCCAGGGTCTGGATCACCACGCGGTGCTGCATGCCATGGCAGTTGACGGGTGCAAACGCGCTGGCCTGCATCCAGCTGTCTTCCATGGCGAAATGCTCCACCGTGTGTTCAAACAGGGCCTGCAGTCGCTCCATCAGCCCATCGTCTGGCGCCAGCTCGGTTTGGCCCAGCAGTGCAATGAACTCCTGGTGCGTGGCGTCTAGCTCGGCGTGTTGCAAGGCCAGCTCTGGCGACCAGGGCAGGCTCACTGCGGCGGCGGGTTCGGTGGCGACAGGGTTCATGGCACGGGGTGGTGGAGCTGATCGGTCGGGGACGGTACAGGGCACAAGCATAACCGCGGCCGCCTGGCCGGGCTTTGCAGCGGGTCCATGGGTTCTTGCTAGGGCGGCGTCAGATGCGTTCGAAGATCGCCGCGATGCCCTGGCCGCCGCCTATGCACATGGTCACCAGGGCGTAGCGGCCCTGTGTGCGCTGGAGTTCATGCAAGGCCTTGACCGTGATCAGCGCGCCGGTTGCGCCTATGGGGTGACCCAGCGAAATGCCCGAGCCGTTGGGATTGACCTTGGCCGGATCGAGCCCGAGCGCTTTGGTCACTGCGCAAGCCTGCGCTGCAAAGGCCTCATTGGCCTCGATCACATCGAGATCGGCCGCTTTGATGCCGGTTTTCTTGAGCACCAACTCGGTGGCCGAGATCGGGCCCACGCCCATGTACTTTGGGTCCAGGCCCGTGTGGGCGTAGCCCACCAGGCGGGCCATGGGCTTTGCCCCGCGCGCGCGGGCTGCGCCGGCCTCCATCAGCACCACGGCAGCGGCCGCATCGTTGATGCCTGAGGCATTGCCGGCAGTGACCGTGCCGTTTTCCTTGAGGAACACCGGCTTGAGCTTGGCAAAGTCTTCGGCCGTGGCCCCGGGGCGAAAGTGCTCGTCGCTGGTGTAGGCGACCTCACCTTTTTTGCTCTTGAGCATGACCGGTACGATCTGGTCTTTGAAGTAGCCGGCTGCGGTGGCTTTCTCGGCGCGGTTGTGGCTGCTCAGCGCCAGCGCGTCCTGCATCTCGCGGGTGATGCCGTATTTGGCGGCCACGTTCTCGGCGGTCACGCCCATGTGTATGTGGTGGAAGGGGTCGTGCAGCGCGCCCATCATCATGTCGATCAGTTTGGCATCGCCCATGCGGGCGCCCCAGCGTGCCGTCAGGCTGGCAAAGGGGGCGCGGCTCATGTTCTCGGCGCCGCCGCCGATGGCGACATCGCAGTCGCCCAGCAAGATGGCCTGGCTGGCCGAGACTATGGCCTGCAAGCCCGAGCCGCACAGGCGGTTGACGTTCATGGCCGGCGTGCCCTCGGCGCAGCCCCCATTGAGGGCCGCCACGCGCGAGAGGTACATGTCCTTGGGCTCGGTGTTGACCACGTGGCCGAAGACGACATGGCCCACGTCCTTGCCCTCGGCACCGGCCCTGGCCAGCGCTTCGCGCACCACCAGCGCAGCCAGATCGGTGGGGGCCACGTCCTTGAGACTGCCCCCAAAGGTTCCAATGGCGGTGCGCACACCGCTGACGACGACAACTTCACGGCTCATATCGATTCCCTCATTTTGAGTTTCTAAAAAATACAGTGTCGGCGGCCTGGCTCACGCCTGCCTGACACCCTGGTGCTTGGCGCAGACTCGCGAGTGCATGGCAGCGACCGTACAATTGTCGATTGCTGTGGCAAGTGTGCGCTGCACAGCCGGCGCCGGGAGGGCCCCGGGCGCTTTGTTGCCCAGCCCAGACGCGCAAGGCCGCGACTCGGCTTGTGGGTCATCCTAAACCGACTGCGGGCCGCTCGGCGGCGCGCCTGTCAAGCCCGTGACTGTGTCAGCGGGTGTGACCTCTTGTGACCTGCGGCCCGGATGTACAAGGACTTCACCATGCTCGCTTACACGCACCCGCAGGAGTTTGACGTCATCGTGGTTGGCGGTGGCCATGCTGGCACCGAGGCCGCCTTGGCCAGCGCCCGCATGGGTTGCAAGACTTTGCTGCTGACGCACAACATCGAGACGCTCGGTCAGATGAGCTGCAACCCTTCCATCGGCGGCATCGGCAAGGGCCATCTGGTTAAGGAGGTCGATGCCATGGGCGGCGCCATGGCCTTGGCCACCGATGAGGGCGGCATTCAATTTCGCATTCTCAACTCCAGCAAGGGCCCGGCCGTGCGCGCCACCCGCGCCCAGGCCGACCGGGTGCTCTACAAGGCGGCCATCCGCCGCATGCTTGAAAACCAGCCCAACCTTTGGCTTTTTCAGCAGGCGGTGGATGACCTCCTGGTTGAGGGTGACCGCGTGGTGGGGGCTGTAACGCAAGTGGGCGTTCGCTTCAAGTCTCGGGCGGTGGTCTTGACGGCCGGCACATTTCTTGATGGAAAGATACACGTCGGGCTCAATCACTATGCCGCTGGTCGCGCGGGCGATCCGCCGGCGGCCTCGCTCAGTGCCCGGCTCAAGGAACTCAAGCTGCCACAGGGGCGCCTGAAGACCGGCACGCCGCCGCGGCTCGATGGCCGCAGCATCGACTTTTCAAAATGCACCGAACAAGCAGGCGACGGTATGCCCGGCGGGGAGGGCGATTCGGTGCCGGTGTTCAGCTTCATGGGCCACGGCATCGCCCACCCCAGACAGGTGCCGTGCTGGATCACGCACACCAACGAGCGCACCCACGAAATCATACGCTCTGGTTTTGACCGCAGTCCCATGTTCACCGGCAAGATCGACGGCGTCGGTCCCCGCTACTGCCCCAGCGTTGAGGACAAGATCAACCGATTTGCCGACAAGGACAGTCACCAGATTTTTCTCGAGCCCGAAGGCCTTAGCACCCACGAGTTCTACCCCAATGGCATTTCCACCAGCCTGCCGTTTGACATCCAGTACGAACTGGTGCGGTCCATGCAGGGCTTGGAAAACGCCCACATCTTGCGACCCGGATATGCGATCGAGTACGACTACTTTGATCCGCGCAGCCTCAAAGCCAGCTTTGAAACCCGCGATTTGCAGGGCCTGTTCTTTGCTGGGCAGATCAACGGCACCACGGGCTATGAAGAGGCGGCCGCGCAGGGGCTGTTTGCCGGCATCAACGCAGCGCTGCAGTGCCGCGGCCAAGACGCCTGGCTGCCACGCCGAGACCAAGCCTACCTCGGTGTGCTGGTCGACGACCTGATCACCAAGGGCGTGACCGAGCCTTACCGCATGTTCACCAGCCGGGCTGAGTACCGGTTGATGCTGCGTGAAGACAACGCCGACATGCGCCTGACCGAAGTGGCCCGCGCCATGGGGCTGGTGGACGATGCGCGCTGGGACGCATTCAACCGCAAGCGCGACGCTGTTTCACGTGAAACCGAGAGGCTGCGCGGCCTGTGGGTGCACCCGGCCAAGTTGCCGGCGGCCGAGGCCGAGCGGGTGCTTGGCAAGGCGATCGAGCGGGAGTACAAGTTGCTCGACCTGCTGCGCCGCCCGGGCGTGGGCTACGAGGCGCTGATGTCGCTCGATGGCGGTCAGTATGCCGCCCCCGACCTGCTGGCCGCCGGCTCGCCCCCGGAGATGCGCGCTGAGGTGATTGAGCAAATTGAAATCTCGGCCAAGTACGCGGGGTATATCGACATGCAAAAGACCGAGGTCGAGCGCGCTGCGCACTATGAAAACCTCAAGCTGCCGGTCGACCTCGACTACATGCAGGTGGCCGCCCTGAGCGTTGAAGTGAGGCAAAAGCTGGCCCGGCATCGGCCGCAGACCCTGGGGCTGGCTTCGCGGATTTCGGGCGTTACTCCGGCGGCCATCTCGCTGCTGCTGGTGCACCTGAAGAAAAACCTCTGGAAACAGCAGACCCGCGACGGCGCCGGGGAGAAGGCCGCGGCATGAAAGCGGCGGCCGATCTTCGGCCCGCCCTAGAGCAGGGCCTGTCGGCCTTGGGGCTCAAGCTGCAAGAGGCGCAGTGCGAGCAGTTGATGAGCTATCTGGACCTGATCGGCAAGTGGAACCGGGTCTACAACCTGACGGCGGTGCGGGAACCCGGGCAGATGTTGACCCACCATTTGCTCGACTGCCTGGCCGCGCTGAGCCCGCTCCATCGTCACCTGACACAGGCCGCTCGGGCCGAAGGCCGCCTGCTCGACGTGGGTTCGGGGGCGGGTTTGCCGGGCATTGTGTTTGCCCTGGGTTGCCCGGATTTGCAGGTCAGTTGTGTGGACACCGTGGGCAAGAAGGCCGCCTTCATCGCCCAGGCGGCAGCCAGCCTGGCCTTGAAGAACCTGGCTGGCGTCCATGCCCGCGTCGAAAGCTTGACCGGCCCGTTTGACGTGATCTCGTCCCGCGCCTTTGCCACCCTGGCTGATTTTGTCGCCGGATCGAGGCAGGCCCTGGCCCCGGGCGGCATTTGGCTGGCCATGAAGGGCAGGCACCCGGCCAGCGAGATGGCTGCCTTGCCGGCGGACGTGGACGTGTTTCACGTGGAACCGCTGGTCGTGCCGGGGCTTGATGCCGAGCGCTGCATCGTGTGGATGCGCCTGCGTTGACCCCCTGAGAGA
>JAJTGH010000071.1:0-17885 GCA_021299555.1 Comamonadaceae bacterium
ATCCGGAAAACAGATCCACATTGCCATGATTCGCCTGACCGAGCTCAAGCTCCCGCTGGACCATGCCGACCCGGCGTTGACTGCGCTCATTGCCCAGACACTGGGCATTTCCCCCAACCAGATCGAGCAGACGCATGTGCACAAGCGCAGCTTCGATGCGCGCAAGCATGTGCTCTGTCTGGTGTACATCGCCCATGTAGAGGTGGCGCCTGCCCTCGAGGCAGCGCTGCTCGAGCAGTTCAAGGGCCATCCACACATCGGCCCTGCGCCCGACCTGAACTACCACCCCCCGGTACAGGCGCCGGCTCAGATCCAACACCGGCCCGTGGTCGTGGGCTTTGGGCCCTGCGGCATCTTTGCGGCGCTGCTGCTGGCGCAGATGGGCTTTAAGCCCATCGTGATCGAGCGGGGCAAAAAAGTGCGCGAGCGCACCAAGGACACCTGGGGCCTGTGGCGCAAAAAACAGCTCAACCCCGAGTCGAACGTGCAATTCGGTGAAGGAGGCGCCGGAACGTTTTCCGACGGCAAGCTCTACAGCCAGATCAAGGACCCGCGGCACCTGGGTCGCAAGGTCATGAACGAATTCGTCAAGGCCGGAGCGCCCGAAGACATTCTCTTTGTGGCGCGGCCGCACATCGGCACCTTTAAGCTGGTCAAGGTGGTGGAGAACATCCGAGAGCAAATCATCGCTCTGGGCGGCGAGATCCGTTTTCAGGAGCGCGTGTGCGACCTGCACATTGAAGAGGGCCCGAACGGCAAACAGCTGCGCGGCCTGGTGATCGAAAGGCTTGCCGACGCCAGCCGATACAGTCTCGAGGCCGACCACGCGGTGCTGGCCCTGGGCCACAGCTCGCGCGACACCTTCGCGATGCTGCACGCGCGCGGGGTGTACCTGGAGGCCAAGCCGTTTTCGGTGGGCTTTCGCGTCGAGCACCCCCAGGGCATGATAGACCGCGCGCGCCATGGCGTGCATGCCGGCCACCCGCTGCTCGGAGCGGCCGACTACAAGCTGGTGCACCACGCCAAAAACGGCCGCTCGGTCTACAGCTTTTGCATGTGCCCAGGCGGCACGGTGGTGGCTGCCGCGTCCGAGCCCGGCCGCGTGGTGACCAACGGCATGAGCCAGTACTCGCGCAACGAGCGCAATGCGAATGCGGGCATCGTGGTCGGCATCAACCCCGAGGATTTTTTGCTTCCAGGGGAAAAGCCTGGAAAGGGCGGGGTGGTCCACCCTCTGGCGGGCGTGGCTTTGCAACGCCGGCTGGAATCGAATGCCTATGTGCTCGGTGGCAGCAGCTACGAGGCACCCGGTCAACTGGTGGGCGACTTCATCGTGGGCCGGCCCTCGCGCGAATTCGGCGACGTGCTGCCCTCCTACAAGCCGGGCGTACACCTCACGGACCTGGCCAGCGCCCTGCCCGCTTATGCGATCGAGGCCATGCGCGAGGCCTTACCGGCCTTCGGCAAGAAGATCCGTGGCTTTGACCGGCATGACGCGGTGCTCACGGGCGTGGAAACCCGCACCTCATCGCCCGTGCGCATCCGCCGCGGCGCCGATTACCAGAGCCTCAACCTGCGCGGCCTGTACCCCGCGGGCGAAGGCGCCAGCTATGCGGGTGGCATCTTGTCGGCCGGTGTCGATGGCATCGAAGTGGCCGAGGCGCTGGCCCGCAATTTGGTTCAAGCCTGATCCATAAACTGGCTCAGCCCACCGCACACGGTTGCTAAACTGGTCGCGCAACACAGCGCCGGCGCAGCCGCGCAAGACAACGTGCATCAAGGGGAGAGACGGCATGAGCAGCAAGACCGGCGGCCAATGGAGGCGAGCAGACTTTTCGCGCGTGCCCTACGACGTCTTCACAGACCCGCTCATTTACCAGTGGGAGAACGAGCGGATTTTTCGCGGCCCGGTATGGAACTACCTGTGCCATGAAACGGAGCTGCCCCATGTGGGCGACTTTGTCAGCACCTGGATCGGCAACACCCGCGTGGTGGTCACCCACGCCCGCGACGACAGCTTTCATGCCTTTGAAAACTCCTGCGCCCACCGCGGCGCACAGATCGTCACCGCAGTTCGTGGCAATGCCCAGCGATTTTCATGCCCCTACCACTTGTGGACCTACCAACTGACAGGAGAACTCACGGGCGTTCCCATGGCCGCCGGCGTCAAGGGCAAGGGCGGCATGCCGCCATGCTTTGACAAAAAAGACCACGGGCTCACGGTGCTCGCGGTGGCCCGATTCGGCGGCTTGATTTTCGGCTCCTTCAGCGATCAGGCGCCGCCCTTGCGAGAGTATCTGGGCCCGCACGCCGTGGCGCAGATCGAACGCCTGCTGGTGCAGCGCAAGCCCAAGGTGCTCGGTTACCTGCGCCAGCGCATCCCGGGCAACTGGAAGCTCTACAACGAGAACGTGCGCGACCCCTACCATGGCTCGCTGCTGCACCAGTTCCAGGTCTCGTTCGGGCTGCAGCAACCGACCATGAAGGGCGGCATCAAGCTCGACAAGGACCTCAAGAACACCTGGAACCATTCCATCTTGAGCGAGTCCGACAAGGACAACCAGGCCATCGTGGCCCAGGCCTACGAAGGCACCGGAAAATACAACCCGAACATGCGCATGGCCGACCCGGCGCTCACGCAAGTGCCCCTGGACCTGGGCGATGGCTACAAGACCACCATCTTGTCGATCTTTCCTTCTCTGGTGGTGGCTCAGGTGGACAACACCTATGCGATTCGGCACCTGAGGCCCAAGGGCCCGGACCTGATGGAGCTGCACCTGACCTATTTGGGCTTTGAATCGGACACGCCCGAGATGACGCACAACAAACTGCTCGCGGCCAACTTCATAGGGCCAGCTGGCTACATTTCGCTGGAAGACGGCGAGGCCCTGCGGCTGGTTCAAGAAGGTGTGCGCCACCGCCAACCCGGTGGCAGCGAGGTGCTCGAGATGGGCGGCGTCGGGCCGATCGAGGACACCGACTACCTGTCGCAGGAAATTTCCATCCGCGGCTTTTGGTCGTTCTACCACCGCATCATGGGACTGCCGGGTGCGCAGGTCAGTGTATGAACGCGCCCGCTGATCCCCACGACCTGAACCTGTGGATGCAGGTCTGCCAGTTTTTCTATCGCTACGCCGATCTGCTGGACCGCGAGCAGTTTGACAGCTGGGTGGAGCTGTTCGACCGAGACTCCTGCCGCTATGAAGTGCTCTCACGAGAAAACCGCGACCTGGGCCTGAGCCTACCCATCATGGGGTGCTTCAGCCACGGCATGGTGCAAGACCGGGTGGCCATGCTGGCCAAGGGCGTGCTCACCTACCGGCGCGACAAGCTGCTGCGGCAGGTGAGTAACGTGCAGGTGCTGTCCAACACCGATACTTCAGTGCAGGCCAACGCCCATCTGGTGGTCTACCAATCCAGCGAGGAAGGCGTTTCATCGCTGTACATGGTGGCCCGCTATGAGCTCGAACTGCTCAAGCGAGAGCAGGCTTTCAAGATTGGCCGCATGGCGGTGGTGGTCGACTCCTTCGGCATCGACACCATGCTGGCCGTGCCGCTGTAGGCTGCGCAGAGAGCTGCAGACACGCCGACGGCTGGGGTGTTGCCGCTTCGGTCTGCGGCCTGTGTATGAGCCAAGCGCTATTTGGGTCGCACCCGCTATGGTTAGGCCGCACTTTTGGTCAGCGGCGCCTTCCATGCAAGGTTCAGTCGCTTGCCAGTGGCCGCGCAGTCCTTCAGATAGAGATTGATCAGGCTCTGGTACGGGATGCCCGTTTCTTCGGCCATACCCTTGAAGTACGAGATCGACCCTTCGTCCAAACGGATGGTCACGGGCTTTTTCAGTTGTGCCGCGTAAGGATTTTTCCTCGCCTTGCTGAAGTCGTAGTGCTTGCGCATGTGATCCCCTAGCGGTAGATGGACTGCTCCTCTGCATCGGCCTTCCGGGCAGAGATGATTCGAATCACGTGGCCCTCGGCTCGGTAGCAGTGCACGACAACGAGTAGCCGAAGGCTCTGGCTCAGGCCAAGGAGAACAAACCGATCTTCCCCCTCGGAGTGGTCCGGATCGTCAATCAGGAGCGCCCGTTCGTCGGAGAAGACTGTCCGAGCGTCTTCGAACGAAACCCTGTGCTTCTGGAGATTAAGCTGAGCCTTCTTGGGATCCCATTCGAACCGGATGGACGACATGCATAATTGTACATATGAAATATGTACGCTGCCAAGGAATCGTGCCGTCTGGTTTTGTGACGCTCAACAAGCGATTTAAGCGGTCTCCAACGGAAAGGCACCAATCACAGGCGGGCGAAAAAGTATCGCCTGCTAACGACCCTGGCGCGAGGGCCAGCCGCCAGGGCTTTGCGAGCCCCCAGCGCTCTTTGGATCGCACCCGCTATGCGTCCAAAAGAGCGCACCTTGGAATAGTGGCCAACTCCTTGCAGAGCGCCTCTTTGGCAATGGTCGTGTCGTAGGCGGCCTGCCCCCGCAACCACCAGCCATCGCTGAGCCCAAAGTAGCGGCAAAGCCGAAGGTCCGTATCGGCTGTGACAGCGCGCTTGCCCGAAACGATCTCGCCGATCCGCTGTGGTGGCACGCCTATGTCTTTTGCAAGACGGTACTTCGTAAGACCCAAGGGCTTGAGAAATTCTTCTTCCAGCATCTCGCCGGGTGATACAGGTCGTACAGTGCGCATGGCCAAATCCTTCAGTGATAGTCAACGATCTCTACGTTGGCAGCGCCTTCTGGCGTCCAGACGAAGCAAACACGCCATTGCTTGCTGATACGAATGCTGTGCTGACCCTTCCGATGACCTTTGAGCGCTTCGAGACTGTTGCCGGGCGGTACCTTGAAATCATCAAGAACTGCAGACCAGTCCAGTTGCGCCAGTTTGCGCAGGGCAGGTCGCTCGATGTTCACCCAGCGCCTCACACGCCTACCCTCGAAAAGGGCTTGTAGATAAAAAGGCCACGACGAAATAGAAAACTGCTTTGACATCAGTGACTTACCCCTAGCCACCGCATTAACGGGCCCGTACAACAAAACCGAAAAAGTAGCCGCACCACCATCGACCGACAAGCAGTTACTGCATCAGCTGCTACAGCCACACTGCCGCGGGCCTATAGCCGTTGAAACAAAAAACGTAAGCAGTCGAAATGCAATTTTTTGTCTAAAGCCTCCGACCGAGCCCGCGCATGGCGGTGGTGGTCGACTCCTTCGGCATCGACACCATGCTGGCCGTGCCGCTCTAAGGCCTAGCGAGGCTGCGGCCGCGATCTTCAGCCTGGCCGGCCCGGGGCATAGACCTTGCGCAGCAGACGCAGCAGCTCTTGCAGCTCGCAGGCCGACAGGGCCGCCGTGGCTTGCTGATCGGCCTGAGCTGCGGTCTTCAACGCTTTGTCGAGCAGGCACTGCCCGGCTGCAGTCAGATGCAATCCCATGGCACGGCCGTCTCGGGGGTGGGGCCTGCGCCGGATCAAGGCGCGATCGTGCAACTGCTTGACCAAGCCGACCAGATTGGACGAATGAATGTCGAGCAAAGCGCACAACTGGCTCGACGTGATGCCAGCATTGCTGCCAATGAGGGTCAACAAGGTGAAGGTGACCGGTCGCAATTCATGCACCGCCATGGCGCTGACGAAGCGCTCAACGATGGCCAGCGACGCACGCCGCGCCGCGTAGCCCGCAAAGCGTTCGATCAAGGAGGTGTCGACGTTCTCGATGTCTTCGGGCAGGTCGACGGCAAGCCCCGGCGTTTTGGCTGGCGTTTTTGTTTGCATCCTGGGCACAGACACTGGCAAAGAGACGGGCATGGGAATCACGCGGCCGCGGCCTTTTGCGCTTGCCCCTTGGTCGCCACGGTCGCCCGCCGCTGCTCCATGATGCCCACGCGCATCTCGAACTCGGGCAGCACCCAGTACTGCAGGGCATGTGCGGCTTCTTCCCATCGGTCAGCGTCGATCGCCGGCGGTCGGGCCCGAAAGCAGGAGCCGGCCCAACCCAGCAGGGCCAGCGCGCATGCGCGCAAAAAGTCATCGGCCAGCCAAGCGGGCAGGTCCGCATGGTCGGGTGCGGCCCAACTGATGCGCCGGGCCAGCTCCACCACGCGGTCCAGGCGCCGGGCATCATCGCCTTTTGCCTTGAGGTCGGCAAAAGCCAGGGCCAACTGCGTCCCACCGTCGGGCACCACCTTGCGCGCCAACAGGTCCAGTGCCTGGATCTCGTTGGTGCCTTCATAGATCAGGGTCACGCGGGCATCGCGCACGATCTGCTCGATGCCCCAATCGCGCACATAGCCGTGGCCGCCGAAGACCTGCAAGCACTCGCTGGCACCGGCAAAGCCCTGGGCGGTGAAGGCCGCTTTCATGATGGGGGTGGCCAAGGCACACCAGCGCTGGGCCGCCTCACGCCCCTGGGCATCGGGGTGCAGACGGGCCTGGTCCAGCGCGATCGCGGTTCGGTAGGCCAGCACGCGCCCGGCATCGACCCAGGCGCGCTGAGTCCAGAGGATGCGCCGAACCGCCGGGTGCTCAGCAATCAAGCTGGGCTGACTGGCACCGGGCGCGCGCATCTGACGGCGCTCCTGCGCGTACGCAGCTGCCTTCTGGTGGGCCGCATCGAGCAGGCCCAGGCCTTGCAGGGCCACATGCAACCGGGCTGCATTCATCATGATGAACATGGCGGCCAGACCGCGATGGGGCTGGCCCACCTGCCAGGCCATGGCCGCCTCAAAACGCATGGCGCACGTGGGGCTTGCGTGCAGACCCATCTTCTCTTCGATCCGGTCGCAGTGCACACCGGCATTGCGGCGGCCATCGGGCAAAAACTTGGGGGCCACGAAAAGCGAGAGTCCCTTGGGGCCCGCCGGTGCGCCCGGCAGGCGGGCAAGCACCAGATGGATGATGTTGTCCGTCAGGTCATGCTCGCCGCCCGAGATAAAAATTTTGCTGCCGTCGATCAGATGGCTCGCACCGTGGGGCAAGTCCTCGGCCGGCGTGGCACGGGTGCTCACTTGCCCCAGATCGCTGCCCGCATGCGGTTCGGTCAGGCACATGGTGGCCAGCCATTGACCGGTGGCCAATTTCGGCAGAAAAAGGTCGCGCACGCTCTGCCCGCCGTGGTGGCGCAAACATTCGTAGGCGCCACTGAGTACGCCCGGGGCCATGGTCCAGCCGTGGTTGGCGGCGCTGAGCATCTCGTAGAGCACCGCCTCCAGGGCCATGGGCAAGGCCTGACCGCCGTCCTCGGCAGCGTGCGACAGGGCCGGCCAGCCGGCTTGCCAGAAGGCCTGATAGGCCTGCCGAAAACCGGGCGGCATGGTGACCACCCCGGCCTCAAAGCGACAGCCCACCTCGTCGCCCACCCGTGAGAGCGGGGCGATGGTGCGGCCGACAAATTCGCCCGCCGCCTCGATCACCTGGTGCTGCAAGGCGCTGTCGTAATCGGCAAAAGGCGCCAGCGCCGAGAGGGTTGAGGGCGCTTGCAGCACCGCATCGAGCACATGTTCGATGCGGGCGGTGTCTGGGCGGTAGGGCTGGGACATCAGAAATTTGCTGTGAAGCCTATCCTCTTGATCAGCGCGGCGCCATGCGCAGCGCGCCATCGAGCCGGATCACCTCACCGTTGAGGTGCACATTGGTGACCACATGGCAGGCCAGCGAAGCGAATTCCTCAGGCTTGCCCAACCGCCTGGGAAAGGGAATGGATGCGGCCAGCGAGGCCTGCACCGGCTCGGGCAATTCGGTGAGCAAGGGCGTGGCAAAAATGCCCGGGGCCACAGTGCACACACGGATGCCATGCTGAGCCAGGTCGCGCGCCATTGGCAAGGTCATGCCCACCAGGGCCGCCTTGGACGCACTGTAAGCCTGCTGCCCCACCTGCCCGTCGAAGGCGGCAACCGAGGCGGTGAACAGCATCACGCCACGCTCTGCGTCTTCGAGCGGCGCCAAGGCAGCGCAGCGGGCCGCAAAAAGCCGGCTCACGTTGTAGGTGCCGATCAGGTTGACCTGAACCACCCGGCTGAAGTCTTCAAGTGGCGCGGGCCCGCCGTCTTTCTGGACGATGCGCTTGGCCGAGCCCATGCCGGCCACATTCATCAAGATGCGTGCCGGACCGTGGGCCTGACTGGCGCGCTCGAGCGCCGCCTCGACGCTGGCCGCATCGGTGATGTCGCAGGCACAGGCCAGGCCAGCGATCTCGCTGGCCACCCGCCGGGCACCTTCTTCATTGCGGTCCAAAATGGTCACGCGCGCGCCTTGAGCAGCCAGGGCCCGCGCAGTGGCCTCGCCCAGCCCCGAGGCACCGCCAGTGACCAAGGCCGCTTGTCCATTGATTTGCATGGCGAACTCCGTTTAGCAAGAAGGGGTTGTGATCTGCGCTGCGGTTCCGGCGTGCAGTGCCTGCACCAAGTCGCTGCGGTGGGCAAGCACGGCGCGCTGGTTGATCGAGCCTTTGTCAGTGACCTCGCCGCGGTCGAGCGAAGGCGGCTCAGTGAGAATGAGCGCACGGGCCACGCGGTTGGCACTGCCCGTGGACGAACGGGCCAGGCCGTCGATCACGCCCTGCAGCCAGGCCCGCACAGCCGGGGCGGCCACCACCTCGGCCATGGTCGCTTCCGGCGGCAAGCCGGCCAGTTGACGCAGCTGCGGCGTGGGCACCAGCATGGCGCCCACCTCCTTGAGGTTCAGGCCCGTGATGACGGCATCCTGCACATAAGGAGCGGCCGCTCCGCATCGCCAGTGCAGAAAAAGCCTTCCTCGTCGAACGCCTCGCGGGTAGCCTCCGGGTTGCGCCAGTAACCGGGCGTGATGTTGGGACCTCTGTAGCGCACCTCGACCTTGTCGCCCATGGGTGCGAGCTTGAGCTCCAGGCCGGCGGCGGGCAAGCCGACA
This sequence comes from Comamonadaceae bacterium, assembly GCA_021299555.1. Classification (GTDB taxonomy): domain Bacteria; phylum Pseudomonadota; class Gammaproteobacteria; order Burkholderiales; family Burkholderiaceae_C; genus Polaromonas. Next base: position 8,885 of record JAJTGH010000071.1, read on the forward strand.
TGCCCGGCCTGAGAATGCGGGTTGGTCACAAACAGCGCAAAGGGCGAGGATTCGGTCATGCCCAGTCCGGCCGTCATGACGATGCGCTCGCCGTACTCGCGCTCGGCATGGGCATACAACGCGTCCTGGATCGGCTGCGACAGCGCAGCGCCCGAGTACAACTGCTGTCGCAGGCGCGAGAAAAAATTGCGCCGCAGCTGGTCGTCGCTGTCCATGGCGCGTGCGATCGCCTCGTAGCCCACAGGTACATTGAAATACCAGGTCGGCGCGATCTCGCGCAAATTGCGCAAGGTCTCGCCTAAGAGCGCCGGCGTGGGCTTGCCCTCATCGATGTACAGGGAGCCCCCGTTGTACAGCGCCATGAAGAAATTGTGATTGCCGCCGGCCGTGTGGTTCCAGGGCAGCCAGTCGACCAACACCAGCGGCTCCTCACGGATCACCGGAATGGACTGCACGATCTGCTGCTGATTCGCGCAAACCATGCGCTGCGTGTTGATGACCGCCTTGGGCATCTTGGTCGAGCCGCTGGTGAACAAGAACTTGAGCACCGTATCTGGCCCGGTGGCCAGCATGGCCTGCTCCAGCGCGTCGGTCGGTTCTGTGGCCAGCAAAGCCGACAGCTCGGTGATGCGATGGCCCGCTTTGCTGCTGGCACCGGCGGCCGTGCCCAGCACCACCTCGGTGTCGGCGGGCACCATGGCTTGAATCGGGCGCGAAAAGCGCTCCCAGTCGGCAGCAAACACCAGACCCGGGGTCAGGGTGCCGAAAATGTGGCGCAGCTTATCGAAGTCTTGGCTCACCAGGGAATAAGCCGGCGAGACAGGGCAAAAAGCCACCCCGGCGTACATGGCGCCGAGGGCCAGTTTGGCATGGTCGAGGCTGTTTTCGCTCAGGATGACCAGCGGCCGTTCGGCCGACAAGCCCCGATCGAGCAAAGCCTGGCCAATGCGCCGCGCCGACTCGAGCGCCTGGGCGTAGCTCAGGTGACGCCATTGCCCGCCCAAGGCAGGGTCGCGCTGGGCGTACAAAGTGGCGTCGGGCTTGTGCTGGGCCCAGTGCAGCAGCCGCTCGGTCATGCGCTGGGGATGGTCTTTCAACGCTTGGTCGCAGCGCAGGTAGGTGTTACCGCCGGCTTGGCGCAGCACGGCGCGGGTCACGCCGAAGGTAAATTCGCGGTAGACGGGGGGCTGGGCCGCAGTCATGACTGCACCTTGACTTTGGGGCCTGTACCTTCAAGGAAAGCGCGCACGCGGGCCTTGGCCTCGGGGGCCGACTGGGCCAGCGCCGCCAGCATGGATTCGGTCAGGAAGCCATGGTCGGCGGGCTGCTCGGCAATGCGCGGCAGGCCGTGAATCAGGGCGTAGTTGGTCATGGGCGCATTGCGGGCAATGCGCTCGGCCAACTCCAGCGCCTTGCTCAGGGCCTGACCGGTGGGTACCAAATACTGCGCCATGCCGGCGGCCACACCTTCAGTGGCGTTGTAGACCCGGCCGGTGAGCATCATGTCGAGCATGCGGTGCGTGCCCACCAGCTTGGGAATGCGCACCGAACCCCCACCGCCCACAAAAATGCCGCGTGAGCCCTCGGGCAAGGCAAAGAAGGCGCTCTCATCGGCCACCCGGATATGACAGGCCGCCGCCAATTCCAGGCCGCCGCCAACCACCGCACCATGCAGCGCGGCGATCACCGGCACCCGGCCCTGTTCAAGCTCGCGCAAGATGTAGAACCAGGAACGCGAATGGTGCAAGCCCTCGACCGCATCACGGTCCTTGAGCTCACTGAGGTCAAGACCAGCACAAAAATGTTCGCCCTCGCCGTGCAGCACCACGGCCCCGACGGACGCCGGCAGCTCGGCGATGCGCTGGCCCACGGCGGCCATGAGGCCATCACTGATGGCGTTGCGCTTGCGCGGCCTGGACAAGCGGATCACGGCCACAGCATCGCGGTATTCGATCTGCACCTCGTCCAAACTGGGAATCACGGAAGCCGGCCCTTGAGCATTTGCCATAGTTGCCTACAATGAAGCTATAAAACATAGGTATTTTAAGCAGACACCCACCCCCTTGAGGCAGGACAAACCCGAAAGAGACACACGCATGGACCACCGCAACCTGATTGCCATCGACATCCACACCCACGCCGAGGTCAGCTGCTGGAACCCCTTTGACAACTACGGCGAGGAATACGACCGGGCCGCCGACAAGTACTTCAAAAACGCCCGCCGTCCGACCATACAGGAGACGATCGATTACTACCGCGAGCGCAAGCTCGGTCTGGTGATGTTCACCGTCGACAGCGAATCGAAGCTGGGTCGCCGGCGCATCCCCAACGAAGAAATCGCCGAGGCCGCACAAAAAAATTCCGACATGATGATGTGCTTTGCCAGCATCGACCCGCACAAAGGCAAGATGGGTGCACGCGAGGCCGAGCGGTTGATCAAGGAGCACGGCGTCAAGGGCTTCAAGTTCCACCCGACAGTGCAGGGCTTTCACCCCTACGACAAGATGGCCTGGCCGATTTATGAGGTGATCAACGCGCACGGCCTGCCGGCCATCTTCCACACCGGACACAGCGGCATCGGCTCGGGCATGCGCTGTGGTGGCGGACTGCGGCTGGAGTACTCCAACCCCATGCACCTGGACGACGTGGCGATCGACTTTGCGGACATGCAGATCGTCATGGCGCACCCGAGCTTCCCGTGGCAAGACGAAGCCCTGTCGGTGGCCACGCACAAGCCCAATGTGTGGATCGACCTGTCAGGCTGGAGCCCCAAGTATTTCCCCAAGCAGCTGATCCAGTATGCCAACACCTTGCTCAAAGATCGGGTTCTGTTCGGCTCAGACTACCCTCTGATCACGCCAGAGCGCTGGATGCAGGACTTCGAGGTCGCGGGCTTCAAGCCCGAGGTGATGCCCGGCATCCTCAAGGGCAACGCAGTGCGCCTGCTCGGGCTGGACACAGCCTGATCGGCGCCGGGCTCACTCCATCTCGATCTTGCGATCTGCCACCACGCGCTTGAGCGCCTGGATGTCGCGCTCGACCCGACCCTTGAACTCGGCCGGCGTGCTCGCCTGGGGGCTACCGCCCCAGTCGATCAGGCGCTGACGCACCTCGGGCGAGTCGATCACCGCCTTGATCTCGCGCTGCAGACGCGCTGCTATGGCCGGGGGCAGGCCTGGCGGGGCCGCAATGCCCAGCCAGGAGTCAAACACCAGACGTGGATAGGTTTCAGCCACGTTGGGCAGGCCAAAGATATTGGCCTCGCCTTTGGCGCCGGTCACGGCCAGGCCGCGCACCCGCTTGTCCTTGAGCATGGGCGCGGTGCTGGTCATGGTGTCGATCACCACGTCGACCCGGCCGGCCAACAGTTCGGTCAGAGGCGCGGTGCCGCCACGAAACGGCACATGGGTGGCGCTACCGCCGCTTTCGGCCATCAGCCACTCGCCCACCAGATGCATGGCCGTGCCCACGCCCACCGAGGTGTAGGTGTACTTGCCCGGCTCGGCCTTGATGCGCTGGGCAAAGTCGGGGAAGGATCGAATGGGCGAATCGGGTTTGACCACCATCGACAGGGGGTAGGTGGTCAGCGTGGAGATCCAGCTGAAGTCATTGACCGGGTCAAAGGGCAAGACCTTCTTCATCGCCGCACTGCTGGCATGCCCGCTGGGCAACAAGATCAGCGTGTAGCCATCGGCCGGCGCCTTGGTGGCCATCTCGGCGGCGATGTTTCCGCCAGCCCCCGGCTTGTTGTCAACCGTCACCGGCTGACCCAAGCGCTCGCCCAAGGGCTTGGCCACCAGCCGGGCCACCATATCGCTGCCGCCTCCGGGCGGAAAGCCCAAGAGTAGGCGGATGGGCTTGTTGGGATAGGCGTCCTGGGCCATGGCGGCCGATGGGGCCGCCATGGCCAGCGCGGCGCAAGCGGCCAGAAAGCCTAAAGCTGGACGGCGAGACGTGAAAGATGGATACACGGTGGACTCCTGAAAATCGTGTGCCAAACAAAGCTCGCGAGGATCGTCGCACAAACGTGCCGGATTTGTCACTCCGTAGAGCCCCTCAAAGGGATTGGGCGTTCTCAGGAAAGGCCTTGAGCAACTTCGCATCCAGGGTGTAGAGCGCACACTGCAACTGCCGCGCGAGTGCGACAAATTCGCAGTCGTAGGCCGAACACTGGCTCTGAGCCACCAGTTCAAGCACCGCGCTGGATCGAACATCGATCTCGTGGCCCGACAAAAGGTCCTGCGCCGCCTCCTGAACCCCGAGCGCTTGCTCAAGCGACAAAGTTCCCCGTCGCATGTAGCCAGCCAGGATGTTTCTCAGCTCGCTCCTCCAAAGCGGCGGCGCTGCCCAGGTGGGTTCGCGTTCGAGCAGCGCTTCGGCGGCTTCCGTCCACGGGCCCGACAGCAACAGGTAAGCCACGATGTTGGTGTCAACAACGATCAAGCACGCCCCTCGCGTTTGAGCCCATCAATGTCTGCGGCCTCAAATCGCACATCACCCAAAGATGCCCGCACGGCCCTGAGCCTGGTCAAGCGCGCCTGTGAGTCCACCGGACGCATATTTAGTACGGTCTCAAAGCAAAGGATGGCCTCGCTGTTGAGACTTCGGCGGTTCAAAGTCGCCTGGTCACGAAGCCGGGCATAGACCTCGTCGGGAATGTTTTTGAGGGTCAATGTGGTGGGCACCAAAATCTCCAACTGTAATGGTTCCATTTTGGTTTCGAGGCCGCATCTTGTCAATGCTCAAGCGCCCAAGCCGAGGTCGCCAAATTTGTTCGCGATGCTGACGCGAAAGCACGCTTTGCCACACAAGGCGCAGACTCAGTAGGCAACACAAGGGCTGAATTTGCACAATTTTTGCGCGCTCAAACCGTGCTTTACATCTGGCTCGTCCAAGAGGCCGAGATCAAGGTCGATTGAAGGAAGGTCTGGCCAAGAAAAACCCCCAAGACCTGGACGTCCGTCCAACCCTTGGGGGTCCATGCAATGGGCGGCGCGCTCCTGCGCCAACCGCCCTAAAGAGTCTCAGCCCTGCGCGTTCTGCAGCGCCGCGATGCGCTCTTCGATCGGAGGGTGGGTGCTAAAGAGTTGGCCGATGCCGCCCGCAATGCCCATGGCCGCGACCGACTTGGGCAACTCGCCTGGCACCATGCCGCCCAGGCGGGCCAAGGCGTTGATCATGGGCTGCTTGCGGCCGAGCAGATCGGCCGCACCGGAGTCTGCGCGAAATTCACGCTGGCGCGAGAACCAGGCCACGATGATGGCCGCCAGAAAGCCCAGCAAGATGTCAAGCACGATGGTGGTGACGTAGTAGCCGATGCCGGGGCCCGAGCTCTCCTGGTCGCCCTTGCGCAGGAAACTGTCCACCGCATAACCGACGATGCGGCTGAGGAACACAACGAAGGTGTTCATCACGCCCTGGATGAGGGTCATGGTGACCATGTCGCCGTTGGCGATGTGGGCCACCTCGTGGCCAATGACGGCCTCGACCTCTTCGCGCGTCATGCCTTGCAGCAATCCGGTGGACACGGCCACCAGCGCACTGTTTTTGAAGGCGCCGGTGGCAAAGGCGTTGGGCTCGCCTTCAAAAATGCCGACCTCAGGCATGCCGATGCCAGCTTTTTCAGACAGGCGCCGCACAGTCTCGACGATCCAGGCTTCGTCGGCGTTGCTTGGCTGATTGATCACCCGCACACCAGAGCTCCACTTGGCCACCGGCTTGCTGATGAGCAGCGAGATGAAGGCGCCGCCAAAGCCCATGATCAAGGCAAAGCCGAGCAAGGCGCCCAGGTTCAGCCCGTTGGGTGTGAGAAAGCGGTTGACGCCGAGCAGGCTGGCCACAATGCCCAGCACCAGAACCACAGCCAAGTTGGTCAACACAAACAGAACAATTCTTTTCATAAGGCTTAAGACTCCAAAGCCGCCCGTGCGGCACAGTTGATGACCCGCCCGGGCTGCAAATCGCCGGCCCTGGCGGATGTTCCCGCAGGTGGGGATGTTTTAGTGCTTATCAAGTTGCCCCATGGGTGCGGCCCGAGGCGGGAGGCCGAAACACCTGCGCGTCATCATAAAAAGAAACGCACTCGTTGGGCAAATACCAGCCTGGAACCCCCAAAATGGGCAGCGGACAGTAGGGTTTTTCGGCCAGGTGGTCCGCGCTCAGGTCAGCAGCCAGCGCAGCATCGAGTTCGGCGGCCCCAAGGTGGGGATCCAAGGACCGGCGGGGCCGGTACACATGGGCGGTGATGGCCTTGCGCGGTTGCTGCAGCTTTTCCTGCAGGGCGTGACCAAAAAGCACCAACCTCGCTTGTGACCACAAGCCCCGCAGGTCGATGAACAGGCGCTGCCAGTGGCGCGCCTGCAGGGCCTGCCAAAGCGCTGGAGGGGCCAGGAAAACAGCGGCGTTTTCGTCAAAAACGGTCAGCGCGTCGCGCACCGGTCCGCGCCGATCACCCACCCCGGACCTGGCGATTTGGGCCGCCTGCAGCGCATTGAGCCGAGCCTTGGTGCGGGGAAACGCCAGCCAGCTCAGGCCGTTGAAGAGGTCGTGCAGGTTGTCGCGCGTCGGGCATGCGCCGTGCTCAAAGATGTAGGCCTCGTAGGCCTGTCCGGGCGGCAGATCGGACTGGGGCACAAAACGCACTGGCGCCTGACCGTCAGACAATTCATTGAGCACTTGGGCCACGCTCAGTCCACGCTGCAGCCCCGCGGTGACCGCCGCCGCATGCGCAGCGTGCGGGGCCAGCCAGGGCCCGTGCCAGTCCAATTGCACGGGCTGCCCAGCCACCTGGGCGGGTCTCACACCTGTCGCCAGCTCAGGCCCTCCCCGGCGCGCAGGGGCTTGAGCTCAGCTGCACCAAAGGGATAGCTTTGCGGCGGCAGCCAGTCTTCTTTGGCAAGCGTGACCGTGCCGGTGTTGCGCGGCAGGCCGTAAAAGTCGGCCCCATTGAAGCTGGCAAAGGCCTCCAGGCGGTTGAGGGCACCGGCGTTTTCAAAGGCCTCGGCGTAAAGCTCGAGCGCTGCATGGGCGGTGTAGCAGCCGGCGCAACCGGTGGCGTGTTCTTTGAGGTGGGCCGGGTGTGGCGCGCTGTCGGTGCCAAGAAAAAAACGCCGGTTGCCACCGGTGGCCGCCTGCACCAGAGCCAGCCTGTGGGTCTCGCGCTTGAGCACCGGCAGGCAGTAGTAATGCGGCCGGATGCCGCCGGTAAAAATGGCATTCCTGTTGTAGAGCAGGTGGTGAGCGGTGATGGTCGCACCGAGTGTTTCGCCGGCTTCGGACACATACTGCGCCGCCTCAAGGGTGGTGATGTGCTCAAAGACCACTTTGAGTCCAGGAAAATCACGCCGCAGCGGGATCAGGTGACGATCGATGAAGACCGCTTCCCGGTCGAACAAATCGATGTCGGCGCTGGTGACCTCGCCGTGCACCAGCAGCAGCATGCCGGCGCGCTGCATGGCCTCGAGCACCGGGTAGATTTTTTTCAGATCGGTCACGCCGGCGTCGCTGTTGGTGGTGGCGCCAGCCGGGTAGAGCTTGGCGGCGACGACGCCGGCAGCCTTGGCCCGCTCGATTTCCGCAGGGGCCAGGTTGTCGGTCAGGTACAGCGTCATCAGGGGCTCAAAGCCCACGCCTTCGGGCACGGCCGCACGGATGCGGTCACGGTAGGCCAGGGCCTGCGCCGCCGTGGTGACCGGGGGCTTGAGGTTGGGCATGATGATGGCGCGGCCGAACTGACGGGCGGTGTGCGGCACCACGGTCGAGAGCACATCGCCGTCACGAACGTGCAGGTGCCAGTCGTCGGGGCGGGTCAGGGTGATGGAATTCATGCGGCCATTGTCTCCGTTCGATCGGCCTGGGCGTGGCTGCTACGGCGGGCCAGCAAAAATTGCCACAGCGCCTGCGCCGCGCCCTTGGCCGGCCCCTTGGCCGACGGCTTGGCCCGGTACAGGCGCACCTGCAAAGACAGCGACAGATCCGCTGCGGCACGCAGCAGTTGCCCGCTGGCGAGCTCTTTGGTCACCGCACTCTGGGGCAAAAAAGCCAGGCCGTGCCCCTCAATGGCCATGGCCTTGAGGCCCTCGGCCATGTCGGTTTCATAGACCTTGTCCAGATGCACCGGGACCTTGGCCTGGCGCAGCACAAGCTCGACCATGCGTCCCAGGTAGGCGCCGCTGGCATAACCCAGATAAGGCACTGGGGCGGCGGGCTGGCCAGGCAGGGTCCACAGCGCGCTGCCGTCGGGCGCCGGTGCCACGCAGGCGATCAGGCTTTCCTGACCCAGCACGATCATCTCGTAGCGCTGGGTCTCCAGAGGAATGGGCTGGGCATCGTGGTGATAGGCCATGAGCAGGTCGCAGCTGCCTTCGACCAGGCGCAGCACGGCATCGTGCACATTGAGTGCGATCAGTCGGCTTTTGATGGGGCCCAGTTGCTCGCGCAGCTCGCTGACCCAGGCCGGAAAAAAGGCAAAGGCCAGGGTGTGCGGCACGGCAAATTCGATCATGTCCTGTCCGGCCGCCACGTGACCTCGCAGCATGGCACGCGTGGTTTGCAGGCCCTGGAGCATTTCCAGCGCCTGCGCGTACAAGGTCTGGCCAGCCGATGTCAGGCGCGTGGGGTAAGAGCTGCGATCGACCAGATCGGTGCCAGCCCAGGCCTCCAGGGCCTGGATGCGCCGCGAAAACGCGGGCTGCGTGACGTGGCGCAGCTGGGCAGAGCGACTGAAGCTGCGGGTTTCAGCCAGGCTGATGAAGTCTTCAAGCCACTTGGTTTCCATGGCAGAAAATTATGACAGCCTCAGGTGGCGGGCCGTCTTGCATCAGGCACGGTCTGGACGTCGTCTGCGCTTTCTTGCTGGAGCGACCACATTTGGGCATAGCGCCCGCCCTGGGCCAGCAAATCGGTGTGGGTGCCGCGCTCAACGATGCGGCCGGCCTCCATGACCAGGATCTGATGTGCATCGACCACGGTTGAGAGCCGGTGGGCAATGACCAGGGTGGTC
>JAJTGH010000071.1:17914-62485 GCA_021299555.1 Comamonadaceae bacterium
TCTTGTTTTGCGCGGCGCTGCGCAGCTCAGCCTGAATGGCGCGCTCGTTGGTGGAGTCCAGCGCCGAGGTGGCCTCGTCAAAAATGAGCACCGGCGGGTTTTTGAGCAGGGTGCGGGCAATGGCCACACGCTGCTTTTCACCGCCCGAGAGCTTGAGGCCGCGCTCGCCGACCATGGTCTCGTAGCCCTTGGGCGTGCTCGCAATGAAGTCATGGATGCGCGCGGCGCGGGCCGCGTCTTGCACCTGCTCCATGCTGGCACCTGGCCGCCCGTAGGCGATGTTGTAAGCCACCGTGTCATTGAAGAGCACCGTATCTTGCGGCACGATGCCGATGGCGCGGCGCACACTGGACTGGGTGACCGCGGCAATGTCTTGGCCGGCGATCAGCACCCGACCACCCTCGCCGCGATTGCTCACATCGTAGAAGCGATACATCAATCGAGCCAGCGTGGATTTGCCGGCCCCCGATGAGCCAACCACAGCCACGGTCTTGCCGGCGGGAATCTCAAAGCTCAGGCCCGACAAGATGGGCCGATCGCGGTCGTAACCAAAGTCCACGTTCTCAAAACGCACATCGACCTGACCGTCGGGCAATTGAAGTGCGGGCGCTCCCGGAGCGTCGGCCACCTCGCGCTCTTTTTCAAGCAGGCGAAACATCTTGTCCAGATCGGTCAGGCTTTGCTTGATCTCGCGGTAGATCACCCCGAGAAACCCCAAAGGAATGTAGAGCTGGATCATGAAGGCGTTGACCATGACCAGGTCACCGAGCGTCATGCGACCATCGATCACGCCCTGTGTGGCCCGCCAGAGCATGGCCACCAGGGCCAGGGCAATGATGAGCTGCTGACCGGTGTTGAGCAGACTGAGCGTGGCCTGGCTTTTGATGGCCGCGCGCCGGTAGCGCTCCAGGCTTTCGTCATAACGGCCAGCCTCAAAAGACTCGTTGTTGAAATACTTGACCGTCTCGTAGTTGAGCAATGAATCGATGGCCCGGCTGTGCGCCGAGGAGTCGAGCTCGTTCATCTGCCGGCGAAACTGGGTGCGCCATTCGGTCACCGTGACGGTAAAGGCTATGTAGAACACCAGCGCAATGAGCGTGATGCCGGCAAACCAGACATCGAACTTGACCGCGAGCACGGTCAGCACCAGGGTCACCTCGATCAAGGTGGGCACGATGCTGTAGAGCGAGTAAGAGATCAGCGAATGCACCGCCCGGGTGCCGCGCTCGATGTCGCGCGTCATGCCGCCGGTCTGACGCTCAAGGTGAAAGCGCAAGCTCAGCGCGTGCAGATGGTTGAACACCTCCAGAGAAATGCGCCGGGCCGCGCCTTCTGTGGCCTTGGAAAAGACCAGCTCGCGCAGTTCGGTGAACAGCGATGTGGACAGGCGCAGCAGGCCATAGGCCAGCAGCAAACCCACCGGCACCACCAGCAAGGCGGCCGCCTCGCGCGTGGCCGGGTTCATGCTGTCGACCAAATTCTTGAGCAGGACCGGCACACCCACGTTGGCCAGCTTGGCGCCCACCATGAAGCTCAAGGCGGCCATCACCCGCCATTTGTAATGCCACAAGTAGGGGAAGAGCCGCTGCAAGGTGGCCCAATCGCTGCGCGGTGCCGCCCCCTGGCCGGGCACAGCAGGAGGCTGGGACGTATCCGATGAGGCGGCTCGGTGGCGCATGTGTGAAACCTTGGAAGACAATGCGGACGGGGGTTGAGACTTTGCGCAACGCCCCCGCCAAACCCAAGGATTGTGCCCATGTCCCAAGTCCAGCCAACCGCCACCCCGGCAGCGACCCATGCACCGCTGGGATTTGCGCCGCCCAGTCAGGGCGAGTTGGTGATGAAAGTCATTCCGATGCCCGCCGATGTGAACGCCAACGGCGACATCTTCGGCGGCTGGGTCATGGCCCAGGTGGACTTGGCCGGCTCGGTGCTGCCGGCGCGCCACGTCAAGGGCCGCATGGCCACGGTGGCGGTCAATGAGTTCATTTTCAAGCACCCGGTGCGGGTGGGCGACATCCTGTCGTTTTACTCGAACGTGCAGCGCATCGGACGCACCTCGATCACCATACAGGTGGAGGTCTATGCGGAACGCTATGACGCGCAGGGAAATTACATGAAGGTGACCCAGGCCAACCTGACTTATGTGGCCATCGACGAACAAGGACGCCCGCGTCCGATTCCGCGCTGAGCCACAGCGCGCTCAACGCAATTCGGGTGCGGGCTCGCGCCCCATGAGCATGGAGACGGCCTGATCGGGCTTGAGGCGACCGTCGAGCAGGGCCACCACCGCTTGCGAAATGGGCAACTCCACACCGAGGGCGCGCCCCCGCTCGACCACGGTGCGCGCGCAATACACGCCCTCGGCCACATGCCCAAGAGCACCGAGCGCCTGCTGCAGGTTCATGCCCTGAGCCAATAGTAGGCCGACCTTGCGGTTGCGGCTGAGATCGCCCGTAGCGGTGAGCACAAGGTCACCCAGCCCCGACAAGCCGGTGAAGGTGTCCGCCCGCGCACCCAGGGCCACGCCCAGCCGGGTGATCTCGGCCAGGCCGCGGGTGATCAGGGCCGCGCGCGCATTGAGCCCCAGGGACAGACCATCGCAAAAGCCGCTGGCAATGGCCAGCACGTTCTTGACCGCGCCGCCCACTTCCACGCCCACCAGGTCGTCGCTGGCGTAAACACGCAGGGTCGGCCCATGAAAGGCCTGCACCAAAGACTGGCGCACCGCTTCGTGCTCGCTGGCAGCCACCAGGGCCGTGGGCATGCCCACAGCCACCTCGCGCGCAAAGCTCGGACCGCTGAGCACGCCGCAGCGCAGCAGCGGGGCCACCTGGGCCTGAATCTCGTGGACCATCAAGCCCGGCAGCGCCGGTGAGGCATCAGAGCGCTCGAAGCCTTTGGACAACCAGGCCACCGGCGCCGGTTGATCGCGCAGGGCCAACAGAAGCTGGCGCACAGCCGCCACCGGAGCGGCCAGCACAATCAAGTCCTGACCGGCCACGGCGGCCAGCAGATCACCGCTGGCAAAAGCAAGCCCCTCAGGAAGATCGACTCCGGACAGGTAGCGCTCGTTGATCCGGTGGCTTTGCAGGGCCTGCACGTGCCGGGCATCGCGCGCCCACAAGGTGACGCTGTGCCGGCCCTGGGCGGCCGCATTGGCTGCCAAAGCCGTTCCCCAGGCACCTGCGCCGACGACGATGAGCTTCATGGCTGCGGTCTTGCCAAGGTCCGGCCAGGCCCCCCTCATCGAGGCCAGGCGGCGCGCAGGCTCAGGCCGTTTGCACGCCCGCCTGGGCGGCTTGCTGCTCGAGCTGCTGCTGGTAGAGCATCTGGAAATTGATTTCCGCCAGATGCACCGGGGGAAAACCGGCACGCTGCACCACGTCGGCCACATTGCCGCGCAGGTAGGGGTAGATGATCTGCGGACAGGCCATGCCAAGAACCTGCCCCATCTGGTCGGCCGGCAGGTTGCGGATCTCAAAGATACCGGCCTGTTTGGCCTCGATCAGAAAGACGGTCTTATCGCCGATTTTGGTGTGCACGGTGGCCATGACGGTCGCCTCGAACACACCATCGGCGACCTGCTCGGAACCCACCGCGAGCTGGATGTCTACTTGAGGCTGCGCCTGCTCCAGCAAGATGGCCGGCGAGTTGGGCTGCTCAAGCGAAATGTCCTTGAGGTAGATGCGTTGAATCTGGAAGACGGGATCGGCTTGCTGGTCGGCCATGGACAGTCCTGAAAGTTTGAAGATGCCTGCCCGGCCCTCGGGCCGGCAAAGCGAGCATTATGTCAGGGCCCCCACGAGCAGGCGGGCCGTCGCTCAGGCGGTGGTCTGGCCCTGCAGCAGCGGCAAGAGGCCGCCCCGGGCGTCAAGGGCGATCAGGTCATCGCAGCCTCCCACATGGGTCTGGCCTATGAAGATCTGAGGCACGGTGCGCCGGCCGGTCAGAGCCATCATGTTTTCGCGCTCACCGGCCACTTGGTCGATGCGAACTTCTTCCACCTGCTCCACGCCGCGGAGCTTGAGCAACTGCTTGGCCTGCAGGCAATACGGGCAGACGGCGGTGGTGTACATCTTGACGGCTTGCATGACAACTCCGAATACTTCGATCAAACCTCAAGCTTGCCACAAGCGAGAAGTTTGCGCTTGCGGCGCGGGCCACCGGCCCGCCAAGCCATCAGGCTTTTTCCAGCGGCAAGCTGGCGTCTTTCCAGGCTTTCAGGCCACCGGCGATCGACTGGGCCTGCTCGTAGCCCAGCTTCTTGGCCATGCCCGCCGCGCGGGCAGCGCGCGCTCCCACCGGGCAAACCATGATGACAGGCGTGGCCTTGTTCTTGACCAGGCCGGAGAGTTTGTCTTCGAGTTGCCCAAAAGGCAGGTTTTTGGAGCCGACCACATGACCGGCTGCAAATTCGTGGGGCTCGCCCACGTCTATGACCACCGCCTTTTCACGGTTGATCAACTGCACGGCGGCCGCCGGACTCAGGCTGCCCGGACGCGACCCGCCGGCGATCACCGGCCACAGCAACAGCGCGCCGGAGGTCAAGGCCACAGAGATCAGCATCCAGTTGTCGAGCAGAAATTTCACGGCAATCCTTAATTTCAGGCGGTGGGCGGAACCCTGGATTCTAAAATGCCGGGCTTTACCCCATTGAGGCCCAGGCCAGAACATGTACAAACTTGTGCTCATCCGCCACGGTGAATCCACGTGGAACCTCGAAAACAGGTTCACCGGCTGGACCGACGTCGATCTGACGACCACTGGGCTGAACCAGGCCATCAGTGCCGGCCGGCTGCTCAAGGCCGAAGGCTACGATTTTGATTTGGCCTACACCAGCGTGCTCAAGCGCGCCACCCGCACGCTCTGGCATGTGCTCGACGAGATGGATCGAACCTGGCTGCCAGTGGTGCACAGCTGGCGCCTGAACGAGCGCCACTATGGCGCCTTGCAGGGTCTGAACAAGGCCGACATGGCCAAGCAATACGGTGACGAGCAGGTGCTCGTTTGGCGACGCAGCTACGACACGCCGCCGCCGGCGCTCGAGCCGGGCGATCCGCGCTGCGAGCGCGCCGATCGCCGTTATGCCCGGCTCGAAGCGGGCCAGGTGCCACTGACCGAATGCCTCAAAGACACGGTGGCGCGGGTCATCCCCTTTTGGAGCGAGTCCATGGCACCGGCCATCAAGGCCGGCAAGCGGGTGGTGGTGGCCGCGCATGGAAATTCGATCCGGGCGCTAATCAAATACCTTGATGGCATTTCCGACAGCGAAATCGTGGGCCTGAACATTCCCAACGGCATTCCGCTGGTCTACACCCTTGACGCCCAGCTCAAACCGCTCGGCCGCCATTACCTGGGCGACGCCCAGGCGATCGCGGCGGCCGCCGCGGCCGTCGCCGCGCAAGGCAAGAGCCACTGAGCGGGCGCACCAGGCCCGCGCACAAAGGCTTACAAGACGTTCCAATTTTCGGGGTCTGGACACACCAGCTCATCGGCGCGGGTGTATATTGACGACCAAATTCCGAACCGCTGCCTGGCCATCTGACGTCAGGGCGGGAGCGGGCATGCCGAAGAGGTCCACATGGGTCAAAAACTCAAGATAGCAGGCTGGATCAGCCTGGGCGCCATTGCTGGCGCGCTCACCACGGTGCAGTTGCAGGCCGTGGCGCGCAACAACTTCTCACCCCTGCCGCTGGAGGAGCTGCAACAGTTGGCCGCCGTCTTCAGCATGGTCAAGAGCGACTACGTGGATCCGGTGGATGACAAGAAACTGATTTCTGAAGCCATCTCGGGCATGGTGGCCAGTCTGGACCCCCATTCGGCCTACTTTGACAAAAAGACCTTCAAGGAATTTCGCGAGGGTACGACCGGCCGCTTTGTGGGCGTGGGCATCGAAATCAGCCAGGAAGACGGGCTGGTCAAAGTGGTCTCGCCGATCGAAGGCTCACCGGCCGACCGCGCGGGCCTCAAGCCCAACGACCTGATCACCAAGATCGACGATACCCTGGTCAAAGGTCTGTCGCTCAATGATGCCGTCAAACGCATGCGCGGCGAGCCCAACACCCGCGTGGTGCTGACGATTTTCCGCAAAGATGAGAACCGCACCTTCCCGGTGACCATCACCCGCGAGGAAATCCGCACCCAGTCGGTGCGCGGCAAGGTGTTTGAGCCAGGCTATGCATGGTTGCGCGTGTCGCAGTTCCAGGAGCGCACGGTTGAAGACTTTGTCAGCCGGCTCGAGACCATCTACAAGCAAGAGCCCAGCCTCAAGGGCTTGGTGCTCGACCTGCGCAACGACCCGGGTGGCCTGCTCGACGCGGCCGTGGCCATCTCTGCTGCCTTCCTGCCTGAGAACGTGACCGTGGTCTCAACCAACGGACAACTGGCCGAAAGCAAGTTCACTTACAGGGCCTCGCCGCAGTTCTACGTGCGCCGCGGTGCCGACCCGCTCAAGCGCCTGCCTGCGGCCGTCAAGACGGTGCCGTTGGTGGTGCTGGTCAACGAGGGCTCGGCCTCGGCCAGCGAGATCGTCGCTGGCGCACTGCAAGATCACAAGCGGGCGACCATCATGGGCAGCCAGACGTTTGGCAAAGGCTCGGTCCAAACTGTGCGGCCGCTGGGGCCCGATACGGGCCTGAAGATCACCACAGCGCGCTACTTCACGCCAGAAGGCCGCTCGATCCAGGCCAAGGGCATCGTCCCCGACGTGCTGGTTGACGAAACCGCCGAAGGCAGCCCCTTTGCCATCCTGCGCTCTCGTGAGGCCGACCTTGACAAGCACCTCTCGGGCACCGGTGCGCCAGAGGTCAAGGACCAGGCGCGCGAAAAAGCGCGTGAAGAGGCCCTCAAGAAACTCGAAGAGGCCTCGCGCAAACCGGCCGATCAGCGACGCCCGCCAGAGTTTGGCAGCGACAAGGACTTCCAGTTGATTCAGGCGCTCAACAAGCTCAAGGGGCGCCCTGTGCTGGTGAGCAAGACCCAGACGACCCGGCCGGAAGTGAAGAAAGAAAACTGAGCGCTGTGGCCATGCCGGTTGGGGCCGGCGACAGGCCCTTGCCGCCCATGAACGACGATCAACTGCTGCGCTATTCACGCCACATCCTGCTCGACGAGTTGGGCGTGGAGGGTCAGCAAAAGTTGCTTGATGCCCACGCATTGATCATCGGCGCCGGCGGGTTGGGTTCGCCGGTGGGGCTGTATCTGGGCAGCGCCGGGGTGGGCCGCATCACGTTGGTAGACCATGACCGCGTAGACGCCACCAATTTACAACGCCAGATCGCTCACCGGATCGATCGCATCGGTCATTTCAAGCGTGGTGATCGACTGCACCGACAACTTTGCCACCCGCCAGATGATCAACCGCGCCTGCGTGCAGCACCGTGTGCCGCTGGTCTCAGGGGCAGCGATAGGCTTTGATGCGCAGGTCAGCGTCTACGACAGCCGCGATGGGGCCTGGCCCTGCTACGCCTGCCTGTTCGCACCCGACGCACCGCCTCAAGAGGTGCAGTGCGCCACCATGGGGGTGTTTGCGCCCCTGGTGGGCATCATCGGCAGCATGCAGGCGGCAGAGGCGATCAAACTGATCACCGGCGCCGGTCAATCACTGGCCGGCCGATTGCTGATGCTCGATGTCCGCACCCTGCAAACAAGCACCATCGCCATGGCCCGGGATCCGCACTGCCAGGTGTGCGGTGCGCGCTAGAGCCGCCTCGGCAGGAACGCCTGCCACGGGCTGAGTCTTCACTGGGTCCGTTGCGGGCTGCCGAAAACCGTGGTCAGTCCTCAGAAGGCTGTGGGCACCTGTGTGCGCAGGGGGACATAGTAGGTCAAATCGCTGTTGGAATTGAGACTCATCTTCTCCATCACACGGGTGCGGTATGTGCTGACGGTCTTGACGCTCAACGACAGTGCGCGGGCAATGTCGCCGGCCGTCTCTCCCTTGGCCAGTTTGAGAAAAACCTGAAACTCCCGCTCCGACAACTGCTCATGAGAAGCCACATCGGCGGGCCGATTGAGTTGCTGGGCCAACAGCTCAGCCACACTGGGCGTGATGTAACGCTTGCCCAGCGCAATCACACGGATGGCCTTGACGATCTCGCCCGGATCGCACTCCTTGTTCAGGTAGCCGCTGGCGCCCTGACGAATCAGATTGACCGCGTAGTGCTCCTCCGGATAGCCACTGAGAATCAAGATGCCCACATCCGGCGCCTTGGCGCGGATCATGGCCAGGGCATCTATGCCGCTTTGTCCTGGCATCGACAGATCCATCAACAACACGTCCAGTTCGGCCTTGCGCACCAGATCGATCGCCTCCCGGCCGCTGCCGGCCTCACCCACAACCCGCAAATCCACCTGGTCTGAAAAGAACTGCCTGAGCCCCGACCGAACGATGGCATGGTCATCGACGATGCCAATTTTGATCATTTACCCCTCCTCCCTTTTTGTTCCAACGCCCGACAATTTCCACTCAAAACCGCTGAGTTAACGTTATCTGTCGATTTTTTTAGCGATTGGCCATTATTGACAAATATCACCATTTCAGACACCTCATCCATAAACATAATCGTTGGGGCGAAACGGGCCTGCAGGCCATTGAAACAGCGGCCAGTCACAGCCGCTTCCTACCCGCACTGGACACGCGGACCGACAGACGACTGGGCAACAGGCCGATGGGCACGGTGGGTCTGAACTTCGATGCTCGAGCCTGCACCCATGCTCCAACATCAAAGCCCCATGCTGCACCCGATCTACGCCGCCTTGCTGCAACGCCCCGACCTGCTGATCGGCCACGGTTTGGCCTATGCAGATTTGGTGACAGTCCAGGCACGGGCCATGCACAGTGCCCTGCAAGGGCGATTGCTGGCCGCCATGATGGCCCTGATTGGCGCAGTCGCTTTTGTGTTGTTTGCAGGTACGGCGCTGATGCTCGGCTTGATGCTCGATCGCTATCACCCGGTGTTGCTGCTCTTGCCCGGTCTGTGCCTGGCAACGGCCCTGCTGGGCGCTCTGATTGCCCGCCGGCCACTGCCCGAAGACACGTGGGCGCCATTGAAAACGCAGCTCGAAGACGATCTGCGTGCGCTGCGCTCGCTGGGCTGAAACCATGGCTGATCGCACCGCCTCGGAACATGCTTTGCGCAAGGCGAGCGAGCGGCTCGATCGTTCGCGGCTCGCATTGCTCGATCAGATGCGCCAGGTGCGCGGCTTCGAGCAGGGCGACTCAGCGCAAGATGCTCGGGCTCGCATGGGCCAAGGGCCATCACATCATCCGGTCTGGCAGATGCTGATGCAGGCCTGGCAGGACCACCCAGCCTACTGGGTGCTGCAGACGGCCCGACCGCTCTTTGGCGCGTACGCCAAGAGCCACCCCTGGCAATGGGTGGCCGTGTCCGCACTGGCAGGCGTCACCCTGGTGCTGCTTCGACCCTGGCGCAGGGTATCGGCCAGCGCACTGCTGACCACCGCGGTGCGCGCCCTACCCCTGTCGCGGCTGCTGGCCTTGTGGCGAGCGCAGATTCGCACTCAAGCGTCCCGCCAAACGGGTCAGACGCCAGGGGGCGGCTAAGCCCCACTGCCAGAGGCGGCGGCCGATCACGGGGTCACTTTGCAGCTGCCGTGACGCTGGCGAAATTTGCGCGGCAGCTCGGGGCTGGGGTCGGCAAACAGGCCCAGCCTTTGTGCGCGCGCCAATTTCTGATCGTCAGCGTAGGGGCCAGGGTCGCGGCCCACCCGGTAAGACCAAACCAGACCCTGCTGCACCAACAGGCGCGCCACATCCTGGCCCCGCCAGTAAACGACGGCCAGCTCGCGCCCGTAGTCATCAAACCCTCGACGCAGCAAGCTCACGGCCTGACCCTGCACCCGCTCGCGCAGGGCATCGCGGGCCGCCGGGCCACCGCTCTGGCAGATCTCGGGCGCATCGATGCCCATCAGTCGAACTGAGACCGATGGTCCCTGGCCGGCCACTTGCACATAGATCGTGTCGCCATCGAGCACATGGGTGACCACGCCCTGCCAGAGTTCCGAGGCGCGCGCCTGGCTGCAGCCGGTCAGCCAAGGGACCAGGCAAAGACTCAGGACCGTCGCACGAAAGACGCGCAACAGCCGCACCCCAAAAACATGGGGTCCGGCGCACCTCGTCTGGCCCCTGTTAGGCACTGACGATCCAACCTTCGAGCGCATCGATGTCGGACGGCAGTCCATAGTTGGGGTGGCCGCTGTCGTGCTGGGCTTGGGCCCAGGCCGCCTGCACCAGACACAACACCGCGTCGAGCCGGTCGCCACTGGCGTCATCGACCAGCGCATCGCGCTGTGCATGACTGAGTTTGATCCGCAAGCCCAAGCGGGTCTGACCGTTTTCCAAGGCAGTGATCAGGTCTTTGCGGGCTATCAGGCGCTCCGGGGTCTGCTTGGCCTTGGCGTCGTTTTTATAGCTGCGCCGCTCGCCCCCAGGGCCCAACAGTTCGCGTGCAAGCAAACCGGGGTAGGCCTCGAGCCCCACCCGCAAGGGCAGGTGCGCGGTCTGCGGTGCCGTGCGCAGGGCCTGCTCCCGGCTGTGCAGGCCGGGCAGTTGTACGCCGGCCTCGATCAGGGGGGGCACGCCCGCGTGCAGCATGAAGGCCACCGGCGGGTTGATCCACTTCATGGAGGGGCTTGAGCCGGCCGGGCGGTCGGCCGCGCGGTGGGCAAACTTGCCACCTGCGGGCCGGGCCGCGCAAAAAGCAGCAAAAGTCTGCGCAATCTGCGCCCGGCCCAGGCTGGCGTAGTGGCGCATGCAATCGAGCCAGTTGAGCGGCCAGCCCAGATGCTCGATCAACTCGCGCGGCAAGCCAAACGGGAAATCAAAACCACAGATCCAGGGCTGATCGCGCTGGAGCCACTGCGCATAGGCCTGCAGGGTCTGCGCCTCGTGCAGCCCATGCAACTGCACCCTGCCCCGCTCAAGGGCGCCGGTGGCAAAAACAATCGGCTTGCGCGGGCTCGGGCTGCTGGAGAAGTCGCAGCCGGCCAGCAGGGTGCTCACGGCCAGGTGCTTCCCAAAAAACTCAGGCCCGGCCCATGATGGAGGCGGTGACCATCAATTCCTGCAGCAAGGCAAGCGCCACGCTGCCGGAGATGGCGTAGGGGTCGAGCTCGGGACGCTCGCAATATTTGAGCACGATGGAGGCATTGAGCTTGGCCAGGTTGACGTGACCCATGGTCCAGCCGCCAAAACTGCGTTCGCTGATTTCCTCGTAACTGAGCAGCACCACATCCTTGTGGCGAGGATCGCGCAGGATGTGCCCATACAGCTCATTGATCGGCGCACGGCCACCCTCTAGGGCTTGCAAAAACACGCCGCCACCGTGACACAAAATACCCGTGATGCCGCAGGCCGGATTGTGGCTGCGCGACTGCGCCAAGATGGCATCAGTGGCCTCCCCCGATTGCGGATCGGCAGCGCGGCTGGCATAAATCAAACGAACCAACATGTGAATTTGCCCTGGATGTTGTCAAACCATCGCCCGACCGACAACGCCGCATCCGAGCGACGTCGGCCGCGGCCTGTGCATTAGTCGGATGTTTTCTTTGGAATCAAGGAAAGGAACTCGCGGCGCAGATTCGGATCTTTGAGAAAGACGCCACGCATGACGGAGTTGATCATCTTGCTGTCGAGGTCTTTGACGCCGCGCCAGCCCATGCAAAAGTGGGTCGCCTCCATGACGATGGCCAGACCATCAGGCTGCGTCTTTTCCTGAATCAGATCGGCCAGCTGAACCACCGCCTCTTCCTGAATCTGGGGCCGGCCCATCACCCACTCGGCCAGGCGCGCGTATTTGGACAGGCCAATCACGTTGGTGCGCTCATTGGGCATGACCCCGATCCACACCTGCCCGATGACCGGACAAAAATGGTGCGAACATGCGCTGCGCACCCTGATTGGCCCAACTATCATCAGCTCGTTAAGGTGCTCGGCGTTGGGAAATTCGGTGATCGTCGGCGCCTTGACGTAGCGGCCTTTGAACACCTCCTGGATGTACATCTTGGCCACCCGACGCGCCGTGTCCTGCGTGTTGTGGTCGTTCTCGGTGTCGATCACCAGGCTCTCAAGCACACCCTGCATCTTGCCCGCGACCTCGTTGAGCAATTCCTCAAACTCGCCGGGCTCGATGAAGTCGGCGATGTTGTCATTGGCATTGAAGCGCCGACGCGCCGCAACAATGCGCTCGCGGATCTTCACCGACAAAGGCACGCCTTGGTCGGTGGCGGTCACGGCGCTTGCGCTGGGATCTGATTTCATAAGCATCAGCAATGTTAACAAGCTTTGGTGGCGCTCAAACTTGAAGCCGGGAGAAGCCCAAATCGCTCGAACTTTAGATCACATGCGGCCCGGAGGGCTGTCTTAGGGCCGTCTTCGGGGCTTCTTGGGACGGTCAGGGTCCGCATGCGCCTTGCAGCATGGCCCGCCGCCCGAGACGAAGAGACAACTACAAGCCTTTCTGCGCTGGCAGCAGAGCCTGCAGGTCGGCCAGGGTCGACGCTTCATGCAGGGGCTTGTCGGTGCGCAGTCGGCTGATGCGGGGAAAGCGCAAGGCCACACCGCTTTTGTGCCGCTTGCTCAGAGCAATGCCCTCAAACGCGAGTTCGAACACCAGGGTCGGACGCACACTGCGCACCGGGCCAAATTTATCGAGCAAGGTGCGCTTGATCTGCGCATCGACCAGGCGCATCTCCTGATCGCTCAGGCCGCTGTAGGCTTTGGTGAAAGCCACCAGTTGCAGGGGTTGCTCGGCCAGAGGCAAGTCCGGGATGGATGGCAAAGGCTCCCGGCGAGCAATGGCGTCGATCACGGCTTGTGCTTGAGCGGCGTTTTCCACAGGCCGATTCCACACGGCAAATGTGTAGTCGCTGTAAAGCGAGGCACGCCGGCCATGTCCGGCCTGGGCATAGATCAGCACACCATCAACTACCATGGGGTCGCGCTTGAATTTGAGCCAAAGGCCCTCGCTTTTGGTGCGACCGCTGCCGTAGCCCGAGTCCAGCCGCTTGAGCATCAGGCCCTCGACGCTGCGTGCGTCGCGGCGCAGTTGCTCGACCGCCGCCCAATCGGCAGGGTGCAGGGCGGGCGATAAGGGCATTGCTTGGCCATGCAGCAATTGCTCCAGGCGCTCGCGCCTTTGGGCCTGGGGCAAGGCACGGATGTCCTGACCGCCTTGTTCAAGAAGATCGTAGGCCACAAAGGTCGCAGGAACACGCGCCAACAGACTGGCCGGCAGACGCTTGCGACCCAGGCGCTGCTGCAGCACAGCAAACGGTGCGGCAGCGCCCGCCTGCCAGGCCAGGAGCTCGCCGTCGAGCACCGTGCCCTCGGGCAGGTCGGCGGCCAAAGGCAAAACGTCCGCAAAAGACTCGGTGATCAGTTCCTGCCCGCGCGACCATAAAAAAACGCCTGCAGCGCGCTTGACCAGTTGAGCGCGGATGCCGTCGTACTTCCATTCGATCAGCCATTGGGCCGGCTCGCCCAGGCTTTCCAGCGGCTCGTCGGCAGCCAGCGGATGAGCCAGAAAAAAGGGATAGGGCCGCCCATCTTGACGGCCTGCCTGCGCACCGCTGGCCTGCGGTGCAATCAAGGCCAGGTAGGACTGCGCCGTGGGCACAGCACGGCTGTCGGTATAGCCCATCATGCGTTCGGCCACGCAAGCGGGCTCCAGGCCCGCGTGAACCGCCAAGGCCCGCTGCACCAGCAGCCGGCTCACTCCCACCCGAAATCCACCACCAGCGAGTTTGACCCAAAGCAGGCGCCCCAGGCCATCGAGTTGCAGCCACTGCGCGCGCACGCGCGCACGCACCTGCGGCTCAGCCAAGCCGCGCAGAGGCAGCAGGCGCCCTTGCACCCATTGCGCCAAGCTCGCATCGTCTTGGCCGCAGGGCGCTACGGGCAGTACGTGCGCAATCGTTTCGGCCAAATCCCCGACCGCCTGGTAGCTGGCTTCAAACAGCCACTCTGGCAGATCGGCCATCTCGCAGGCCAGCGCCCTGAGCAGCGCCGGGCGCACCAGCTGCCTGGGCTTGCCGCCGGCCAAGAAATAAACCGCCCAAGCCGCGTCGGCCGCACTGGCCTGCGCCAAGTAGCCCTGCAAGGCGGCGATCTTGGCCGCCGTCGAGGTGCTGGCATCGAGCTCGCTATAGAGGGCTGCAAATTGCTTCATCACGCCTGCTGAGCCAGCTCGGCCTCATCGACCGGCTCGCCACCGTATTGCGTTTCAAAGGCTTGGGCCTGCAGGCCACGCTCCTGGAGGTGGCGCACCATCACCTCCACACTGCCGTGGGTGACGATCACGCGCTGCGCGCCGGTGGCCGCAATGGCCGCGTGAAGGCCGGGCCAGTCTGCGTGATCGCTCAGGGCAAAGCCACGGTCATAGGCGGCACGCCGGCGCGCGCCGCGCAACTGCATCCAGCCGCTGGCAAAGGCGGTGGATGCATCGCCGAGTCGGCGCAGCCAAGACGGCGTCAAGGCGTTGGGCGGACACAGCAGCAAGGCGCCTGAAAGGCCGTCGCGCGCAGCAGCGGCCACACCAGACCAGGCCGACCAGGGCTCGGTGGCTGGCAGCTGCACGCCCGCATCGCGATACACCTGATTGATCGCGTCCACGGCCGGGTGAACAAGAATGGGGGCAATGCGCTCATCGAGCCCGCTGAGCAATTGGCTGCCCACCAGGCGTTCATGTCGGCAAACAGCGCCTCGTCGCTGCGCCAGCGGTAGATCGGCAGGCCGAAGGTCGACTCGGTGATGAACACATCGCAGCGCACCGGCTCAAACGCAGTGCAGGTACGGTCTGCAGCGACCTTGTAGTCACCGCTGGCCACCCAAATTCGGCCCGCGTGCTCCAGCCGCACCTGCGCCGAGCCCAGCACATGGCCGGCCGGATGAAGAGAGAGCCTCACGCCATGGTGCACGATGGCCTGACCGTAGGCCAGGCATTGCAGTGACACCTGGCCCAGCCGCGCCCGCAACAGCCCCTCGCAGTCCTGGGCGGCCAGGTAGTGCCCGTGGCCTCGCCGAGCGTGGTCGGCGTGGGCGTGGGTGATCACGGCGCGATCCACGGGCCGCCAGGGATCGATGTAAAAGTTGCCCGGCGGGCAATAGAGGCCTTCGGGCCGCTGCACGATGAGATCATCAGGATGAAACATCGCCGCGCCCATTCAATACCGATGGCCGGTTAGAAACAAGGCCATGCGCACGAGGGCGTAGGCCAGCTTGTTGAGCAGGCGTTCGCGCCAGGGTCGGCGGCTGTAGTCTTGCAGGTTCACCGCCCGCCCATGGCCGTCGATGGCCTGCACCAGACGCTCGCGCAGTTGACCCGCAAAGGCCTCATCCTCAATGACGACATTGGCCTCCCGGGCCAGCAGCAGGCTCAAGGGATCCAGATTGGAAGAACCCACCGTGCTCCAGCGTCCGTCCATGACCGCCACCTTGGCATGCAGGAAACTGGTTTCGTACTCGTGAACTTCTACGCCGGCCTGGAGCAAATCGAGATAAACCGAACGCGCCGCGTGGTATTGCATGAAGTATTCGTAGCGCCCCTGCAGCAGCAATCGAACCCGCACACCCCGGCGGGCCGCCTGAATCAAGGCCCGGCGCAAACGGCCGCCAGGCAGAAAATAGGCGTTGGAGATCAGCACCTCATGGTGGGCCCTGCCTATGGCCTTGCGGTAGGCCCGCTCAATGCTATTGCGAAAACGCAGGTTGTCACGCAGCAGCAGATAAGCGCGCGCCGCACTGCGGCCGGACCGCCGCCATGCACTGAGGGCCTGCCGATTTGCCGAGCCCTCGCGCCAGGTTTCCCAGGCCTGACCGAGTTGTCGCTGTCGCACGCTGTCGCCCACCTGCACCCGGGTCCAAAGCATGGTCATGGCTTGTGCGGCCTGCTGGGCCACCAGTCCCTGGACACGGACCGTGAAATCGAAGCGCGGTGCGCTCAGGGGGCCGTAGTTGGGATCGTACAGGTCGTCGAGCACATTGACGCCGCCGCAAAAAACGATCTGCCCGTCGATGGCGCACAGTTTTCGGTGCAAGCGCCGCCAGTAAGAGGGGGCGAACAAAAGTCGTGGATAGGGCCACAGCCGGCCCAGCGGCGCAAACACCTGCCACTGCACGCCAGCTTGCTCGAGTTCGAGCCGCCAGGGCTCAGCCAGGAGGCCGGTCCCCAGACCATCGACCAGCACCTGCACAGCCACGCCACGCCGAGCGGCGCGCATGAGTGCTTGCGCCACCTCGACACCCGAGCCATGCAGGTCAAAGATGTAGGTCTCGAGCTGAACCGTTTTGCCAGCGGCATCGATGTCGGCGATCAGCGCCGGAAAAAATGCCTGCGCACCCTGCAACAAGGCAAAGGCCGGCGCGGAGTCGGTCAGCGGATCAGGTGGGGCGGTGGCGGGCACGGCAAGCTTGTTCGGCGATGGCCAGTTGGGCTGTCGGAATTTGGTCAATTCCGATTGTGCCCATCGAACGCACCCGTTGCAGCATCCGAAGGCTCAAACACTGCGGATGTCGTAGAAGCGGGACAGCAGCAAGATCGCCTCGGCATTGGACGGCGAGAAGCAGGCGTCGGCTGCCTCTCGCCAGTCCAGCCATTGCCAGGCCCGATGCTCGGCCGCGCTGAGAACCACAGGCGTTCCCTGCGGCACGCACAGGCTAAAAACGTGCTCGGTGTTGTGGGTCACCCCAGGCGCATAACGGTGTCGCCATACGGGGTAGATTTCATAAACGTTGCTCAACTGCCAATCGAGCAGGTCCTGCGGCGCGGCCATGATGCCGGTTTCTTCGCGCACCTCGCGCAGCGCGGTCTGGCGCAGGTGCGCATCGGCTTCGTCCTGAGAACCAGTGACGCTTTGCCAAAACCCAGGCTGATCGGCCCGCTCGATCAGCAACACACACCCCTCGGGCGTGTGGATGACCACAAGAACAGAAATCGGCCGCTTGTAAGGCATGATCAGCCTGGCCGGCAGGCCCTCGACGGGGCCGCCGCCGACAATCAGGCCGGCTGCGTGTTGCGCAGCCGGATATGCAACTCGCGCAACTGTTTCTCGTCGACCGGGCTGGGCGCCTGCGTGAGCAGACACTGGGCACGCTGGGTCTTGGGAAAGGCGATCACATCACGGATCGACTCGGCACCGGTCATGAGCGTGACCAGACGATCGAGACCAAAGGCCAGGCCGCCATGGGGCGGCGCACCGTACTGCAGGGCATCGAGCAGGAAGCCGAATTTGAGCTGCGCCTCCTCTGGCCCAATCTTGAGCGCAGTGAACACCTTGCTTTGCACATCGGCACGATGAATACGCACCGAGCCGCCACCGAGCTCCCAGCCGTTGAGCACCATGTCATAGGCCTTGGCGATGCAGCGCCCGGGGTCACTGTCCATAAAGTCCTCGTGACCGTCTTTGGGCGCGGTGAACGGATGGTGCACCGCACTCCAGCGCTGCCCCTCTTCATCGAATTCGAACATCGGAAAGTCGACCACCCAAAGCGGCCGCCAGCCGGCCTCAAAAAGACCGGTCTTCTTGCCAAAATCACTGTGGCCGACTTTCAGGCGCAGGGCGCCGATGCTGTCGTTGACGATCTTGGCCTTGTCGGCGCCAAAAAAGATCAGGTCGCCGTTTTGCGCGCCCGTGCGCGCGAGGATCTGGGCGATGGCCGCCTCGTGGATGTTTTTGACGATGGGGCTTTGCAGACCCTCGCGGCCCTTGGTCACGTCGTTGACCTTGATCCATGCCAAGCCCTTGGCGCCGTATATCTTTACGAATTCGGTGTAGCCGTCGATCTCGCTGCGGCTGATTTCGGCACCGCCGGGCACGCGCAGCGCGACCACCCGACCGCCGGGCATGTTGGCCGCGCCACTGAAGACCTTGAAGTCCACATCCCTCATCACCTCGGTCAGCTCGGTGAGCTCGAGTTTGACGCGCAAATCAGGCTTGTCCGAGCCAAACCGGTGCATGGCTTGGCCATACGGCATGACCGGAAAGGCACCGAGGTCCACGCCCATGGTGGAATGGAAAATCTTGCCGATCATGCCTTCGAACAGGTTGCGAATGTCCTGTTCGGCCATGAAGGAGGTTTCGATGTCGATCTGAGTGAATTCAGGCTGACGGTCGGCACGCAGGTCTTCGTCGCGAAAGCACTTGGTGATCTGGTAATAGCGATCGAAACCGGCGACCATGAGCAGCTGTTTGAAAAGCTGGGGCGACTGCGGCAGTGCAAAAAACTGGCCGTCGTGCACCCGGCTGGGCACCAGGTAGTCGCGCGCGCCCTCGGGGGTGCTCTTGGTGAGCATGGGCGTTTCAATGTCCACAAAGCCATGCTCGTCGAGAAACTTGCGAACGCCCATGGCCACGCGGTAGCGCAACATCAGGTTGTTTTGCATGTACGGACGGCGCAGATCGAGCACGCGGTGCGTCAGGCGGGTGGTCTCCGACAGGTTGTCGTCATCGAGCTGAAACGGCGGAGTGACCGAAGGATTGAGCACGAGCAACTCGTGGCAGAGCACCTCGATCTTGCCGCTCTTGAGGTTGTCGTTGTCAGTGCCCTGCGGACGCTTGCGCACCAGGCCTTTGATTTGCACACAAAACTCGTTGCGCAAGCCCTCTGCGGTCTTGAACATGTCCTGACGATCTGGGTCGCAGACCACCTGCACATAGCCCTCGCGGTCGCGCAGATCGACAAAGATCACGCCCCCGTGGTCGCGCCGGCGGTTGACCCAACCGCACAAACTGACCGTTTGACCGAGAAGCTCTTCGGTCACAAGACCGCAGTAATGAGACCTCATCTGTGAGGCGCTGGAGACCTGGGACATAAACACTCGCAAAGGTTTGGCGGACGCCGAGACAAAAAGTTACTTGGACTTCGGTGCAGAGGACGCAGGCACGACCACACCCATGGAAATGACATAGGTCAGTGCCTCATCGACGGTCATGTCCAGCTCGATGCAGTCGCTCCTCTTGAGCATGACGAAGTAGCCACCCGTGGGATTGGGCGTGGTGGGCACATAAACGCTCAGGTAGTCGTCGGGCAGATGGTTGAGCACGTCGCCGCCGGGCGTGCCGGTCTGAAATGCGATGGTCCACACGCCTGGTCGAGGCCACTGGACCAGCAAGGCCTTGCGAAAAGCGTTGCCATTTTCCGAAAACAGGGTGTCTGAAACCTGCTTGACGCTGGAATAGATCGAACGAACGATGGGGATGCGACCGAGCAAGGCGTCCCACCAGGACACAAGCCGACGGCCCATGAAGTTGCTGGCCACTGCCCCAATGACCAGAACAATCAGCAGCGCCAACACCACGCCAAAGCCAGGAATGTGGATGCCCAACAGCAGGTCGGGCTGCCAGTTCGCAGGCAAGATTTGCAAAGTTTGATCGAGCGTGCCGACGATCCAGTTCAACACCCAGACGGTGATGATCAAAGGCACCAAGACCAGCAAGCCGGCCAGCAGCCAACGGCGTATGGCGGCCATCACTGCCCCTTGGCCTCAGAGGAGACCGCAGGTGCTGGCGCTGGTGCTGGCACCGGTGCAGGGGCCGAAGCGGGGGCAGCCGCTGCACCGTCCGAACTGGCCGTCGTTGCTGCGGGCGTGGCGTCCGTGCTCTGGGCACCTGCCGACTCACCGGCTGCAGGCGCGGCCGAGCCGCCGCGAAAGTCGGTCACATACCAGCCCGAGCCCTTGAGCTGAAAGCCGGCGGCCGTCACCTGCTTTCGAAAGCTGTCGATGCCGCATTGCGGGCAGCTGTTGAGCGGCTCGTCAGAAATCTTTTGCAAGACGTCCTTGGTATGCCCGCAGGACTCGCATTTGTAGGCGTAAATGGGCATGGTGAGGGTTTTTGGGTAAGACCGGACAACCCTCAATTATAGGCGTGCCCATCCAGTCAGAGGCAGCACCCGCAAGCGCTTGAAGCCCGAGCCGGGCACCCCCACTGCCCAGCGCCAGCCCAGCCGGCCGCCGCGATCAGCGCCCGGCCGGATCGCGCGCTGCGTGACCCAGGGCGCTGGCCATCGATTGACCCTGGTTGGGAATCAACGTCGGTGCGATGGATCCCAACAACATGCCGACGATGGATGCACCCAAACCCAGCAAATTGGCTGGCACCAGGGTTTCCGGTGCCAGAAAGTTGAACACCAGCCAGGTGCCCACGCCCAACACCACGGAGAACAAAGCCCCTTGCGTGTTGGCCCGACGCCAGAACGCACCAGCCACCAAAGGCACAAAGGCTCCGGTCAGGGTGACGTTGTAGGCGTTTTGGACCATCTCGTACATGGTGCTGGTGCTGTTGAGGGCAAACAGCAAGGCACAGGCAGTGAAAGTGACCAAGATGACGCGCAGAAGCAACAGGAACTGCCGGTCGCTCATGCGGGGCACGAAAGGCTTGAGCACGTTTTCGGTGAAGGTCGCAGTGGGGGCCAACAAAGCCCCGCTGGCAGTCGACAAAATGGCCGAGAGCAAAGCACCAAAGAACAAAATTTGCGCCCACATGGGCATCTTGCCCAGCACCAGGTCGGGCAGGATGCGTTGTATGGCGCGGGCGTCCTCCGACTCGAACAAAGCCTTGAGTTCAGGGTGGGCGATCAGGGCGGCATAAGCGATGTACAAGGGAATGAAGGCGATCACGAAGTACATCAGGCCGCCGATGAGGGTGCCGCGCACCGCCGTCTTTTCATCCTTGGCGCTGGTCATGCGTTGAAACACATCTTGCTGTGGAATGGATCCAAAGGCGAAGGCAAAGAATGCGCCTGCCATGGCCCACCACGCTGCGGCATCCATGTCGGCCGGGAACATATCGAACTTGCCGTCGGCCGCCGCTTGTGCCACCACCTTGTCAAAACCGCCGGCATTGCCGCCCACCAGCATGGCCACCAAAATCAAGCCCACCACGATCACCACCGTCTGAAACAAATCGGTGAAAGCCACCGACCACATGCCGCCAAACACCGTGTAGACCAGCACCACGGCCGCGCCCATCATGATGGCGTAGTTCAGATCAATGGCTCCTGACGACAAGACATGGATCACCAACCCCAGTGCCGTCAACTGGGCCGAAGTCCAACCCAGGTAAGACAAAACAATGGCCATGCTGGTCAATACCTCGACGGATTTTCCGTAACGCACCTTGTAAAAATCCCCGATGGTCAGCAGATTCAGCCGGTAAAACAGCTTGGCAAACAGCAGCGCTGCCAGCACCAGGCAGACCGTCGCGCCGAATGGGTCGCCCGGAATGCCATTGAGACCATCCTTGGCAAAGGTGGCAGACACCGAGAGCACCGTCTCGGCCCCGAACCACGTGGCAAACACGGTGGCAACGTTCATGTACAGCGGCAAACTGCGACCGGCGACCAGGTAATCCTTGGCGCCGTGGACGCGGCGCGATGCCAACAGACCGATGGCAATGGTGACCGCCAGGTAGGCAATAACAAAAGTCAGCAGCACAGGCTTCTCCTTTGATTCGTAGTCTCAGTAAAAAACGCGCAGGTGCATGCCCACCTGCAAAACAAGCAAGGAAACCACAAAGCCCAGCCCAGCGTAAATCAGGGTTTGCAGCAGTCTGTTGGTTCGCCTTTGCTCAACCCGCAACTGCTCGATCTGCCGCGTGTCGCTCGATTGCGACCGCCGCAGGTAATCGTGCAGCAAGCGCGGCAACTGCGGCAGCAGCTTGGCGTAAAGAGGGGCCTGGTCCTTGAGTTGCTCCCACAGCTTTTTGGGGCCGATCTGATCGATCATCCACTTTTCCAAAAAGGGCTTGGCCGTGCTCCACAGATCCAGGTCCGGGTCGAGGTCGCGTCCTAGCCCCTCAATATTGAGCAAGGTTTTCTGCAGCAGCACCAGCTGGGGCTGAATTTCGACATGAAAGCGGCGCGAGGTCTGAAACAGGCGCATGAGCACCATACCGAGCGAGATTTCTTTCAAGGGGCGGTCGAAATAGGGCTCGCACACCGCGCGGATGGCGGCCTCGAGCGCATCGATCCGTGTGTTCGCAGGCACCCAGCCGGACTCCAAGTGCAGTTCGGCCACGCGCTTGTAGTCCCTCCTGAAAAACGCCGTGAAATTTTGCGCCAGGTATTCCTTGTCGACCTCCGTGAGTGTGCCCACGATGCCAAAGTCCAAAGAAATATAACGCCCAAAGGTCTCTGGCTCGAGGCTGACCTGAATATTGCCTGGGTGCATGTCGGCATGGAAAAAACCATCGCGAAACACCTGGGTAAAAAAAATCGTCACGCCGTCACGGGCGAGCTTCTTGATGTCCACCCCCGCCTCCCTGAGGCGCTGCACCTGATTGATGGGAACGCCCTTCATGCGCTGCATCACCAGCACATCGGTCGTGCAGTAATCCCAGACCATTTCAGGAATGAGAACCAGATCCATGCCCTGCATGTTGCGACGCAACTGAGCCGCATTGGAGGCCTCGCGCAACAGGTCGAGCTCGTCGTGCAGGTAGGTGTCAAATTCGGCAACCACCTCGCGGGGCTTGAGCCGCTTGCCGTCCGACGATAACCGCTCAACCCAGCCGGCCATCATGTGCATCAGGGCCAGGTCTTTCTCGATGATCTTGAGCATGCCCGGGCCTGCGCAATCGAGGCACTGGCCACCGGTTCGCGCTCAAAGCTGGCAAATATCTTATCGATGGGCCGACCAAACGATTTTTCAATGATGCCCACCGCCAGGTCCGGGTCAAAGGCAGGCACGCGGTCCTGCAGGCGAGCCAGTTGATCGGCCAGGTCGGCCGGCAGCAAGTCGCGCCGGGTGGAGAGCACTTGCCCAAACTTGACGAAGATCGGACCCAGACTCTCCAGGGCCAGACGCAGCCGCTCGCCGCGCGGAGCACGCAGATCACGCCCAATGGAAACGATGCGGGTCAATAAGCGCAAGCCTGGCCGCTCGAAACTGGCCAGCACCAGCTCGTCCAAACCATAGCGCAACACCGTCCAAACGATGAACAGGCCGCGCAGCAGGCGGCTCATGCGCCGGCTCCCACACCCTGACCACCGGCCGCGGCAGGATCAGCCGGTCGAGCCACAAAGGAGCGCAGCGCCTGCAACAGACGGCGCGTTGCATCGGCCAGAGCGTGGGCTGGGACGTCACCGAGCAGGCGCGCCAGGTCCTCTTCCAGATCCCAGCGCAGGTTCTCGGCCAGCCAGGCCACTTCTGCGGCCAGCAGCACGTCGCCTTCGACTTGAACCGGGGGGCGCTGCGCCTCGAGCAAGCAGCGAGCCACCTGAACCGGGGTTTGACCATCGAGCGACAACACCAGATCGGGTGCGGGGCCCTGCCCATCGGCAAGGTCGAGCAAGCCTGCGGCCGTAATCACCCATCGCAACTCGAGCCGACCCCAACGCAGGTGCACCACGCTGCCCTTGCGCCGGGCCAGCCTGATCTGTGCCTGCGGCTCGCGCTCCAGGACATGATTGAGCAGCAGCACGAGCCGGTGGCGCGCTTCATCGGCCAGCCAAGGGGGTGGCTGCAAACGGGCAACAGTCTGAACCAGCAAAGACTGAAACATGAAAAACGGGGACGAGGTGTTCATACACACCCGATTTTGACGGATAAAGCATAAGGCCGAGTTCAACCCGGCCTTGCAGAGATCCCAAGAGAAATGCCAGTGCCCCGGACCACAGGCGGTCACGGGGCAACCGGGCAGGACTTACTGGAGGGCTTGGACGCCCGCCACCAGCCAGCCACCTGCACGGTGACGTGGCTTGGTCATGTTCCAGACTTCCCGGAACGGATTGGGTCCGGCCGACTGATCTTCCCGGATCATGCCGGAAAACTCAACGCTGGCCATGTAGACATCTTCGAGTTCTTCGATGCCCAACAGCTTGGCGTCGAGCGACAGAACCTCGGTCTTGTTGAAGCTGCCGCCGGTGTGGGTCTCGCGCTCGGCCAGTTGCGCCTGGATCTGAGCGAGCATGTCATCGGTCATCATGGCGCGCAAGGAGCCAATGTCAGATCGGTCCCATGCGTCTTGGAGGGACACAAAATTGCCCTTGGCAGCTGCCAGGAAGCCAGCAACGTCGAAGTCGGCCGGTACCCCCCAGGAGGACTGGGGGCCAGTGAGCGCCGAGCCAATCATGGAACCCGTGCTGCCGGCTGCGGCAGAGCCATCAAACTGGGTGGCTTGACGCTCCCAGGGACGGGCAGAAGCATCGTTGCCCACATTGTTGGGGCTGTATTGGGTGGGCAGCGTCGCCGCTCCGGCGCCTTGCATCGCAAAGGGCGACGGGCTGGCGGCCGGCTGGCTCGAACCCCGCATTTTCCTAAGCACCAGACCGACAATCACCATCACGGCCAAGGCCAGCAGGGCGAACATCATGACCTGAGCCAGGCCTTCGCCAAAGCCCAGGCTGTGCGCCAGCCAAGCCAGTCCCAGGCCAGCGGCCAGGCCACCGAGCATGGCACCCCAGGGCTTTTTAGGCGCCGCGGCCGGCGCTGCAGCGGGGGCCGCAGCCGGTGCGGCAGGCGCTGCAGCGGGAGGCGTGGCCTCGCGCTGGGTCACATTGGACGACTGTTTGCCAACCGACTTGCCACCTGCGAGCCGCTTGGCCTGTGCATCGGCCGAAGCCAGGCCCAGGGTCACTGTCAGGATGGCTGCCATCACGGCGGACCAGATCTTCATGGTGTCTCCTCTTCAAAAAAACAAGTACGGACTGCCCGAGTTGTGAAATGTCGTCCCACACTCGCCTGCGGGACCCATTGTTTCAGCACTTGATTGCAACATGCAATGCAACCATACCACCAGTGAGGTTGTGATAGTCCACATGACCAAAACCGCCTTGTTGCATCAGGGTTTTAAGCGCCTGCTGATCAGGGTGCATCCGGATGGACTCGGCCAGATAGCGGTAGCTGGCATCGTCACCCGCCACCGCCTTGCCCAAACGGGGTAGAACCTCGAACGAATACCAGTCGTAAATTTTCTCCAGTGGCTTGGCCACCTTCGAAAATTCAAGCACGAGCAACTTGCCCCCGGGCTTGATGACTCGGTTCATTTCAGCCAGGGCTTTGTCCTTGTGGGTCATGTTGCGCAAACCAAACGCAACGGTGACCACATCAAAGTGCGCATCGGGAAAAGGCAGCGACTCGGCATCGCACACCAAAGTGGGCAAAACCACACCGGCATCGAGCAGGCGGTTGCGCCCTTGGCCGAGCATGGCGGCATTGATGTCGGTGTGCACCACCACGCCGGTGGGCCCGACCTTGGGCGCGAAGGCCAGCGCCAGATCACCCGTGCCACCCGCAATGTCGAGCACCGCCATACCCGGCCGCACATTGGCCACCATGACGGTATAGGCTTTCCAGGCGCGGTGCAGACCTGCCGACATCAGGTCGTTCATGAGGTCGTACCTGGACGCCACAGAGTCAAAAACGCCGCGCACCCGACTGGCCTTCTCACGCTCGTCAACCGACTCAAATCCGAAATGGGTGGTGCTCATGGCCTGTTGTTGAAATCAGTTCGTGCAATTTTAAAAGCGCATTGATATGACACAGGGCTGTGTTCAATGCTCGCCGACGCT
The DNA here is from genome assembly GCA_021299555.1 of Comamonadaceae bacterium. Lineage (GTDB taxonomy): Bacteria > Pseudomonadota > Gammaproteobacteria > Burkholderiales > Burkholderiaceae_C > Polaromonas. The sequence continues at coordinate 43,446 of JAJTGH010000071.1, forward strand.
TCTCAATGGCTGGCACATGCCGAGCCCCCAGGCTGTTGCATGATGGCGTCACGGTCGGCACCAGCGTCCTGCAAGCGCTTGAGGTACTGCGCCCAAAGCCTGTCCTGATCGCGGCCGAGTTCGTACAGGTAAGCCCAGGAAAAAAGCCCGCTGTCATGTCCGTCGGAAAAGCGCGGCCTGACCGCATAGTGGCCCACCGGCTCGATGTCCTGGATGTCGACCTCGCGCTTGCCGGTCTGCAGCACCTCCTGGCCCGGACCATGGCCCTGAACCTCGGCCGATGGCGAGTACACCCGCATGAGCTCATAGGCGATGCGAAAGCGCTGGCCGTCGGCAAACGCGATCTCCAGCACGCGAGAGCGAGCGTGCAAGGTCAAATCGGTCGGCGCCGGGGTGTCGCGATCAAGTCCGGCCATGACCGACGCAGCTTTTCGCTAAGCGACCGAGACGCGGCAAAGGGCTGCGGCTTGTCTTCACACCAGCACCCGCTCGATACCCCCGCGATTGGCCTGCTCAACATAAGCGGGCAGCCAATCCGGGCCCAAGATCTGTTGGGCCATTTCGACCACGATGTAGTCGGCCTCCAGCAGTCCGTTGTTCAAATCATTGCCGTAGCGAGACAGGCCCTGCAGACAGCTGGGGCAACTGGTGAGGATCTTGACCGGACCTTGATTTTCCAACATGCCGCTCGAACGCAAGGCCACCTCCCCCTTGCGCAGCTCTTCTTCCTTGCGAAAGCGCACCTGGGTGGAAATGTCAGGCCGGGTCACGCCCAGGGTGCCGGACTCGCCGCAGCAGCGATCGCTTTTGATCACGTTGGGGCCGACCAGGGCCTTGACCGTCTTCATGGGGTCCTGAAGCTTCATGGGGCTGTGGCATGGATCATGGTAGAGGTAGCCCTGATTTGCGGCCAAGGTCACGCCCTTTTCCAGCAGGTACTCGTGGATGTCCACGATGCGGCAGCCCGGGAAGATCTTGTCGAACTCATAGCTCTGCAGCTGGTCGTAGCAGGTGCCGCAGCTGACCACCACCGTCTTGATGTCCAGGTAATTGAGTGTGTTGGCGACACGGTGAAACAGCACCCGGTTGTCGGTGATGATTTTTTCGGCCTTGTCGAATTGTCCGCTGCCCTTTTGCGGGTAGCCACAGCACAAGTAGCCCGGCGGCAGCACGGTCTGAACCCCGGCGTGCCAGAGCATGGCCTGGGTGGCCAACCCCACCTGCGAGAACAGGCGTTCGGAGCCGCAACCGGGGAAATAAAACACCGCCTCGGTTTCGCTGCTGGTGGTTTGGGGGTTGCGAATGATCGGGACGTAGTCTTTGTCTTCAATGTCGAGCAGGGCGCGCGCGGTCTTTTTGGGCAAGCCGCCAGGCATTTTTTTATTGATGAAATGAATCACCTGCTGCTTGATCGGTGCCGCGCCCACACTGGCCGGCGGTTTGGCCGTTTGCTTGCGGGCCACGGTGCGCAGCAGGTCATTGGCCAAGCGCTGGACCTTGAAGCCCACGCCAACCATGGCGCTTCTCATGAGCTTGATGGTCTCAGGCTGGGTCGCATTGAGAAAAAACATGGCCGCCGCATTGCCCGGCCGGAACGACTTTTGACCCATTTTGCGCAGCAGGTTGCGCATGTTCATCGACACTTCACCAAAGTCGATATTCACCGGGCAGGGAGACAGGCACTTGTGGCAGACCGTGCAATGGTCGGCGACGTCCTCAAATTCCTGCCAGTGCTTGATCGAGATACCGCGGCGCGTTTGCTCCTCGTACAAGAAGGCCTCAACCAGCAAAGACGTGGCCAGAATCTTGTTACGCGGTGAATACAGCAAATTGGCCCGCGGCACGTGGGTGGAACACACGGGCTTGCACTTTCCGCAGCGCAGACAGTCCTTGACCGAATCGGCAATGGCGCCGATGTCCGACTGCTGCATGATCAAAGATTCGTGGCCCATTAAACCAAAGCTGGGCGTGTAGGCGTTGGTCAGGTCAGCCGGCAAAGACGGGTCGCGCAGCAGCTTGCCCTTGTTGAAGCGGCCCTCGGGATCGATGCGCTTTTTGTAGTCGGCAAACGGCTGCAGCTCGTCCGCAGTCAGAAAGTTGAGCTTGGTGATGCCTATGCCATGCTCGCCCGAAATCACGCCGTCGAGCGATCGGGCCAGATCCATGATCCGTGCCACCGCTTCATGGGCGGTCTGCAGCATGTCGTAGTCGTCGCTGTTGACCGGCAAGTTGGTGTGCACATTGCCGTCGCCCGCATGCATGTGCAGCGCGGCCCAGACCCGGCCCTTGAGCACGCGCTGATGGATCTCCAGGCAATGCTGCAAGATGGGCTGCAAAACAGCACCCGAGAAAATCGCCTGCAAGGGCGCTCGCAAATCGCTCTTCCAACTGGCGCGCAAAGAATGGTCTTGCAATTGCGGGAACAGGCGGGCCACATCGGCCAGCCACCCCTGCCACTGATCACGAACCTGCGCAATCAGCGCCAAGGCCTGCGCCACGCGGTCGTCGAGCAACTCGGCCGATGGCAATTCGCCGGCGTCGTCGGACTTGCCCAGGGGCAAATTGCCGCGGCTGAAAAACGCCTCCAACTCGTCACACAGTCGGATCTTGTTCCTCAGGGACAGCTCGATATTGATGCGCTCGATGCCGTCGGTGTACTCGGCCATGCGTGGCAGCGGTATGACCACGTCTTCATTGATCTTGAATGCGTTGGTGTGACGCGAAATGGCAGCGGTGCGTTTGCGGTCGAGCCAGAATTTTTTGCGTGCTTCGGCGCTGATGGCCACAAAACCCTCGCCGCTGCGCGAGTTGGCGATGCGCACCACCTCAGAGGTTGCGCGGGCCACGGCGTCGGCGTCGTCACCGGCGATGTCGCCAATGAGCACCATCTTGGGCAGGCCACCGCGCTTGGACTTCGTGGTGTAGCCCACTGCCTTGAGGTAGCGGTCGTCCAGGTGCTCCAAACCGGCCAGCAACACAGCTGCCGGTCCGCCCGGCTGCGCGCCCGATGCACTGCTTTTTTGCAGCGCAAACATGTAGTCTTTGATTTCAACAATGCTGGGCACCGCTGGATGCCCGGCAAACCGGATAGGAACTTGTCCGTGACGTCCTTGCCCAAGCCCTCTTTTCGAAACGACTTACCGGCAATATCCAGCCTCTCGGTGCGCAGCAGCGTCTTGCCATCGACTGCCAGGTGGCGCAGCTCGAAGCTGACCATCTCGGCGTCATGGATCTTGCCCAAGTTATGGCCCAGGCGCACCACCTCCAGCCAAGTGGCATCGGGTGTGACCATGCGCCAGGAGGCCAGATTGTCGAGTGCCGTGCCCCAGAGCACCGCCTTTTTGCCCCCCGCGTTCATGGCAATATTGCCCCCGATGCACGATGCCTCGGCCGAGGTCGGATCCACCGCAAATACAAAGCCCGCACGATCGGCCGCATCGGCCACGCGCTGGGTCACCACACCCGCTTCGGTCCAGATCGTGGGCACGGGATGCGCCAGGCCCGGCAATTGAATATGCTCGACCTCGCCCATGGCCTCGAGCTTTTCGGTGTTGATGACGGCCGACTTCCAGCTCAGGGGAATCGCCCCACCGGTATAACCAGTGCCACCGCCACGCGGCACGATGGTCAGCCCCAAATCGATGCAGGCTTGAACCAATCCCGCCATCTCAGCCTCGGTGTCAGGCGTAAGCACCACAAAAGGGTATTCAACCCGCCAGTCGGTGGCATCGGTCACATGGGAAACGCGCGAGAGACCGTCAAACTTGATGTTGTCTTTGGCCGTGACTTTGCGCAGTCTGCGCTCGGCCTGATTGCGCAACTGGGCCACCTGCTCAAAGCCCTGGGCAAAGCGGCGCACGGCAGCGCTGGCCAGATCGAGCAGCTGGCCGACAATGCGGTCGCGCGGCACATCGAGCTCGGGCGTGCGGCGCTTTTGAACCTCGCCCAGGCGATGTTCCAAAGCCTCCACCAGCAGACGGCGTCGGCCCGGGTTGTCCAGCAAATCGTCCTGCAAATAAGGATTGCGCTGTACCACCCAGATATCGCCCAGCACCTCATAGAGCATGCGGGCCGAACGACCCGTGCGGCGCTCATCGCGCAGGCGGTTGAGCAAGTCCCAGGCCGACTCGCCCAAGACCCGGATCACCACCTCGCGGTCAGAAAACGAGGTGTAGTTGTAAGGAATCTCACGGATTCGGGAGCGCTCGCCACCCTCGGTCAGACCGACGGGGTCGGCCATCGCATGCAAGAGCTGGGGCGAAGCAGGGGCGTTCATCAGAAAAAAATCCAGGGCAAGCGGCCCCCAGCAATGGGGCTGCCGAGCTGCGGGCGCACAGGGGAAAAGTGGATGTTACCGCAGCGAATCAAAGGCCATGCGCCGACCCAACAGAGACCCGCCCGGTCCAGGGGTGCAAGTTGTCAGCGGCGCCAGCCGCCCAGCAGCACAAACTGGGTCAGTGCCGATGCGACCACCAGGGCCCCGTAGATCAGGACTTTGCCCGGCGCAGCCAGGTACAGGCCAGCCGTAACCACCATGACGTTGACCAGCAAGCCCCAGACAAATCGCGCCGGCCAGCCCATGGCGGGCTTGTTGCCGCTCCAGCCGGGCAGCCTGGGCGCCAAAATGGCCATGAGCAGAGCCAGCGCCGCGGCAGGCGCCAATAAGTTGAGTCCATGAATCAAAAAAAGGTAAGTCGTCATCAAAAACCCGGGCTGCATGCACGCCATCAGCGCCCAAAATCCACCGAGCCACAAGCCACCGCCTTCGCGACAGTTTGGTGCATACTCGGGTAAACCCGGGTGCCTACCTGAGGATGTCAATTTAAATTGACATCTGGCGCCGACACATTTGCCTAAAGTCGCGCCGAATTTATAATCACGCCATGCCAGTCTGGGCCCTCGGGCTGAACCATCATACGGCACCGCTGGACCTGCGCGGCAGGTTTGCTTTTGCCATCGATCAGGTCGCGCCCACCTTGCAGGGGCTGCGGTCGGCCTTCACGCGCCAGCCCGAGGCCACGCTGCTGTCGACCTGCAACCGCACCGAAATTTACTGCGCCGGCGAACGCGCCGAGGTCGACCACACCCTGGCTTGGCTGGCCGGCAGTGGTGGCGTTTCGCCCGAGGCCCTGCGAGAACACACCTATGCTCTGCAGGATGCGGACGCAGCCCGTCACGCCTTTCGGGTGGCCAGCGGGCTGGACTCCATGGTGCTCGGCGAGCCCCAAATTTTGGGTCAGATGAAAGACGCTGTGCGCGCAGCCGACGAGGCCGGAGCCATGGGCACCACCTTGCACCAGCTGTTCCAGCGCTCCTTTGCCGTGGCCAAAGAGGTGAGAACCAGCACCGAAGTCGGCTCGCACAGCATCAGCATGGCCGCAGCAGCCGTGCGTCTGGCTGGACAAATTTTTGAAGACCTGGGCAAGATCAATGTGCTGTTCGTCGGTGCCGGCGAGATGATCGATCTGGCAGTGACCCACTTCGCGGCCAAGAACCCGAAGTCCTTGGCCATTGCCAATCGCACGCTCGAGCGCGGCGAAAAACTGGCCAGCCGTTTTGGCGCTGAGGTCATGCCTTTGGCCGAGTTGCCCAATCGCCTGGGCCAGTTTGACGCCGTGATCAGCTGCACCGCCAGCACCTTGCCCATCATTGGTCTGGGAGCGGTCGAGCGCGCACTCAAGCAACGCCGGCGCCGGCCCATGTTCATGGTTGACCTGGCTGTGCCACGCGATATCGAGCCCGAGGTCAAACAACTGCAAGACGTGTACCTGTACACCGTCGATGATCTGGCCCGGGTGGTGCAAACCGGCAAAGAAAATCGGCAGGCGGCCGTGGCCGAGGCCGAGGTGATCATTGATGCCGGGGTGCAAAACTTCTTGAATTGGCTGCGCCAGCGCTCCACCGTGCCGCTCATTCAGCAACTCAACGCACAGGCCGACGAATGGCGTGCCGCTGAACTGGCACGCGCGCGCAAGCTGCTGGCCAAGGGGGAGCCGGTGGACGCAGTGCTCGAGGCCCTGTCCAAGGGCTTGACGCAAAAGATGCTGCACGGGGCCATGGCCGAGCTGCATGGCAGTCAGGACGAACACCTCGAACTCACGGCGCAAACCGTCAGCCGCATGTTCCTGCGTGGCCACGGCCCGCGCGATCCCAACGGGCTTTAGCGCCGAAGGCAGCGCCCCCCGGCCCACGCCTCAAGCCGGCAACGGGCCTTGCCAGTCGGGTCGAACGACCCGCCCCGTTCGAACCAACGCGCAGCCAAAATGAAAGATTTCCTTCGCCAGACCCTGGAGCGTCAGATCCTGCGTTTGCAGGAGCTCGACGCGCTGTTGTCGGCCGCGGACGTGGTCAGCGACCTGGAGCGTTTTCGCAAGCTCACCCGCGAGCATGCTGAAGTGGGTACCGTGGTCGAGCAGTACCGCCGCCTGACGCGGCGCGAGGCCGACCTGAGCCAAGCGCAGGCCATGCTGGGCGACGAGGAGTTGCGCGAACTGGCGCAGGAAGAAGCGGCTGCAGCCAAAGCCGACGTCGCCCGGCTGGACCACGAACTGCAGCTCATGCTCATCCCCAAGGATCCGGACGATGCGAGGCCGGCTTTCGTGGAAATCCGAGCCGGCACCGGCGGCGACGAATCGGCTCTGTTCGCCGGCGACCTGTTGCGCATGTACACGCGCTACGCCGAGGGCTGCGGCTGGCGCTGCGAACTCATCAGCGCCTCACCCTCGGAGTTGGGTGGCTACAAAGAGGCAGTGCTGCGCATCGACGGCCCCTGCGACGAACGCGGCACGGGCGTCTACGGAAAGCTGCGCTTTGAGTCGGGCGGTCACCGGGTGCAGCGTGTACCGGCCACCGAAGCGCAAGGACGCATCCACACCAGCGCCTGCACCGTGGCGGTGCTGCCCGAGCCCGACGAGGCCCAGGCGGTCAAGATCAATCCGGCCGAGCTGCGCATCGACACCTTCCGCGCCTCGGGAGCGGGCGGGCAGCACGTCAACAAAACCGATTCGGCGGTGCGCATCACCCACTTGCCCACAGGCATCGTGGCCGAATGTCAGGACGACCGCAGCCAGCACCGCAACAAGGCCCGGGCTCTGCAGGTGCTGTCGGCACGCATTCAGGAAAAAGAGCGCAGCGAACGGGCGGCCAAGGACGCGGCCCTGCGCAAAGGCCTGATCGGCAGCGGCGATCGCAGCGACCGCATCCGGACCTACAACTTCCCGCAGGGCCGCCTGAGCGATCACCGGATCAATCTGACGCTCTACAAGCTCGCTCAGGTGATGGAAGGCGATCTGGCCGACGTGATCGCGGCGCTGCAGGTCGCCCGCGGAGCCGAACTGCTGGCTGACCTGGAGGGCGCCCAGCCATGACGCTGGCGCAGGTGCTCGCCTGTGCCGGGCAGACCGGGCTCGAGCCGTTGGACGCCCAGTTGCTGCTGCTGCACGTGCTCGGCCGCCGGCACGACCGGGCCTGGCTATACGCCCACGACCGGGACCCACTGCCGGCGGCCAAGGAGACCGAGTTCAAAGCGCTGTGCGCCAGACGGCAGGCCGGCGAGCCGGTGGCCTATCTGATCGGGGAGAAGGAATTTTTTGGCCTGTCACTGCAGGTCGATCGGCGCGTGCTCGTCCCCCGGCCTGACACCGAAACCCTGGTGCATTGGGCGCTTGAGCTGGCCCTGCCGGCCGACACCCGTGTGATCGACCTGGGCACCGGCAGCGGTGCGATTGCGCTGGCACTCAAGCACGAGCGCCCCCAGTGGCGGCTGAGCGCACTGGACGCGAGCCCCGAGGCCTTGCAAGTGGCCCGGGCCAACGGCCAAGCCCTGAACCTGAGCGTCGATTGGTGCCAGGGCCACTGGCTGGCAGAGTCAGCCGGCCCTTTCGAACTGATTGTGAGCAACCCACCCTATATCGCCGATGGCGATGAGCACTTGCCCGCGCTCGCGCATGAGCCGCGGTCGGCGCTGACAGCCGGTGCCCTGGGGCTCGATGATCTGCGTGTGATCATCGACCAAGCCCCCAGCCGTCTGGCCGCAGGCGGCTGGCTGCTGCTCGAGCACGGCCACGATCAGGCCGGCGCGGTGCGCGACCTGATGCGCCGAGCCGGTCTGATGTCGGTACAAAGCCGGCGCGACCTGGCCGGCATCGAGCGCTGTAGTGGTGGCCAAAAAGCAACCACTTGCCCTAAGGCGCCTGGGGACATGGAGCAGGACTGATAATAGGAACCGGACTTTTGGAGGGCAGACCATGAACGACACCCAGCAACGCATCGACCAGATCGTCAAATCCAGCGACGTGGTCCTTTTCATGAAGGGCACGGCCCAATTTCCCATGTGCGGCTTTTCAGGCCGTGCGATTCAAATCCTCAAGGCCTGCGGCGTGGCCAAACCGGCCACGGTCAACGTGCTTGAAGACGAGGCCGTGCGCCAGGGCATCAAGCAATACAGCAACTGGCCCACCATCCCGCAGCTCTATATCAAGGGCGAGTTCGTCGGCGGTTCGGACATCATGATGGAGATGTACGAAAACGGCGAATTGCAGCAAATGCTGGGCAGTAACAACTGATCGAACGCGGTTGACGAAAAGCAAAAACCGCGCGGCGGCCAGCCCCGCGGTTTTTTCACGCCCACGTCGCGCTCTTATCCAGATCTACTGCGTGTAACCGGTGCAGGCGCCGGCATTGGGGCGGCCCTTGCATTCGCGCTTGAGCCGGGCAGCGCGCTCAGAGGCCGTTTCGCCCGAGCCACCGGGCAGCACCTTGGGCTGAGCCACGCGAGGCTGAGCGGCCTTCGTGGTTTTTTTCTGCGTCGCGGCGGGCTTGGCATCCGGACCCTGGGGCTCGGTGGCACTGGCTTGCTGTGCCTGCACCGGAAGGTGCACGATGGCGCCCAAAAACAAAACTGCCCATGAAAGGTAGCCACGCATGCGGACCCACTATTGCAGTTTGGGATCGCCAAAGCCCGAATCGTCAGGCGGGGCCTCGGCGGGAACGCGAAACTGTTCGCTGGCCCAGGCGCCAAAATCCATGTTTTTGCAGCGAACGCAGCAAAACGGCCGCGCCGGGTTGCCAGGGCCATACACGCTGTCCCCGCCACAGGCGGGGCAGGCGACGATGCGGTCAGGGCATGTGAAATCCGCGGACATGGTCATGCATGGGAAATCAGAGATCGCTGACAGGCGCCCCGGCCGTCGGGCTCAGGAGCACAGGGTGACTTCCAATTGTGCATCTTCCTGGGAAGATTGCATGCGCTGACCGTCAATGATGGTCATCAAACGCACGGATACCACCAAGCGGTTACCACTGATCTCGGGAAACAGGCCCAACTGCGGGTCGATGCGAAGCCTCATGAGTTGAAAAGTGCGCCCCTGAGGCAGGTTCTGCTGAAAGTGGCCGCCGGCGCACAGCACCTTTTGCGGCACACCCGAGTCGCGCAACAGCTTGAGCAGCATGCCCACCGATTCGGCCAGCGGCAGCAAGCCCTCGATCCAGCGCTGCAAGTCTGCTCGCCGCTGATCCACATCGCGGTGGCGCCAGGCATGGTAGGCGGGCAGGTCAAATTCGCAAGTACCCCCCGGAATCGCAGCACGGCTGCGCAGACTCATGAGCCAGTCTTGAGTTCGGCACGCGCCCCCACCTCGATGATCTCGAATACGGTGGTGATGGCAAAGTGGTGATCGGTGGCGCTGCTGCGCCCCATCAACTCGCCCAACCTGAAAAACAAATGCTCCAGACGCAAATAGGTCCGGACGCGTTCGTTAAAGGGGTACTCGTACAGGATCACGGCGCAGGGGTTTGAAACCACGAGAAGCCAAAGCAACGATCATAGCCCGAAGTGCTGCCAGACCTGCCGCACCTGCGCCTGCAACGCCGGCAAATCCATGCCTTCGTTGTACAAGCTGACGTCGGCAGCGGCCAGGCGTTGGGCGCGGCTGGCTTGCTGCGCGATGACTTTTTCAACCGCCTCGCGGCTCCAGGCGCTGCGCTCGATCACCCGCGCGATCTGGGTTGCAACGCTGCAGTCAACCACCAACACTGCATCGACCTGCGAGCGCCACCGGCCAGACTCGACCAGCAGGGGCACATCGAACACCACGCACGGCGCCCCCGCAGCCCACGCTTCGTTGGCACGTCGGGCGGTCTCCTGGCCGACCAGCGGATGCACGATCGCCTCGAGCTGCAGGCGCGCCGCCGGGTCGCCAAAGGCGAGCGCGCGCATGGCCTCGCGGTTCATGGCGCCGTCGGCCTGCACCAAGCCCGGGCCAAAAGCCTGGGCAATGGCCGGCATGGCCGCACCACCGGCGAGCGTGAGCGCACGAGCAATCGCATCGGCATCAACCACGGCGGCGCCACACTGAGCCAGCATGGCAGCCACCGTGCTTTTGCCACTGCCAATGCCGCCGGTTAAACCGATGCGCCAGCGCCGCCGTGCCGTGCCATCCATGTGCGTCTGTTTCATGGCCAAATCCATTGCGCCGTCAAAGTTGGAAAGAACATCATGAGCCAGCCAGCAAGCACCAAGTAGGGTCCAAAAGCCAGGGGCTGGCCCGCTCCCAGCCGGCCGCTGACGCGCAGGCCGATCCCCACCAGGGCGCCACCAGCCGAAGCCAGCAACAACAGCGGCGCCAGCGCCTGCCAGCCCAGCCAAGCGCCCAGGGCGGCGAGCAGCTTGAAGTCGCCCTGCCCCATACCGTGCCGACCCGTTGCCGCCTTAAAGCCATGGTAGACCAACCACAAAAGCAGATAACCGGCCACCGCACCCCACAGCGCATCGACCAAGGCCGTGCCGCTCCAGCCCAGGGCAGCGACCATCAGGCCGCCCCACAGCAGCGGCAGGGTCAAAGCGTCGGGCAGCAGCTGGGTGTCCCAGTCGATGCAGGCAAGCGCCAGCAGCACGGCCGCAAAGCCGGCCCAGACCAAGGCCGGGGCGCTGACGCCCCAACGCCAGGCACAGGCGGCAAACAGCGCGGCCGTGAGCAGCTCGACCGCCGGATAGCGCCAACCGATGGCCCCCTTGCAGACCCTGCAACGGCCGCGCAAGACCAGGTAACTGAGCAACGGAATGTTTTCCCACCAAGACAGGACATGGCCGCAGGCGGGGCAATGCGAGCCAGGGCGTGCCAGGTTGTAGGCGGGCTCTGCATTTGTCTGGTCGCAGGCAGTGGCCGCTGCCATCTCGCGCGCACCCGTGGGTGCGCTGGGCAAGTCCACAGACGATGCCCCATCCTGCTCGGCCAGCCACAGACCGACCTCCTGGGCCCACTGCCGCTGCATCATGCGCGGCAGCCGGACGATGATCACATTGAGAAAGCTGCCGATGACCAGCCCGAGCAAGCCAGCCACCGTGAGCGCCAGCGTATCGGCCATCAGACGATCTGCCCCATTTGAAAAATCGGCAAATACAGGGCAAGAACCAGCGCGCCGATCATCACGCCCAGCACCACCACCGTGACCGGCTCGATCAGACCGGACCAGTAACCGATGCGCTCATCGAGTTCGGCCTCTTCAAAGTCAGCCACCTTTTGCAGAAGGTGCTCGAGCGTACCCGACTCTTCACCGATGGCGCACATTTGTGCAAGCAAAGGTGAAAACAGGGGCGACGGGGCCATGGCCAGGCGCAGGCTGCTGCCGCGCACCACCTCGTCGCGCACACGCAAGGTCGCTTGTGCATAGGCCTGATGACCGCAGGCCCCACGCACCGAATTCAAAGCGTCTGTCAAGGGCAATCCGGCAGACAGCAAGGTGGCCAGGGTGCGACTCCAGCGCGCCACGGCCGCCTGACGCAAAAGCGCACCCCAGACGGGCAGTGCCAGCAGCGCATCGTCGACCCAGCGAACAAAAGCGGGGCTGCGCCGCCAGGCCCGCGCCAGCACGATCGACAAAGCAAGCAAACCCGCCAGAAGAAACGGCCCCCACCGGACAAAAGAGCGGCTCACATCGATGACCCACTGCGTGGCCCAGGGCAACTGCGCCCCAAATGAGGCAAAGACTTTTTCAAAAGCAGGCACCACCGCGACCATGATGACCACCAGCACCAGCAAGGCCACAGTCAGCACCACCGCCGGGTAAAACAAGGCTGCGCGCACACGGCGGGCCAAGGCCTGCGTTTTTTCCAGGTGATCGGCCAGGCGCTCGAGCATCACGTCGAGCCGGCCCGAGGCCTCACCGGCTTCGATCAAGGCCACGTAAAGAGCGCCGAATACCGACCCCTGCCGCGCCAGCGCGGCTGTCAAAGACATGCCGTTTTCCAGATCGACATGCAACCGCTCGAGCAAATGAACCACGCCACTGTGGGTCTGGGTACGACAGAGCATCTGCAGCGCTTGCAGCAAAGGCAACCCGGCTCGAAGCAAGGCGGCAAGCTGACGAGTCAGCTGGGCCACCTGGCGCGCCCGCACGGGGCGCATGCGGGCCGCCTGTACCGCCTGCAATTCGATCGCGTCCAAACCCCGGCGTCGCAAAAGGGCTCGCAACTGGTTTTCACCGCCGGCTCGGCTGCGGCCGCGCTGCATCCGGCCCTGCTGATCTCGGGCCGACCAATCAAACCAGCGCTCGCCGGCCCTGCCCTGCCGGTCAAGCAGGCCCGTATTCATGCCCCAGGCCCGCAGCGAGGCTGGACGGTCAAAGGGGCGCTCAGCGATCTAAGCATGGGTGTGGGCCAGAACTTCTTCCATGGAGGTCTGACCCAGTTTAACTTTGCGCCAAGCCGCCTGTCGCAGGCTGAGCACCGACTCCTGCGCCGCTTGCCGCGCAAGCTCAGCGGCGCTGCCCTCGCGCAAGACAATTTCAGCCATGGCCGCGCTGACCGGCATGACCTCAAACACGCCCACGCGTCCGAGGTAGCCTGCGAGGCAATGCATGCAGCCCACGGGCTGGTAGATGGGCACATCGGACTCAATCCAGGACGACGGACAGCCGGCCTCGATCATGAGCTGCCGCGGCGCCTCGATCGGTCGGCGGCAATGCGTGCACAGCCGTCTGAGCAGGCGCTGGGCGGTGATCAGCACCACGCTGGCTGCAACGTTGTGCGCAGCCACACCGATCTGTCGCAGCCGGGTCAGCGTGCTCGGTGCGTCGTTGGTGTGCAGGGTCGAGAGCACAAGATGCCCGGTTTGAGCGGCCTTGAGCGCCATGTCGGCGGTCTCTAGGTCGCGGATCTCGCCGATCATGATCACGTCCGGGTCCTGCCGCAGGAAAGCACGCAAAGCCGTAGCAAAACTCAGGCCGGCTTTTTCGTGGATGCTGACCTGATTGATCCCGGTCAGATTGATTTCACAGGGGTCTTCGGCGGTGCAAATGTTGACCCCTGGGCGATTGAGCATTTGCAGACAGCTGTAAAGAGACAAGGTCTTGCCCGAGCCGGTGGGGCCAGTCACCAGGATCATGCCGTGCGAACGCCCAATGGCCCGAAGCACCGCGGCCTTTTGCTCGTTTTCATAGCCCAGCGCATCGAGCTCAAGCTGAGCCGGCGCGGCGTCGATGAGGCGCACCACCAGCTTTTCGCCATGGACCGTCGGCAAGGTGCTGACCCGAAAATCCACCCACGGGCCGAGGGCCAGTTGATGGCGCAGCCGGCCGTCTTGCGGCAGGCGTTTTTCAGCGATGTCCAGTCGGGCCAGCACCTTGATGCGCGAGGCCAGGCGCTCACGCAGGCTCAAGGCCGGACGCAGCAATTCCTGCAGCTGTCCGTCGATGCGCACACGGATCCGATAGTGCCCCTCGTAGGGCTCGAAGTGCAAGTCCGACGCCTTGAGCTCGTGGGCCAACTGCAGCAAACGATCGAGCAAACGCACCACCGCACCGTCGTCGGCCAGCCCGGACCTGAGCAGCGCCTGCAGATCGGCCTGGGCGGCGGCCAGCAAAGGAGCGGGGGTAGACATGGTGCCGTCATGATGCGATCAAATCACAAAATGAATACCTAGGTGTTACACCAATACCTGCTCACCACCTCAAATGGCTGCAGACGGATCAAAACCTGATGAATCCGTTTCACGCCATTTTTCTCCTCAGCCGCCCGGACAAAAATGCGATGCGACACCGTCGATTGGGAGGCAGGGGGTCCCCCAGCGCCCCATGGCCGCTCATGCACCGGAGCAACAGGGCACAGCGACCGAAGAGTCAGGGCATGCGCGTGCTGATGTCGCTGGCGGCGCGCATGACGAGTTGGGCCAGTTTGGGCACATCGATCACGGCCAGACGCTGCACCGTGGTGACCACCGACAGCGCCCCGGCGATGCTGCCATCGGCATGGTGCAGGGGCGCAGCCAGGGCCGCCAAGTTGCTTTCGAGCTCACCGGATGACAGGTAATGGCCCGCTTTTCGGATGCGGCCATAGTAAGCGCGCAAACCCGGCCAATCACCGGGCAGACCCGCTGCGGCCGCATCCGCGGTGTGGGCGTCAAACAGCTTGTGCAAGGTCGCTGGCGGCAACCCGGCCAGGATCACCTTGGCGGCCGCACCCTTGAAGAGCGGCCTGGGCCGGCCCCTGCCATAGCTCAGACTGGCCGGCGCCTGACCAAGCTCGCGGTGGGTGTCGAGCAGTTGCTGGCCATGCAAGCTGGAGATCACGCTGTCAAAGCCGGTCTGCGTCACCAACTCCTTCATGAAAGGAACACTGCGCTGCAGCAGCGGGTCGGCCTGCCGGATGTAGTGATCGAGCACCACGATCCGGGGCCCCAGAGTGAACTGGGCGTCCTGACCGCGGCGCAGCAAACCCGCATCACAGAGCGTGCGCACATAGCGATAGCTGGTGGGCACAGACACGCCCAAAGTCTGGCTGATGTCTTCGGCGCTCCAGTGCAGGCGCTGCTCGGTAAAGAGATCGAGCACGCCGAGCATGCGCGCCAGGCTGGAATCGGCTTTATCGCCCATCGCGGTCAAGGCCTCAGACGGTCTGGGCGCTGCGCTGGGGCAACAAGTTGCTCAGGCGGTCTAAATCGCCGCTGGCCTGGGCGAGGCCCATGATGTAGCGGTCGGGTCGCAGCATCACCGCACGCGAGCCGTGTTGCTGCAACCAGGCCAGCAGGACCGGCTCGGTGGCCGGCCATGTCAGCAGTTGCAGCGCCTGCCAGCGCTCACGGGTTTGCTGGCTGACGCCGGCCAAGACAGCCGGCTCGCCGATCACGGCAAAGCCAGGGCCCAGGGCTGCGTCGAGCAAACGTCCATCGGCCAGGACCGGCTGTGGGAACACCTGCGCCACCGGAGCACAGTCGCCGAGCCAGACTCCGGGGCCCAATCGGGGCGCGGGCAAATGAAAAATCTCCGGCCCGCCAGACTTGAACTTTTCGTCGCGCTGGCGCGCTGCCTGCGGGTCGGTGGTCTGGATGATGTCGCCCAGGCGGACCGCCAAATCAATAAAGGCCCGCACATGGGGCGAGCGCTCGGACTCATAGGTATCGAGCAAGCCCTCGCCTGCATGACCGCGGATCACAGCCTGCAGTTTCCAAGCCAAATTGGCCGCATCCCGAATGCCGGCACACATGCCCTGCCCCAAAAACGGTGGCGTCTGGTGCGCACTGTCGCCGGCGAGCATGAGGCGATCGCGTCGCCAGCCTTGCGCGATGACCGAGTGAAAGGTGTAGATGGCTGCGCGCTCGATGTCGGCCTGAGCCGGCGTGACCCAGCGCGAAACCAGACTCCACAGGGTTTGAGGCTGGACCATGTGCTCGGGGTCATCACCGGGCATGAGCATGATCTCCCAGCGGCGGCGCTTGCCCGTCACGTTGCAATAGGTCATGGGTCGCTGCGGATCGCAATGCTGCACCGTGTGATCGGGCAGATCGGGCACCTCGGTCTTCAGGCGCACATCGAACACCAACCAGGGCTGGTGCAGGCCCAGGTCGAGCATGAGGCTGCCCATCACTTTGCGCACCAGCGAACGGGCACCATCACAGCCCACCACATAACGGGCCTGTACCGAGTAGGCTTGACCGCTGTGCGGCTGGACCTCCAAGGTCACCGCATCGCAGCCTTGCTCAATGGACCTGACCTCGTGGCCGGTGTGCCATTGCACCGACCGATGACGCTGCAAGCCCTGGCGCAAAACGCCCTCAAGATCGGGCTGATGAAAATAATGGTTGTTGGCACAGCCGTGGGGGCCTATCGATGCCGAGCCCGCCCGGATCAGCAGGGTTTGTCCGTCGGCGTTGTTAAAGTGCATGCCCTTGATGCCAGGGCGGGAAATCGCTTCCACCTGGCTGCGCAAGCCAGCGGTCTCGAACACCCGCATCACCTCTCCGTCAAAGTGTATGGCCCGCGGCAGCCCATAAATTTCGGGCTCGCGCTCAAGCACCAGCACCGTCAACCCATATTGCCCAAGCAAATTGGCCAGCGTCACGCCGGTCGGTCCGCAGCCGATGACGGCCACATCGAACACGGTCATGGCCCATATCCCATCAGCTGCTCCATCTCGCGCAGCCACTGCTCACGGCTGCGAAACCGGGGTCGGCTGCGTGCCAGGACCTCAGCAGCGGCCATCACTGCCTCATCGCTTTGGTCCAGATCGATCGGCTCGCGCAGCGGTTGTTCGCAGTACCAGGGGGTGTCCATGAACACCTCGAGCCGGTTGCCCTCGGGGTCACGAAAGTAGATCGAGACCGCGTTGCCGTGGGTGGCGCTGACCAGGTCGCTCACGTCCGGCTCAGCCGACACCAGGTCACGCACGCGCCGCAAGGTGGCCAGGTCGGGCACCCGCAAGGAAATCTGGTTGATCACGCTAAAGGACAGATCCTGCGGCCGGCCACTGGCCAGCACCAGCTGGTGGTGCTCGCGGGGATCGCGGCTGAGAAAAACCAGTTGCACCGGCCCCAGATCACCCTGGTCGGTTTGAAAAAATCCCAGCACGTCTTTGTAAAAGCTGGCCATGCGTTTGAGGTCACGCACGTAAAAGCCCATATGGCTGAACACCAGCGCATCGCGCTTGCTCAGGAGGTGCGACATGAGGGTCTCCAGATATGAAAATTTTTCTGATTTTATGAATTATTCGGTCTGAAAAATCAATTTTTTATCTTTATATGATAAATCAAACTATTTTCAAAGCCAAAGGCCCTTCAGCCACCCGATAGCTGCACAGTCATCGCAGCGACCCCGGCCCGGCGGATGAATGTGCAGCCCGAGACCATCTTCAGCCAGGCGGGATTTGCCCCGCTCGATGTGCGAGACTGAAAGGGGCTGGTGGGGCTCTTTACCTTGCCCGCACAGAGACTCGATCGCCGCAATGAGGCGGTGGTCGGGGCTCTGGTCGAGCCCGAAGTGGTGTAAGGATTTGCACAGCTGGTTCTGTTTTTGCAGGCCGGCAGTGCCAACGCCTTCGGCCAGTGGATCGAACAGGAAAGCCCCAAAGGGGGCGAGATGGTGAAGCGATCGAACACCTTGATGGAATGACATGGACTCACATCACACTGACACCGCACAGGCCATTGCACGGGCCGTGCTGCAGGCCGAAGAAAAAAGGCGTCAGGCCTTGCTCGCCGGCGATCTCGATGCCCTCGATGCGATGCTCTCGCCCACGCTGGTCTACGTCCACTCCAGCGGCGGACAAGACAGCAAGGCCAGCTATCTGAATCACATGCGCAGCGGCACCCTGCAGTACCAAAGCATGTCTTTCGAGGCACTGCAGGCCCATCCAGCGAGCTCCTGCTGCATCGTCACCGGCCGCATGCTGGCCCAGGTGACCCGCAACGGCCAGCCGATGAGCATCCGCAGCCTGTTCATGACGGTTTGGGCACCGGCCCCCTGCACCGCGGCCAAGCCGATGTGGCAGTTGCAGGCCTACCAAGGCACGCCGTGGACCGGCTGATCCGGCTCGGCCTCGATGCATGACCCACTTTGTCTTCATCGTGGCTGACGATCTGGGCTGCACCGACCAGAGGTGCTTTGGCGCGCGGTCCGATGCGGCCAGCCCGGCCTTGCCAGTGCTCGATGGGCTGGCGGCCCGCGCGCTGCGCTATGTCAACGGCTATGCCAACTCGCCTGCGTGCACAGCGACGCGCTTTGCGCTGATGACCGGACGCTACCAGTACGGGGTGTGCGGCAACCCCGACATCGGCCTGCACCCGCATCTGCCCACGCTGCTGGACATACCGACGCGCTGAACGGATCGATCGATCAGCCGCCAAGCGCACCCGCCGACCTCAAACCCCGATCACGCCACCATCGCTGCGCGTGATCACGATGGTGGCCGAGCGGGGCCGGCCCGGGCGGCCATAGCCTTTGTTGCCCGGCCACTGGCTTTGCGGGTCGCTCACAGTCTTGCTGTCTTCACCCGGATGCTGGATGTTGACAAACAGCGCGCGGCCACCGGGCGCCTCGGTCACTCCGGTGATCTCGCAGCCCTTGGGGCCGATGAGAAAGCGGCGCAGCCGCGCATCGCCCAAAGTGGCGCCGACAAAGGTCTCCTGGATGCCGGACTGCTCGACGCCGTTGACCAGCATGCGGTTTTTGGCGGTGACCTTGCCACCGTCACCGACCTGCCCGGGCAAGGCGGCGAGCATCATGCAGTGCGTCTCATCGGTCATGGCACCGTCGTCGGTCTGTATCCAGCAGATGCCGGTGGTGGGGCTGAACCAAAGCCCATCGGGGGAGGAAAAAGAATTTTTGGCGCTTAGACCCGACAGGTTGGCGTCGCCCGCATCTTCCTCTGCGCCGAACAGGAAAATATCCCAGCGAAAGCCAGTTGCGGCGGCAACATCGCCGTCCTCGCGAAAGCGAATGATGTGGCCATTGGGGTTGCCAGCGCCCTTCTTGCCATCGACGTCCATGTAGGCGCGCGGGTTGGCAGCATCGACCCGGCCCGGCGTGCGGTTGGCCGCGCTGTTGTTGGTTAGCGTGACATAGACTTCGCCGTTCTTCGGGTTGACGGCGGCCCACTCGGGACGGTCCATCTTGGTGGCGCCCACCGCATCGGCTGCGATGCGCGTCTGGATGTAGATCTCGGCCTGGTTGTCGAACTTGAACGCGGCGTAGTTGGCAATGCGCGGATCCTTGATGCTCAGCTCGATCCACTGGCCGCGCCCATCGGCATCAAAACGGGCCGCATACAGCTT
>JAJTGH010000214.1 GCA_021299555.1 Comamonadaceae bacterium
CCCCGGCAGGAATACCGGCGCGAGCACCACCATCAGCAAGGGCCACAGGTAATTGACCAGGTTGGCTTGCACCGGCGGCGCCACGCGCAGCGCGATGAACAGCAGAAAGTGAAAGCCGAAAAGCCCGTAGACCCCGAGCAGCAGCGTGGGCAGCGGCACCTTCCACTGGCGTGCCAACGGCCAGGCGGGCATGCTGCCGATCACCAGCGCCAGGCCGGTCAGGAGAAAGGGTGGCAGGTGCGCCAGCGAAACGCCCAGCGTCGCCAGCATCGACCACAGCGCGATGGCGCCCAGGGCGTACAGCTTGGCCGACATCGGCCCGTGCTCAAGCCACGCCTGCTGCGTGCGCCTGTTGGTCCGCGTGGTAGCTCGAACGCACCATCGCGCCGACTGCTGCATGGGAGAACCCCATTGCGTAGGCCTCTTGCTCGAACCGTTTGAAGGTGTCCGGATGCACATAGCGCCGCACCGGCAGGTGCGAGGTGCTGGGCGCCAGGTACTGGCCGATGGTGAGCATGTCGATGTCGTGCGCACGCATGTCACGCATCGTCTGCAGGATCTCTTCGTCGGTCTCGCCCAGGCCCACCATCAGACCGCTCTTGGTCGGCACGTTCGGATGCAAGGCCTTGAATTTTTTCAGCAGGTTCAGGCTGAAGGCGTAGTCGGAGCCCGGACGCGCCTCTTTGTACAGGCGCGGGATGGTCTCCAGGTTGTGGTTCATTACGTCGGGCGGCGCGGCCTTCAGGATCTCGAGGGCGCGGTCATCGCGGCCACGGAAGTCAGGCACCAGGATCTCGATGGTGGTGGCGGGCGAGAGCTCGCGCGTCTTGCGGATGCAGTCGACGAAATGCTGGCTGCCGCCATCGCGCAGGTCGTCTCGGTCGACGCTGGTAATCACCACGTATTTCAGCTGGAGTTTGGCGATGGTGCGTGCAAGGTTCTCGGGCTCATTCGTGTCCAGCGGATCGGGGCGGCCATGGCCTACATCGCAGAAGGGGCAGCGGCGCGTGCACTTGTCGCCCATGATCATGAAGGTGGCCGTGCCTTTGCCAAAGCACTCGCCGATGTTGGGGCAGGAGGCTTCTTCGCAGACCGTGTGCAGATTGCTTTCGCGCAGGATCTGCTTGATCTCGTAGAAGCGCGTGGTGGGTGAGCCCGCCTTGACGCGGATCCACTCGGGTTTTTTGAGCACCGGCGCCTGCTCGACTTTGACCGGGATGCGCGAGAGCTTGGCCGCGGCCTTTTGCTTGGCCAGCGGGTTGTAGGAGTCGGCGTCTTGCGCCTCGCGTACGACGGGATGGGTGCTCATGGTGTGTGCTCAGGGTGCGAGCAGTGCGTTGAGCTTCTGGCCCAGCACATGCGCTGCTTCGTTCCAGGTGGTGGAGACACCGATTGTAGAAAGGTCGACCGTCTCCAGACCCGCGTAGCCGCAGGGGTTGATGCGGCGGTAGGGTTCCAGGTCCATGGCCACATTCAGAGCGACGCCGTGGTAGGCGCAATGGCGGCTGACCTTGATGCCCAGCGCCGCGATCTTGGCCAAACCGCGAAAGGGATCCTCGCCCGGCGCGGCGGGCTCGGGCCGGTGGTGCGCGTGCGGATCGTCGCGCCACACGTAGATGCCCGGCGCACCGCGCACGCGCAGGCCGGTCACGCGTAGTCCACAGGGCCCTGCAGCCGCGTGTGCATGCTCAAAGAACGACCCGCACCATCGGGTGCGTCGAGAGCGTGCGATACAGCTCGTCGAGCTGCTCGCGGCTGGTGGCGGTGATGGTGATCGTGATACCCAGGTAGTTGCCGCCGCGGCTGTCTCGCAGCGCGATGTCCGCCGCGTCGAAGCCAGGATCGAAGGCCAGCGCGATCGCCGTCACCGCTTCGACGAGTCCATCGACCTTGGCACCCATGACCTTGATCGGAAAGCGGCAGGGGTACTCGATCAGCGAGTCGGCGCGGGAGCCAGGAGGCGGGGTGGGCGTGTTCATGGGGCGAGCTGCGATTGTGGCCGGTCGCTGCGCCGACGGCCTGAGCGGAACAGTCATCGCGTCGAGTAGCCCCTTTGACTTACAGGCCTGAAGACTGCCGCGAAAACCCATGCTGCTCACCCAGATAGGTGAAAACGGGCGGGTTTGCACTCATATAATCGATGGGTTTGCTGGAACCGCAGGCCTGAACTCGCTGGTGTTTCGGCGGGGGCCGTTTTGAATGACAAGCCAAGCCCCTGTGCCTGAGACGACGCAAGACGAGCCTCCTTTCAAGCCTTGCCAGAGGGCTCACAGGACGTTTTTCCTCGCTGCATGCAGGAACAGCGGCCGTCGGCTTCATGGCCTGGGAGATGGTCAAGATCATCGTGTCGATCGCCTTGTTGGCGATGGCGCCCAAGTGGGTGTCTGCCTTGAGCTGGCCAGCCTTGCTGATCGGTTTGGTGCTGACGATGAAGGTGTACTGGGTGGCGTTGGCTTTCAAGCCTGCGTCGCGCCCGAAGGTTTAAAAGACCGGCCCCTTGGGGCCGGCCAACAGAGAGTCAAGTAACAGAAGATGGCTGCTGAACACGGACCCACCGCCGGTGAATACATCGTTCACCACCTGACCCATCTGCAAAACCAGAAGCCCAAGGGCGTGCTGGATTTTTCGGTTTTCAATCTTGATTCCATCTTCTGGTCGATCACCCTGGGCGTGTTGGGCTGCTGGCTGCTGTGGCTGGCCGCGCGCAAGGTCACCTCCGGTGTGCCGGGTCGTTTCCAGGCGGCGGTCGAAGTGCTGGTCGACATGGTCGATTCGCAAGCCAAGGGCATCGTGCACAGCGCCGAGAGTCGCAAGCTGGTCGCGCCGCTGGCCCTGACCGTGTTCGTCTGGATCTTTTTGCTCAATGCGATGGACCTGCTGCCGGTCGACCTGCTGCCGGTGATCTTCGAGAGCCTCTACGCCGCCGCCGGCCATGACCCGCACCACGCCTATATGCGCGTCGTGCCCACCGCCGACCTGTCGGTCACCATGGGCCTGTCGCTGTCGGTGCTGCTGGTCTGCCTGTACTACAACGTCAAGATCAAGGGCCTGGGCGGCTGGGTGCACGAGCTGTTCACGGCGCCGTTTGGTAGCCACCCCCTGCTGTGGCCGTTCAACTTCTTGATGCAGATCATCGAGTTCGTGGCCAAGACCGTCTCGCATGGCATGCGACTGTTTGGCAACATGTATGCCGGCGAACTGATCTTCATGCTGATCGCGCTCATGGGCGGTGCCTTCTCGCTGTCGGCCACCGGCATCGGTCTAGCGATCGGCCACATCATCGCGGGCTCGGCCTGGGCGATCTTCCACATCCTGATCATCACCCTGCAGGCCTTCGTGTTCATGATGCTGACGCTCGTGTACGTCGGCCAGGCCCACGACGCGCACTGACCCGCGCCCCGTCTCAGTTTCCCTCTCGTTTTTCTCTAACCAAGTCCCTTAGGAGCAATCATGGAAGTTATCAGCTTTGTCGCACTGGCCGCCGGCCTGATCATCGGTCTGGGTGCCATCGGTGCCTGTATCGGTATCGGCATCATGGGCAGCAAGTACCTGGAAGCTGCTGCTCGCCAGCCCGAACTGATGAACGAACTGCAGACCAAGATGTTCCTGCTGGCCGGCCTGATCGACGCCGCGTTCATTATCGGTACCGGTATCGCGCTGTGGTTCGCCACCGCCAACCCCTTCCTGGCCCAGATCGCCAACCTGCCGAAGTAAGCCTGTTCATGAACCGTTTGAGCCTTCGCGTCGCACCGCGGAACCGGCTTTGCCGGGGCGCGGGTGCAGCCCTCTGTAGAGGGTGGCGGCATGGCCGCAGCGAGGGCGGGGAAATCAC
This sequence comes from Comamonadaceae bacterium, assembly GCA_021299555.1. GTDB lineage: Bacteria > Pseudomonadota > Gammaproteobacteria > Burkholderiales > Burkholderiaceae_C > Polaromonas. Next base: position 3,833 of record JAJTGH010000214.1, read on the forward strand.
ATGAGTATCACCGGTACCCTCATCGTTCAGATGATCGTGTTCCTGATCCTGGTCGGGTTCACGATGAAATTCGTGTGGCCTCCGATCACCGCTGCGCTCGACGAGCGTGCGAAGAAGATCGCCGAGGGTCTGGCTGCCGCCGACAAGGCCAAGTCCGAGCTGAGCGCTGCCAACCAGCGCGTCGAAGCCGAGCTGGCCAAGTCGCGCACCGAGACCGCCGCGCGCCTGGCCGATGCCGAGCGCCGCGCCCAGGCCATCATCGAAGAGGCCAAGGGTCGCGCCACCGAGGAAGCCACCAAGATCGTCGCCGCCGCTCGCGTTGAAGCCGAGCAGCAAGTGGTCAAGGCCCGTGAGACCCTGCGTGAGCAGGTCGCGGTGCTGGCCGTCAAGGGCGCCGAGCAGATCCTGCGCAAGGAAGTGAACGCCGGCGTCCACGCCGACCTCCTGCGCCGTCTGCAGGCCGAGCTGTAAAAGGTCGCGACACATGGCCGAACTCGCCACCATCGC
>JAJTGH010000072.1 GCA_021299555.1 Comamonadaceae bacterium
AGCCACCACGCCGATGCTGTGCACCGCCCCGCCCATGACCACCAGTGCATCGGTCTCGCCCGTGTTCTCCAGGGCTTCTTTCAGACGCTCGGGGTATTTGCGGCTGTCTTTGAATTTGAGCGCATCGACCGGCAGCACTTCCTGCCCGATTTCGTAGCGGCCTTCGGCGTCCAGGAAGCCATCGAGCCGGGCGCGCGCGCCGATGCGGTGGTGGTGGCTGCACTGCGGACAGACGTTCTGGTTTTTCTCCAGATCGCTGTTGTACAGGACGGACTCGCAACTTGGGCATTTGATCCACAAACCCTCGGGCACGCTGCGGCGCTCGTTCGGATCGGTGGGGGAAATCTTGGGGGGCAGCAGCTTGTCTAGCCAGGACATCGGGTTCAGATCCTTTGTTCAGCAGGGGCTGGCCGATCGGCCAGGCCCGCAAAGCGTCGGCGACGCAGGCTCAAGAAACGAGTCGGTATTATGCGCCCGGCCGGGTCGAGTCCAGTGCGGCGCGGATGCCGGCCATGAATTGCTGCACGACCCCCGGCGCCTGGCTGCGGCTGGCCGGCTCGAGCAGTTGGATGATCTTGCTGCCGATGACCACGGCATCGGCGCTGCGGCCGATGGCCCTGGCGGTGTCTGCGTCACGGATGCCAAAACCCACCCCGACCGGGATGTGCACATGCTCGCGGATGCGGGGCAGCATTTTTTCCACCTCGTCCACATTGAGTGTGCCCGCGCCGGTCACGCCCTTGAGCGAGACGTAGTACACATAGCCCGAGGCCACCTGTGCCACCTGAGCCATGCGCTGCGTGGTGGAGGTGGGGGCCAGCAAGAATATGAGGTCAATCTGCCGCTGACGCAGCTTGGCAGCGAAATCGGCACACTCTTCGGGCGGGTAGTCGACGATCAAGACGCCGTCGACGCCGGCCGCCGCCGCCTGGTTCACAAAGGCATCGCTGCCCCGCTTGACGTCATAGGCTTCCACCGGATTGGCGTAGCCCATCAGCACCACGGGGGTGTGTTGGTTTTTTTGGCGAAAGGCTTGGACCATGTCGAGCACCTGCACCAGGCCTACGCCCAGGGCCAGAGCTTTCTCGCCGGCCTTCTGGATCACCGGACCGTCGGCCGAGGGGTCTGAAAACGGCACCCCCAACTCAATGATGTCGGCCCCGCCCGCCACCATGGCATGCATCAGATCGGGGGTGATGTCAGCAAACGGGTAGCCGGCCGTCACGTAGGGAATGAGCGCCTTGCGCCCCTGGCTTTTGAGCGCGGCCAAGACCGTCTGGATGCGGCTCATTTGAATGTCACCTTGTGCTCGCCACCTTTGACGCCTTGACCCTGGCAAGACGGACGGCAGAAAAAATCGGCATTGGACAGGTCGGCCACGGTGCCGATGTCCTTGTCGCCCCGGCCCGAAAGGTTGACCAAGATCGATTGATCTGTCCGCAGGGTTTTGGCCAGCTTCATCGCGTAGGCCACCGCATGGCTTGACTCAAGCGCTGGGATGATGCCCTCGGTGCGGCACAGATAGTGAAATGCCTCGAGCGCTTCCTTGTCGGTGATGCCCACGTATTGGGCGCGGCCGATGTCCTTGAGGAAAGCGTGCTCGGGACCAACGCCCGGATAGTCCAGGCCCGCGCTGATGCTGTGGGTTTCGGTGACCTGGCCATCTTCGTTTTGCAGCACATAGGTGCGGTTGCCATGCAGCACGCCGGGTACGCCGCGCTGCAGCGAGGCCGAATGCTTGCCACTGTCCATGCCTTCGCCGGCGGCCTCGACCCCAATGAGCTGCGTGCCCTCGTGCTCAATGTAGGGGTGAAAGATGCCCATGGCGTTGCTGCCCCCGCCGACGCAGGCGAGCACCGCATCGGGCTGACGCCCGCCTGTCATCAGTGGCATCTGCTCGATGCATTCCTTGCCGATGACACTCTGGAAGTCGCGCACCATCATGGGGTAGGGGTGAGGGCCGGCCACCGTACCGATGATGTAGAAAGTGTTGTCGACGTTGGCCACCCAGTCGCGCAAGGCTTCGTTGAGCGCATCCTTGAGGGTTTTGCTGCCCGATTCCACCGGCACCACGGTGGCGCCCAGCAGCTTCATGCGATAGACATTGGGGCTCTGGCGCTTGACGTCTTCGCTGCCCATGTAGACGACGCACTCAAGGCCGTAGCGGGCGCAAATGGTGGCCGTGGCCACGCCGTGCTGGCCGGCTCCGGTTTCTGCGATCACCCGGGGCTTGCCCATGCGCTTGGCCAGCATGGCCTGGCCGATGGTGTTGTTGATCTTGTGGGCCCCGGTGTGGTTGAGGTCTTCGCGCTTGAGGTAGATCTGCGCACCGCCGACCTCGCGGCTCATGCGCGCGGCGTGATAAATCGGCGAAGGCCGACCGACAAAGTGGGCCAGTTCGTTTTGAAATTCCGCCAGAAATTGGGGGTCGTGCTGATAGCGGGCGTACGCGGCCTTGAGCTCGTTGATCGCGTGGGTCAGCGTCTCGGAGACAAAGCTGCCGCCGAAGATGCCAAAGTGGCCGGCGGCGTCAGGCTGTTGGTAATTGAGCATGGCGTTTTGCAAGTTGCTCGTCGGCGGCGCGCACCGCTGCGACGAATTGGTGGATTTTTTCGGCGCTCTTGATGCCCTTGGACACCTCGACACCGGAACTCACGTCAACGGCCAGCGTCTGGCAACGCGGCCGCACTTGCAAGATGCCATCGGTCACATTTGCAGGCGTCAATCCACCAGACAAAACGAGGTGAGCGTTGACGTTTGTTGGAAGCTGTGACCAATTGAAAGTCTTTCCACCGCCGCCATAGCCCTCGACATGGGCGTCGAGCAAAATGGCTTGGGCGTGTTTGAAGGCGTGCACGAATTTTAAGAGATCGAAAGCTTTCGCAGCATCCGTGGGGGCATCTGCGTCCGGAAGGCGAGCCGCCCGCACAAAAGGGCGACCCCAGTGGGCGCATTGGTCAGGGCCCTCGTCGCCATGAAATTGCAGCAAGGCGTTGGGTACCCGCTGCAGCGCTTGCGCGATCAACTCCGGCTGGGCATTGACAAACAGCAGCACGGGCGTGACAAAGGGCGGCAGTCGCTGTGCCAGCTCGCCGGCGCGTTCGGGCGTGACATAGCGGGCGCTGGGCGCGTAGATGACGAAGCCCAGGGCATCGATGCCGGCGCCCACGGCCGCGTCCACGTCAGCCTCGCGGGTGAGGCCGCAAATTTTGATGCGGGTGCGCTGGCTGGCGTTCATGGCAACCAATCATAGGCTGCTGTGCGTTCGGGCAGGCCCCAGCGGGCGTCATAGCGCGGGCCCAGAAAATACAGCCCCTCGGGGGAGAATGTGGGCGCGGCCGCTTCGCGGCTGCGGGCGGCGAGCACTTCGCCCATCCATGAGACTGGCCGCAGCCCCTGGCCCACTTGCAGCAGGCAACCCATGATGTTGCGGATCATGTGGTGCAAAAAGGCGTTGGCTTCGAATTCAAAGCGCCAGTACGCGCCCTTGCGGGTGATCTGGATTCGGCTGAGGGTTTTGATCGGCGTGTGGGACTGGCACTGGGCGGCGCGGAAAGCGGAAAAATCGTGCTCGCCGATCAGGTGCTCTGCGGCGCGCTCCATGGCCGCCTGATCCAGCGCACGAAACACCCAGCCCACCCGCGTCGCATCGACGCTCGGTCGCACCGCAGACTCGAGCAGCACGTAGGCGTAGCGCCGTGACGTGGCATGGGCGCGGCAATGGAATTCATCGCTCATGTGGCGCGCCCATTGCACGGCAATGGTGGGCGGCAAAAAGCTGTTGGGTCCGCGCACCCAGGAGTTTTCTTCTCGCTCGGCGCTGGTGTCAAAGTGGACCACCTGCATCAACGCATGCACGCCCGCGTCGGTGCGTCCGGCGCACATCGTGCGAATCGGTTGGTCGCAGAAGCGGCTCAGCGCCCGTTCGAGCTGGTCTTGTACTGTCCTAGCGGACGGTTGGCTCTGCCAGCCGTCGTAGGGACTGCCGTCATAGCTCAGACCCAGGGCCACCCTCATGGGCGCTCTCCGCTCATGGCCGCTCCTTGTTCTGCGGGCCCAGGTCCAGATCGATGCTGGACAGATCCAGGGGGCCAGCGGCGGGGGCGGCTCGCGCGGTCGCAGGCCTGGTCTCCCCGGGACCCGGTTCCTGGGTCAGGTCGAGGGAAGGCAGATCGCGCGGTTGGGCAGTGCTGGGCTGGGGCGCTGGCGCGGTCTGCCCGGTCGATGGCGGCAGCGAGGGTCGGTATCGCTCAGGGGCAGCGACTTGGATCGGTGATGCTGCGGGCCGCTCAACGCTGGCTTGTGCGGGTCGCTGGGTGGCCGGGCTCGGGGCTGGATGCCGCTGGCGTTGCGTTGACACCTTGGGCGGGTCATGTCTTGCCGGCTCGGCAGGTCGGCGCAGGATCAAAGTCAGGATGACCAGCAAGGCCGCACCGCCTGCGATCAGCACCAGAGGATCGACGGGCAATGCAGGCGCTGGGCTCGGCGCATGAGCCGGTGCCGATGCCTGCGTCTGAGGCGAACTGGCCTGCAGGCTGGGTGCTGGGGCCATGCCGGGCTCGGGTGCGCTGGCGCTCGCCTCGGAAAGCGCAGCCGAGTCAGGTGCTGGCGCCGGGGTTTTTTGCCGCAAGGCCTGCAGTTGCGCTCGGGCTTGCTCGGGGGCAATGCTGCCGGCCTGCCCGGGCGTGGGCAACTGCAAACCTTCGGTGTTCAGGCGTCGGCAATCGCTGCCGATGAAGGCCTGCGGGTTTTGACGGCACAGGGCCAGCACAAATTGTTCGATCGTCACTCCCGGCGGCGCGTGATCGAGTGCGAAGTCCGCGGCCGACTGTCCGCCTGGCGTTTTGATCGAGGTTAGGGTCGCCGCTGCACCTTGCGCCCATGCGCTGGCGGCCAGCAGTATGGCGGCGGCCAGAGCAGCGCATCCGCGCAGCCCCAGGGTCGGCAGCGTGCTCGGGGCGTGGAGGGACAGGCGGGGGTGGCGCATGGCAGAGCGACCTTAACACCAAACGGGGCCGGCCCAGGCCCGAGCCAGGCCTGGGCTTTCCCCTGGGTTTTACTGCTCGATCAAGATGCGCAGCATGCGCCGCAGGGGCTCAGCGGCGCCCCAGAGCAACTGGTCGCCGATGGTGAAGGCGCCCAGGTACTCAGGGCCCATGGCCATCTTGCGCAGGCGTCCGACCGGGATCGTCATGGTGCCGGTCACGGCCACCGGCGTGAGGTCCTGCAAAGTGGCTTCGCGGGTGTTGGGCACCACCTTCACCCAGGGGTTGTCAGCGGCGATCATGGCCTCAATGTCGGCCAAAGGCACATTTTTCTTGAGCTTGAAGGTCAGGGCCTGGCTGTGGCAGCGCATGGCTCCGACCCGCACACAAAAGCCATCAACCGGTACCGCCGGGCTGCCAAATCCTTCGCCCTGGCCCAGGATCTTGTTGGTCTCGGCCATGCCCTTCCATTCCTCGCGGGAAACACCATTGCCCAGGTCCTTGTCGATCCATGGAATCAGCGATCCGCCCAGTGGGACACCAAATTGCGCGGTTTCATCGGCGCCAAGCGATCGCTGTTTGGCGATTACCTGGCGGTCGATTTCCAAGATGGCGCTCTTGGGGTCGTCCAGCAAGGCCTTGACCTGCGCATTGAGCGTGCCAAATTGCGTGAGCAGCTCGCGCATGTGCTGTGCCCCGCCGCCCGAAGCCGCTTGATAGGTCTGGGTGCTCATCCACTCCACCAGGCCGGCTTTGTACAGGGCGCCCACGCCCATGAGCATGCAACTGACGGTGCAGTTTCCGCCCACCCAGTTCAGACCGCCCTTGGCGAGCGCGCCTTCAATGACCGGCAGGTTGACCGGGTCCAGGATGATGACCGCATCTTCCTTCATGCGCAGCGTCGAGGCCGCATCGATCCAGTGGCCCTTCCAGCCGGCCGCGCGCAGCTTGGGGAACACCTCGGTGGTGTAGTCGCCGCCCTGGCAGGTGATGATCACGTCGCAGCGCTTGAGGGCCTCGATGTCGTGGGCGTCTTTGAGCGTGGTCTCGTTTTTGGCCATGGCCGGTGCGCGGCCGCCAGCATTGGAGGTCGAAAAAAACAGGGGCTCGATCAGATTGAAGTCGCCCTCGGTCTGCATGCGGTCCATAAGGACCGAGCCGACCATGCCGCGCCAGCCCACTAGGCCGACAAGATTTCCGGAAAATTTCATGATGACGCCCCTCAGATGTTCAATTGCTCCAGGCCTTTGAACCCGGCTCATCGAGCCGGCGGGGCACGACGAACCAGGCCGGATCAGCCCTTAATGGTCGTGGTTTTGGTGGAAATGCGTGTGCAGGTGACAACGCCCATGGCGGCCGTGCCGGCTGCTTTGAATTGGGTGTATCTGGAAGATCGCATACGACCATTCTAACTGAGCTAACTGAGCGTTTTGAGCCCAGACCTGGGCCGGCCTGACCCGTGGCCGGGCGTCAGGACCGAGGTTGACCGGCCAGCGCCTTGGGGCCTGACTGACTAAACTGGTGCGATGACATTCACCGCTCAGCCTTCGACCTGCTGTAGCCCGCCTGCGGCAGCCGCGCCCGCCAGTGCACCGGTCGATCCGGGCCAGCGCTGGTACGACCGTCTCGGTCTGTTGCTTGAATCGACAGGCGAGGGGATTTTTGGCATCGATTTGCAGGGGCACTGTGTCTTCATCAACCGCGCTGGTGCCCGCATGCTGGGCTACGAGCCAGCCGATGTCCTGGGTCGCAACATGCACGACCTGACCCATCACACCCACCCGGACGGCAGTCCCTATGCCGTCGAGCAATGCCCCATCTTCAATGCCTTTCGCCAAGGGCTGCCTTGCCGAATTGACAGCGAGTGGTTCTGGCACCGTGACGGATCTGGCTTTGCCGTGGAGTATTCGAGCTACCCGATCCTTGATGGGGGGCAGGTGTTGGGTGCGGTGATCACCTTTGTCGACATCACCGAGCGTAGGCGGGCCGCTGATGCCTTGCAGCGGGCCAAGCAGGAGCTGGAGTTGCGGGTGCAAGAGCGCACGGTGGAGCTGGCCGACGCACTGCGACGAACGCGGGAACTGGCGGCCTACTCCGAGTCGGTGCGCGAGGAAGAGCGCACCCGAATCGCCCGCGAGGTTCATGATGAGTTGGGCAGTTTGCTCGTTGCGCTCAAGATGGACGTCAACTGGGTCGACAAGCGGCTGTCCGAGCAGGAGCAGCGCAGTGCCGAGCAGGCGCAGTCCATGCGCGAGAGGCTGCGCAGCAAGTGCCAGGACATGAGTCGACTGATCGAAAACGCGGTCGACAATGTCGGGCGCATCATCACCGATCTGCGCCCGAGCATCCTGGACCACCAGGGGTTGTGGGCGGCCATCGACTGGCAGGCCCGTGAATTTGTGCGATCGGCCGAGATGCAGTTGCACTTGCAGATCGATGTAGACGATGCGCTCGAGCTGCCCGAGCCTCAGGCCATGGCGGTGTTCCGGATCTTCCAGGAGATGCTCAGCAACGTGGGCCGCCATGCGCGGGCCAGCAACCTGCGCATTGCTTTGGGTCTTGATGGCCAGCAGTTGCGGCTGCAGGTGGCCGACGACGGCCGCGGCGCCGACCTGAGCGACTTTGAGGCCACCAATGCCTACGGTGTGATGGGCATGCGCGAACGTGCCCGGCATTTCGGTGCCACTTTGGACATCTGGCGCCAGCCCGGTCGCGGCTGCCGCTTGACTTTGCTCATGCCGCTGGCTGCCGATTTGCCCGCCGCCGGTTCTTTGGGCAGCGGTCTATGAGTGCCGGTCTCGTTCGGGTTTTGATCGGTGATGACCACCGAATTGTGCGTGAGGGCATCAAGCAGGTGCTCGCTGACGCCCCTGAGGTGCAGGTGGTTGCAGAGGCCAGCACCGGCCCTGAGGTGCTGACGTGGGTTGAGCAGCTGCATGCGCAAGGCCAGCCCGGCCTTGATCTGGTATTGCTTGACATTGCCCTGCCAGGCCGCGATGGTCTGGACGTGTTGCAGTCCATCAAGCGAGACAGGCCGCGCTTGCCGGTGCTCATGATCAGCACCTATCCGGAGAGCCAGTATGCGGCACGCTGCATCAAGTTGGGCGCCAGCGGCTACTTGAACAAGAGCGCAGACCCCGACGACATGATCGCGGGCGTGCGCCGTGTGGCTGGCGGTGGCATCTACCTCAGTGCCGCCGCTGCCCAATCTTTGGCCGAGTCGGTGGCCGGTCTGGCCAGCGGCACCAAAGTGGGGGCCGATACCCTGTCGCACCGCGAACACCAGGTGTTTCGTCTGCTCGTGACGGGAATGAGTGTGACCCAAATTGGTGCACAACTGGGGCTTGCGTCCAATACTGTGAGCACTTATCGTGCACGCGTGCTCGAAAAGACGGGCACACGCAATGACGTGGAGCTGGCTCTGTATGCCGAGCGGATGGCCCAAAACCGCCCCACGCGCTGAGTAGCCTCCCTTTTTTTAAGCGCGTGACCTCCTTTTTGTAGGGCCAGCCCTACGTCAATGCCCAGGCCTGTCGGTGATTTGCACGGTTGGGCGGGCTCTCACGCATCTGGACCGCCCGCCGCCCTATTTCAGGCCCGCGACTTGCTCTATATCGGCATCTTGTAATTTGCGAGGTGCCCTTATGAGCCAGTTTTTCGATCCCTACAATGCCGACCGCCCCCTGATGATGCGCTGCAGCTGCGGCCGGCACGACAGCCCCGAAGAGCACCAGCGCGAGCTCAACGCACTGGCGGCCACCGAGGAGCTGAAAAAGCGCAGCCAGACCAGCACCTTTGAGGCCTACAGCAACGAGTTCATTGAGGCCGCCCTGGTCAAGTCACTGTTCCCTCAGGATGAGGTCAGGCGTCGCTTTTTGCGTGCGGTGGGCCGCGGCTCGGCCATGGCGGCAATTTCCAGCGTGCTGCCCGTGGCCAGTTTGCAGGCCATGGCGCAGGAGCGCGGCCAGATTGAAAAGAAAAACCTCAAAGTCGGTTTCATTCCGATCACCTGCGCCACGCCTTTGATCATGGCCCACCCCCTGGGCTTTTACAGGCGCGAGGGGTTGGATGTGGAGGTGGTCAAGACCGCCGGCTGGGCGCTCATTCGCGACAAGATGATCAATAAAGAGTACGACGCGACGCACTTCCTGTCTCCCATGCCGCTGGCCATCTCCATGGGCCTGGGCTCCAACGCCACGCCCATGCGTGTGGCGACGATTCAAAACACCAACGGGCAGGCGATCACGCTGGCCAACAAGCACAAGGACAAGCGCGACCCCAAAATGTGGAAGGGCTTCAAGTTTGCCGTTCCGTTTGAGTACTCGATGCACAACTTTCTGCTGCGTTACTACGTGGCCGAGGCGGGACTCGACCCTGATCGCGACATCCAGATCCGTGTCGTACCGCCGCCGGAGATGGTGGCCAATTTGAGGGCCGGCAACATCGACGGCTATCTGGGTCCAGATCCTTTCAACCAGCGTGCGGTTTACGAGGAAATTGGCTTCTTGCATCTGCTGACCAAGGAGCTGTGGAGTGGCCACCCGTGCTCTCAATCAGCCCGAGGTGGTGTTGACCCAGGTGCTCACTGGCCGCTTTGCCGACGGACTGGGCGGCATACAGACCGTGCCCGATCGGGCCGACTTTGATCCCATTCCCTGGCAATCCATGGCGGTTTGGATGCTCACTCAGATGAAGCGTTGGGGCTACGTCAAGGGTGACGTCAACTACCGCCAGATCGCCGAGCAGGTTTTCCTGCTCACTGACGCCAAGAAGCACATGAAGTCTCTTGATCAAAAGGTGCCGGACGGCGCATATCCCAAGTTCAAGATCATGGGCCGGGAGTTCGATCCTGCCAAGGCCGATGCGTACGCCAAAAGCTTTGCCATCGGGCGAGCCGCGTAAAGGTCAGCCATGATTGAATCGATCAAGCTCAAGGCATCGCTGCTGTCAGCCTTGCTTCTGGTTGTGATCCTGTCGGTTTGGCAGATCGCCACTCAAACGCGGCCAGCTGCGGCGGTGGCGGGTCCGGCTCTGACTGCCGAGCAGATCGAGTACCAAAAGATGCTGGGCAAAGACCCTGGTGCGGCCGGCGGCGCTGCGCAAGGCGCCAAATCGTCTGGCTTTCCGACGCCGCTGCAAATGGGGCAAACCATCTGGAAGCATCTGTCGGATCCGGTTTACGACAACGGCCCGAATGACAAGGGCATTTTGATTCAGCTGGCCCACTCGCTGGTGCGGGTGGCCCTGGGCTTTTTGCTCGCGTGTGTTGTGGCGGTGCCTCTGGGCTTTGTCATCGGCATGTCGCCGCTGTTGTACCGGGCCTTTGATCCATTCATACAGGTGCTCAAGCCGATCAGCCCTCTTGCCTGGATGCCCCTGGCGCTCTACACCATCAAGGACTCGTCAATTTCTGGCATCTTTGTGATTTTCATTTGTTCGGTGTGGCCCATGCTGATCAACACCGCCTTCGGGGTCGCCGCAGTTCGCCGGGACTGGCTCAATGTGGCGGCCACGCTCGAGGTCAGCCCTTTGCGCAGAGCCTTTGAAGTGATCTTGCCAGCTGCTGCACCGACCATTTTGACCGGCATGCGCATCAGCATGGGCATCGCCTGGCTGGTGATCGTCGCCGCCGAAATGCTGGTGGGCGGCACGGGGATAGGCTACTTTGTCTGGAATGAGTGGAACAACCTGTCGCTGGCCAATGTGATTTTTGCGATCTTGATCATCGGGGTGGTGGGCATGTTGCTTGATTTGTCGTTTGCGCGTCTGCAAAAGTGGGTGACTTATGTGGAGTGAAACGCGTCATCAACCCGCATTGTTGGATGGCTCTGGTGCCGCGCTCGCAGCCGCCAAGCCGGTGGCCCATCAGAAGGAAAACACCATGGACAGCTTCCTTAAGGTTGAACGGTTGAGCAAGTCCTATGTTCAGGGCAAGCCGGTGTTTGACGGGGTCTCTTTCGGCTTGAGCCGCGGTGAGTTCGTCTGCATCATCGGCCACTCGGGCTGCGGAAAAACCACGGTTCTCAATGTGCTGGCCGGCCTGGACCGGGCCACCGACGGCCACGTCTTCATGGACGGTCGCGAGGTTCAGGGCCCCAGCCTTGAGCGCGGCGTGGTGTTTCAGGGCCATGCGCTTATGCCCTGGCTCACGGTTCGCCGGAACATCGCATTCGCGGTCAAATCCAAATGGCCAGATTGGTCGGCCGAGCAGATTGATGCGCATGTCCAAAAGTACGTGGCTCTGGTTGGTCTGACAGCGGCAATCGACAAAAAACCGTCGCAGTTGTCCGGGGGTATGAAGCAGCGCGTGGGCATTGCCAGGGCCTTTGCGATCCAGCCCAAGATGCTGCTGCTCGATGAGCCCTTTGGTGCCCTTGATGCCCTGACCCGTGGGAGCATCCAGGACGAGTTGATCGATATCGTGCGCAAAACCGGCCAAACCGTGTTCATGATCACGCACGATGTGGACGAGGCCATCTTGCTGGCCGATCGCATCTTGCTGATGAGCAACGGCGCCCAAACCCCCTCGGGCTATGTGCCCGGCGGCATCGCCGAAGTGGTGACCAACACCCTGCCGAGCGATCGCAAGCGTGCCAGCATGCACCATCTGAGTGGTTATTACGAATTGCGCAACCACATCGTGGACTTTTTGGTCACCCGTGCCAAGCCAAACGACGCCCACTGAAATTGGGCGCTGTACTTTTACCTATTTATGGAGAACCGCATGAACCGCAACGACGTTACCGAAAAGATCATCACCGTCAAAGTGTCCAAGGGCATCAAATGGGAAGATGTGGCCAAAAAAGTGGGGCAGAGCAAAGAGTGGACGACTGCTCTTTGCCTGGGCCAGATGACGGCCACGCCCGCCCAGGCCAAGGCCCTGGGCAAGGTGTTCGGCTTGAGCGCTGAAGAGCAAAAGTGGCTGCAGGTCGTGCCCTACAAGGGCTCGCTGCCGACGGCTGTGCCCACCGACCCGCTGATCTATCGCTGGTACGAGATCGTCAGCGTTTACGGCACCACCATCAAGGAGCTGATCCATGAGGAGTTCGGTGATGGCATCATGAGCGCGATCGACTTCAGCATGGATATCGTTCGTGAGCCCGATCCCAAGGGCGACCGCGTTAATGTGGTGCTCTCTGGGAAATTCCTGCCATACAAGACCTACTGAGTTGTCAACCTGGCCCGCGTGCCGGGTTGACTTGCGGGCATCAAGACGCAGTCGCTTACTGGGCCTTGATGCCAGCGGCCCTGATCACTTCGCTCAGGCGCTCGCGGTCGCGGCGGATGCGGGCGTCAAAGTCGGCCGTGCTGCCGCCGATGGCTTCTCCTCCGGCGGTCTTGATGATCTCCACGAAAGCGGGGTCGCGCAGTGCCCTGTCTGCCTCGCTGTGCAGGCGGGCAATGATGTCACTGGGGGTGCGAGCCGGCGCAAGCAAGCCGAACCAGCCATTGAGCTCGAAGTCGTTCATGCCCAGTGCCTCATTGACCGTAGGCACATCGGGCAGCTGGGGTGATCGCTTCATGGCGGTCACCGCCAGTGCGCGCAGCTTGCCTGCCTTGACAAATTGCAGCGCCACGGGCAAGTTCACGAAGCCCACACCGAGCGTTCCGGCCACATGATCGTTGGTGGCCGGCGCCAGACCCTGGTAGGGGATGTGCGTGATCCTGATGCCGGTGCGATGGGCCAGCAGTTCGCCGGCCAGATGCCCGGAGCTGCCTATGCCAGGCGAGCCGTGGTTGATGGTTCCCGGCGCATTGCGCGCCATTTGAACCAGTTCGCGCAGAGACTGGGCCGGCACGCTTGGATGGACCGTGATCACGTTGACCATGGAGGCGACTTCGATGATGGGCGCCAGATCGGTTGCCGGATTGAACGGCAGCTTGGCAAACAGCGCGGGGTTGCTGGCCAGCGTGATGCCGTTGAACAGCAAGGTGTAGCCATCGGGCGCGGCTTTGGCCACAAAGTCGCTGCCGATGTTGGTCGCTGCACCGGGTTTGTATTCGACTACAAATGGCTGGCCCATGGCCGTCTGCATGCGCTGCGCCAAAGCCCGCGCAAAGATGTCGGCGGTGCCGCCCGGTGGGGCCGGCACGATGATCTTGACCGGCTTGTTCGGAAAGCCTTGAGACCAGGCCGCTGTCACACCGGCCAGCGCGATTGAACCCAGTAAATGACGTCTTTGCATAGGGAGCTCCGGTCAGTGTGGCTCGGTGTTGGCGTGAAGACGATTATGCGTTCACTTCGATCTGCGCCCTTGCGCCGAGGGCTCAGGTCTGCGCCGTGTACCGCTGCTCCCACTGCCAGGCGTGCGCGATGATCTGCTTGAGTTCGCCGTATCTCGGCCGCCAGCCCAGGGCCGTGCATGCGCGGGTGGCGTCGGCCACCAGGCGAGCAGGATCGCCGGGCCGGCGAGGTCCGCTTTGCACGGCTATGTGCCGGCCGCTGACTTGTTCGGCCGTCTCGATCACCTCTTGCACCGAGTGTCCGTGGCCATTGCCCAGGTTGTAGGCCTGTGAGTGGCCGCCCGCCAGCAGGCTCCCGAGGGCCAGCCAGTGCGCTTGGCACAGATCACTCACGTGTACGTAGTCTCGGATGCAGGTGCCGTCGGGTGTGTCGTAGTCCTGGCCGTAAACCGTGATCTGCGCGCGCCGACCTGCCGCCACTTGCAGCACCAGTGGGATCAGGTGCGATTCGGGGTGATGGCGCTCGCCGAGCAGGCCGTTGGGGTCTGCGCCGGCGGCATTGAAGTACCGCAAGACCACGCAGCGCAGGCCGAATGCGCGGTCACAGTCGTTGAGGATCTGCTCGACCATGAGTTTGCTGCGGCCGTAGGGGTTGATCGGCTGCTGCGGATGGGCTTCGTCAATCGGGCTGTATTGGGGTTGGCCGAAGGTCGCTGCTGTGGACGAAAACACCAGGCGATGCACGGCATGGGCCTGCATGGCCTGCAGCAGGGTCAGCGTGCTGGCGACGTTGTTGCGGTAATAGCGCAGCGGCTGAGCCACGGACGCGCCAACCTCGATGAATGAGGCAAAGTGCATCACCGCGTCAAAGCGATGCTCGCTAAAAAGGCGTTCAAGCAGCGCGGCATCCCCCAAATCGCCTTGTACCAAGGTGCCCCAGCGCACCGCGTCTGCATGGCCACCGGACAGGTCGTCCAGTGTGGTGGCTCGCCAGCCGGCCATGGCCAGCCGCTGCAGCATGTGCGAGCCGATGTAGCCGGCCCCTCCCACGACCAGGATGTGGGGTGAGGCTGGGGTGGCGGGGCGCATGTGGCTTGGCTGAAGGACAGCCTGCATTCCTAGGGCACGCAGACAGCGCGGTTTGTCAGACGGGCCCCGAA
>JAJTGH010000073.1 GCA_021299555.1 Comamonadaceae bacterium
CTGAAGACGGAACCTGGGCAGCATCTTTTGATGTGAGCACCCTGCCAACGGCCAATCTGAAAATCAAGGTGTCCTTCACCGACGCCCATGGCAACGAAAGTACCACCACATTCGTCAATACGCCGAGCGTTCTTCTTGCCGGTCTTGCGCAGTTTTTCACAGAGTTCACGGCCGAGAACAGCGACCTCAACATGTGGGAGTTTGAGGCCGCCCCCGACGATGCCAATGCCGACGCACCCTACTTGCCGGCCCACCCCATTGAACTGACATCCAGCCCACTCGGCACTGCGTCCGAGAACCTCGTCCTGCCAGTCCTGCCTTGACGGCTTTGACGTAGCAGTCGACCCCCAGACAACAAGCATCCGCAGCCACCGCGGACCACACTGACCGGTACCGGCAAGTGCCGCTGCGCGCACGGGGGCAAGCCCCCAGGGCGCTCCCCTTGCCCGCCACTGGCACGCCCCAGCCAGTGCCCCGAAACCCCCATCCTCCATCGAACTGTCAACCGGATTCCATAGTACTTAACAATTGCTTTGTTTAATCATAAATTGTGAAACAATAGTTATAAATAAATACAATATCTTAAAAATGATTTACAATTGCTACACTTTTGAAATCATTTGTAGGAGTTTGTATGTACAAATGGACACTCTGCCTGGTCCCCGCCCTGACACTCTTGATGACCGGTTGCCAGACCCTGGACACCCAGTACCTGGCCAAATCAGAGTTGAGCGAGTTCACCCCTTTGCCGAGCAAGGACCGAACCATGAACTTGGTCAAGATGCGCTGGGAAGTGCGACAGGACGTTGTCGAGTACTGCGCCGGTGCCACAGGATTGGGCAAAGAGCGGGCCTACATCACTCCACCCGTAGCCTGTGCCATCTGGAGCGTGGCGGCTCAAACATGTACCGTCGTGACCGGCCCAGTGGTCACCCACGTGGCCCTGGGGCACGAAATGCGCCACTGCTTCGAGGGCCATTTCCACCGCTGATCGTGCGGCGACCCGACCAAGGCCCCTTGCTTGGCGCGATCGCCTGCTCTCACACGCCGACCACCGCCTCGACACACAACAAAAATCGACAGAGGTTCGATCTGAACCGAGCCGCCGCTCACAGTCGCATACCGAGTTCGCGCAAGATGGCCTCGTTGTGCTCCCCAACCTGTGGAACCGGGCCCATGTGGTGGGCAAATCCACTTTGGCTGGCTGGTGGCAAAAAGGCCGGCAAGGGGCCTGCCGGAGAACCGATGGTGCTCAGGCGCCCGCGGGCCTGCAATTGGGGGTGGGCCCAGACCTCGGCCATGGTGTTCATGCGGGCATTGGCTATTTGCGCTCGGTCCAGCCGCTGGCCGACCTGCTCGGTGCTCAGCCCGGCAAACACCTTGAGAATCAAGGCCCGCAAAGCCTGACGGTTTTCGCTGCGCCGCGCGATGGTGTCAAAGCGCGGATCGCGCGCCAGTTCTGCATGACCCAAGACCTGGTCGCAAAAGCGATCCCATTCGCGCTCGTTTTGCACTCCAAGGATCACGGCCCCGCCATCACCAACGGCGTAGGGCCCGTAGGGCTGTATGGTGGCATGGGATGCGCCTGTGCGCTCTGGTGGGCTGGCACCATCCATGGCGTAGTACAGCGGATAGCCCATCCACTCGACCAGCGACTCGAGCATGGAGACATCGATGTGGGCGCCCTGACCCGTCTTGCCGCGCTGGATGATGGCCGCCAATATGGCCGAGTAGGCATACATGCCAGCGGCAATGTCGGCAATCGAATTGCCAGTTTTTGAGGGTGTATCGGGCGTACCCGTGACGCTGACCAAGCCGGCCTCACCTTGAATCAGCAGGTCGTAGGCCTTGCGGTCACGGTAAGGACCATCTTGACCGTAGCCTGATATGTCGCAAACAATGAGCGAGGGCTGGGTCTGGCGCAATGTGGCTGCATCGAGCCCAAGACGGGCGGTGGCGCCGGGCGCCAGGTTTTGCACCAGCACATCGCAGCGGGCAATCAGGGCCCGCAGCACTACCAGATGATTGGGCTCTTTGATATCGAGCGCCAGGCTTTCCTTGGAGCGGTTGACCCAAACAAAATGCGAAGCTTGCCCACGGGCTCTGCGGTCATAGTGGCGAGCAAAATCGCCCTTGCCCGGACGCTCGACCTTGATCACGCGCGCGCCCAGGTCGGCCAGCGGTGCAGCAATCGCTTGCTCGAGCGAGACCACCATGATGTGGTCGAGCGGACGTGGAGCCGGCATGCGGCCTCAGGCATCGTAGCGCTTGCCCAGCGCCAGGAGTTCAGGGGTGCCAATCAGGGCATTGAGCTGATCAAAGTCAAGCATCTCGTCCTTAAAGGGGGCGGTGGTCTGGTGCTCATGCAAGCTGGCGTAGTAGCGGCGCAGCAGATGCCCCACGGCGCGGGCAGTACCCCCTGGAAAGATGACAATGCGAAAGCCCAGGTCACCGAGCACCGCTGCGCTTTGCACCGGCGTCTTGCCACCTTCGACCATATTGGCCAGCAAGGCAATGCGCGGACCAAAGCGATCGCAGGCGGCTTTCATTTGCTCGGGTGTGCGCAAGGCCTCGCTGAAGAGCGCGTCAACGCCGCAGGACAGGTATTGTTCGGCACGGTCCATCGCAGCCTCGAATCCTTCAACCGCCAGCGCATCGGTGCGCGCCAAGATCAAGGTGTCCCGGGACTGCCGCGCATCGATGGCCGCCTTGAGCTTGCCGCACATCTCGGCCGCAGGGACCACACCCTTGCCATCGAGGTGGCCGCAGCGCTTGGGAAAGGTCTGATCCTCAAGCTGAATCATGGCCGCGCCGGCACGCTCGAACGCGCGCACCGTGCGCTGTGTGTTGAGCGCATTGCCAAAGCCAGTGTCCGCATCGACGATCACCGGCAAGCTGACCCGCTCGGTGATGCGCGCAAGCGTCTCGGCCACCTCGCTGGCCGTGGTCAGGCCAATGTCCGATCGTCCCAGGCGGGTGTAGGCGATTGAGGCGCCTGACAGATAAAGCGCCTCAAAACCCGCCTGCTCGGCCACCAGAGCGGTCAATGCATCGTAGATGCCCGGGGCAAGCAAAGCGCGAGGCTCTTGCAGTCGTTGCGCAAGTGTCATGGTTGGATCTTCCAGGGGTTGGGCTTGAGTTGATCAGTCAGCGCCCAGCCTGCGGGCAATGTCGGTGGCGGCCAGCCAGCCACCAGCCACTGCACTGAGCAGGCCATTGCCGGCCAGGTAGCCAGCGGCGCCACTGCCCGACACACCGCGGGCAGCACCACCGGCAGCATAAAGATTGGGCATGGTCTGCCCATCGGCCTTGACCGCGCGACACCGGTCATCGACCTCCAGGCCGCCTTGCGTGTGAAACAGCGCGCCCGTGACCTTGACGGCGTAGTACGGGGCCTGCAGCGACCTCGCAAAAGTGCGGCCAAAAGCATCGGTATGACCGGCACGGATCTCACCGAGCGTTGCTTGCAAAGCGTCCACATCACAGCCGATGATCGCCGCCAGCGCAGCCGCGTCAGGCGCCACACGCAAGGCGCCTGCCGACTCAGCGTCACGAAAGTCGGGAAAACCGCGCAGCAACTTGAGCAGCGGCTCATCGAACACATCCCAGGCTATGCTGCCGGGCTGGGCCAACACCGGCACAGCGGCTTCGGAGTAACCGCTGGTCTCGTCGCTAAAGCGCCGCCCGAGCGCATTGATTTGCACGCCCCCCTCCATGATGAACGCCCAGGTGACCAGCGCGCCTTGCGGCATGGACCAGGAGCCGTGACCCTGATATGCGTCGAGATCGCCCATGCGCAGACCAAGCTGCTGCCCCCATTTGATGGCAGTTCCGTCATTGCCCTGATGGCCCGCAAAAACAGCCCGGACCATCTCCGGCAAAAGCTCACCAACCATATCGGTGTTGCCACCAAAGCCATTGCAGGCCAGCAGCAGGTACTGGCAGGCCAAGCGCTCCATGCTGCCGTCGGGGCGTTCGTAGCCTACCCCTAGCACACGATCGTGCGTATCGACCCACAGCTCGCAGCCGCCGAACGCTGTGACCCGGGTAGAGAAATCCGTCGACGATCTCAAAGGGCAGCCCGAGCTTCTCCAACGCATCGATGGCCGGCGTGGCGGCTTGCACATAGGCCTTAACCAGGTGCAACGGCGCTTGACCATGGGCCTTCTTCATGATGTCGTCAATGAGCAGCTGATGCGAGTCCTCGATGCCAAGTGCGCGCTGCAAGCGCGTCTGGGCGGCCGGGATGAATCCTGAGGACAAGGCGGTCGAGCCTGTTGCCGTGGCATCGCGCTCGAGCACCAGGGCCTCTACGCCAGCCTCGCGCAGGGCAATGGCCGCCGTCAGGCCGCAGGAGCCACCCCCAACGATGCACACCGGCACCTCAGGCGTCGCTTCAGGCATGCTTTGGGCACGGACGATCTTGGGCCCTGTCTTGCTGGTCATCAAGCGCTCCTTGGTTGTTGCATGCGCCGCTTGAGCTGGCTGAGCAAGCCACCGGATTGCACCATTTCAAGCAGGAAATCAGGGATTGGATCGCAGGCCAGCCGCTGGCCATCGGCACGCACGACACATCGCCCTTGCAAGTCCAGGGCGATGGACTCGCCCTCGTGCAACTGCTCGGCCTGGGGACAGGTCAGCAGCAGCAGGCCGAGGTTAAAGGCGTTGCGAAAGTAAAGGCCGCTGTAAGACGGCGCGATCACAGCCTTGACCCCCAGTTGCACCAGGGCACCAGCCGCCTGTTCACGCGACGAGCCGATGCCAAAGTTGGGCCCAGCCACGACCACGTCGCCCGCTCGCACGCCGCAAGCAAATTCGGGTCGGACCCCCTCAAGGCAGTGCTGGGCAATCTCGGCGATGCTCAGCTTCATGTAGGCCCCAGGAGCGAGTTGATCGGTGTCGACGTCAGCACCGAGCTTCCAGACCCTGTGAAGCGCGCTCATGCCAACACCTCACGCGGGTCGCTGATGCTGCCGCGCAAGGCCGACGCAGCCACCGTGTAGGGCGAAGCCAGATAGACCTGGGCGGTGGCCGAGCCCATGCGCCCTTTGAAATTGCGCGCCGTGGTGGCGATCACATTGGCTCCGTCGGGAATGCTGCCCCCATAGCCCGAACAGGCGCCACAGGCTGTGGGCAAAACCTCGGCGCCGGCATCGCGCAGCACAGCCATGACGCCTTCGGCCTCGGCCTGGGCCTGATCTTGCACGCTGGCCGGGGCAACCATCAAGCGCATGCCAGCGGGCAAGCGCACGCCATTGGCCTTCTTGAAAACGCTGGCTGCGGCGCGCAGATCGTCAAGCTTGGCTCCGGTGCAGGCCCCAATATAAGCCGCCTGGATCGGCGTGTTTCGAAACGTGTCGACCGTCCGAGTATTGGCCGGACTGTGAGGGGCGGCCACCTGCGGAGCCAGCGTGGATGCATCGAATTCATGGGTGATCGAATCGGCGCCGTCATCGGTGAACCAGCCTTCGGTCTGTACGTCCCGGGCACCGGCCAAGGCCAGCCACTGACGCGTGACCTCATCGGGGGCGACCAGACCGGCCTGAGCACCCATCTCGGCACTCATGTTGGACAAGGTCATGCGCTCCTGCATGGACAGAGCCTTGACCGCCTCTCCGCAAAATTCAACGGCCTGGTACTGACCGCCATTCATGCCAAACCGTCCAATCATGTGAAGCATCATGTCCTTGGCCGTCAGGCCCGCACCGAGCCGGTTGCGCCATAACATGCGCAAGGTGCTCGGGACACGCACCCAGATTTGCCCAGTCACCACCACGCCCAGCATTTCGGTGCTCCCGATACCAAACATGTAGGTGCCAAAAGCACCGCCAGTGGGCGAGTGGGAATCACCCCCACACAAAACATGCCCGGCTTGAGATGACCTTTCTGAGGCAGCACCACATGGCAAATGCCCACGCTGTCGTACACATGGGGCAATTGCTGCTCACGCGCCCAATCACGGGCAATGCGCACAATGCGGCGCGAGTCGTCGTCTTGTTCAGGGACGTAGTGGTCCATCACCAGCACGATGCGCGACTTGTCCCACACCTGCGCGCCAAGCTCTTCGAGCATGGGCTTGAGGCGTCTGGGGCCCGACGAGTCGTGGAACATGGCCAGATCCACCTGGCAATTGACGATCTCACCGACCGATACCCGGTCGCGCCCAGCCGCCTTGGCAATGAGCTTTTGGGCCAGCGTCTGCGCCACCCCGGTTTGAGTCTTCACGGTTGGAACTCCTGCGGCGTTCATGACAGCTTGCCTGGATCGCCAGCATCAGGCTGCTTGACTGAAATTCGTGCATCCACACCACCGATGCGCGAAACCTCCATCTGGTATTCATAGCGGTCGGGGCGATACAGGCCCTCGAGCCACTACACAGGCTTGTCGCGCGCATCAAACACCAAGCGCCGCACCGCCAGCAAGGCCGTACCAATGGCCACACCGAGCTCCTGCGCCACCAAAGCATCGGCCTGCCGCGCTGAAATGGTTTGCTGTGCACGTCCGAGTTCCACCCCCGACTCTTCAAGCAATTGCAGCAAGGGTTTGCCCGCCAGATCACGTCGCGAAATCTGATGGAGCAGGTCCAGCGGCATATAGGTGGTGATATGCGACAGAGGTCCTTCGCGCGAGCTGCGTCGGCGCACGGCCTTCTTGACCGGCGAGCCCACCTCGACGTTGAGCGCGGCAGCCACCAATTCGGGGGCCGCAACGGTGCGCCAGTCGAGCACCTTGACCGTGGTCGCTCGGCTGGCACTGACAATGTTCTCCATCAGGCCTGCCAGACGGGTGGGCTGGGCCTGCACCTGCGCCTCTTGCGGCGAGCCCGGACGCGGAGAAGTTTTTGGGAAGGTGCCTCGCCCCACGATCCGGACGATCAGGCCTTCGGCCACCAACTGCTCCATGGCATGGCGCACGGTCACCCGGCCCACGCCGAACTGACGCGCCAGCTCCACCTCAGCCGGCATACCCTGGGCGAAGCGTCCTTCTTGAAGCTGCTCACGCAGCACCAGATAAATCTGGTGGTATTTGGTCAGCGGCAGTCGGGCCGTCATGCGATCACCTCATCACAGACCCAATCCTGAACGTCCAGACCAAACACTTGATCGGGTTCTACACCGTCGAGCCGGTGGTAGAGCCTGAATCGGTAGCTCTCGTGTGCATCGAACTCGCTGGGTGTAAAAGCGAAGGCCAGGTTGCCACCGGTGGTCAGGCGAGCAGGGTAGCCAAAATGCAAGAGGTTCTGCTTGAACACAGCAGCGGCCGTGCGGGCCAGTTCCAACTCGTCGGCCAAAAATTCAAGCACCAGTCCCACCTCGTGGGCACTGCGCTTCTCGGCGGGCAAAGGGCGCACGGCTCCCTGCCCGTAAAGATGCGGCACCATCTGCCAGTCGCCAGCCACCAGCTTGTGCACCCGCTCCTGCACATCAATCAATGCCTGCGGCAACCGCTCGATGAAGGTGGGGTCGGCCACACCGGCCATGAGTACAGCCCGTGCGCCCACGCGGGCAGCGCCCTCCACCTTGAGGGTGGGCTGAGCGCGAGGCACAAAGCGAGCCCCGCTGACCCGGGTGCGCCGCTCGTCCAGTGCTTCATAGCGGGCCTGGGTCAGATCGAGCGTGCCCTCCGGCTCCTCCACCCGACAGGGGTCAGCCTGCTCGTACAGCGCATGGGCCGCCACCGAGCTGGGGGTGGCGCGCAGGGCGGGGTTCATGCTCTCGAGGATGAAATCCTCCGGGCCCAATTGCGCCAATATGGCGTCGCGGCCACCGGGCTCGCAGCACAGGGAAGTGCACTCGATGATCTTGGCCATGTGCAGCGCCAAACCCGCCGGATAACCCAGCATCAGCGGCAAGGCCGCAAAGATGGCCGTGTCACAGGCACGGCCGGCGATGAGCACATCGGGCATCTGCCGCAGGGCCTTGATGAAGGTGTAGGTGCCGCATTGGGCGACGATGTGCCGACAAGACTGCAACTGCTGGGCATCGGGCAGATGCACTGAGCCAGCCGACGGATCATCGAGCGGGTGCAGGCGCCCCTCAGACAGCGCACTGAGCAAAAGCGCAACTGGCAGATCGCTGGTCACTGTCGCCACACGAATCGACAGCCCACGTGCCTGCGCCACTTCGCGCAGCAGCGCCAGCGTGGCCTCCAGATGCGGCCTTGCTCCGGCCGTGCCGGCACTGCCGATGATCAGGGGCACATCCAAGGCACGGGCGCCGCACAGCACCAGATCGAGGTCGCGCAAGACCATGGCCCGCGGAGCAGCCATCTGACCCGAACCCAGGTAGAAGGGCCCCGGGTCGATTGAGCCCATGTCGCAGCCTATGAAGTGGGGCTTGCACTGCAGGCCGCGTTCGAAGGACGCCTGCACGATGCCGTAGCCGAGCTGCCCTGAGGCCGACAAGACCCGCAAGCGCTGACCGGCTGCCGGGGGCTGGGCCAACAACCTGCTGACCGCCGTCACACCGACACCTCGAGCAAAGGTGCGTGCTGCTGCGCACCATAGACATCACCATCGCCCGGATCGCCAGCGCAGACCAGGCGCGGCATGGAAAACTTGATGGCAAAAATATCGGGCAAATCAAAGCGCCGGACTTGCGCTGGCATCAGCCCATAGCGCTGGGCCACATGAGGCGGGGCCAGCGCCGCACTGGCGGCAGCGCGTTCAAAGCCGGCGCGATCGCGAAAAAACAGGTCGACCGTCAAACACAGCGGCCCAGCATTCTTGCTGCGTATGACAGTGGCCAAATCTTTGAGGGCGAGGGGCGCAGTGTCCATGGCATCAGCGCGCGGTGAATCCGCCATCAGCACACAGGATCTGGCCTGTAATGAAGGAGGCCCGCTGCGACAACAAAAAGCTCACCACCTCGCCGATTTCCTCGGCCTGCCCAAGCCGTCCCATGGGAATGCTCGCCAGCATGGCCGACAAGGCTTGCGGATCGGCCCGCGTACTGGCTACCATGGGTGTGTCCACCGGCCCCGGACCGATCGCATTGATGCGTATGCCCTCTCCCGCCCATTCGAGCGCCAGGGAACGAACCATGCCGTTGAGCCCAGCCTTGGAGGCGGCATAGGCAGCGCCACGCGCATGGCCGACCAGCCCGATCTGGCTGCTGATGACCACCACGCTGGCGTCGCCCCGGCGCCGAGCACGCATGAAGGCCACCGCAGCGCGGGTCAGGATGAAGGTCGAATCCAGATTAAGGGCCAGGGTCTGGCGCCATTCATCGAGGCTGATTTCGTCAGAACCCTTCTTGAAAAAAATACCTGCACAGCAAGCCAGTGCATCCAGGCCACCCAACTGTTGAGCCGCTCGCTCGGGCAGCGCCGCGCAGGCCGCATCATCGAGCAGGTCTTGCACAATGACGCAAGCCTGCGGCAGCAGGTGCTCCAGTTGCCGGGCCTGCTCCGTGCTTTGCACCACCGCGGCGACCTTGGCGCCACGGCGATGCAGCACTTGAGCTGTGGCCAGGCCAATGCCCGACCCGGCGCCGGTGACCAGTGCATACCGGCCAGATAGTTCGACGCCCTCAGCTGCCATGGCTCAGAGTCCCAGGTAGTTTTTGCGCAGTTCGGGGTTGCTGGCCAAATCTGCCGCCTTGCCGTGCATGGCGATCACGCCGTTTTCAATGATGTACGCCCGCTGCGCGATGGCCAGCGTCTGCACCGCGTTTTGCTCCATCAGCAAGATGGGCAGCCCTTCGCGGTTGATGCGCTGGATCAAATCGAACATCTGCTCGACCAGCAAGGGCGACAGACCCAGCGATGGCTCGTCCATGATCAGCAGCTCGGGCTCGGACATCAGTCCACGCCCGATGGCCAGCATTTGCTGCTCCCCGCCCGACAAGGTGCCGGCGAGTTGGGTAAAGCGCTCCTGCAGCCGGGGGAAGATGCCCACCACACGCTCGATGTTGCGCGCCCTGTTGTCTTTGCCCCGCACCAACGAGCCCAACTCGAGGTTTTCACGCACATTGAGGTTGGGGAAAATCCGCCTGCCTTCAGGCACATGGATCAGACCGCGCTTGACCACCTCGCTGGAAGACAGTCCCGTGATGTCTTCTCCCTTGAATCGGATGGATCCGCCAAAGGGCCTATACAGCGCAGAGATGTTGTTGTTGAGCGTGGACTTGCCCACGCCGTTGCTGCCGAGCACCGCAACGATTTCACCCGCGCCAACATCGAGGTCGATGCCTCGCAAGATCTCCACGCTGCCGTAGCCTGCGCGCAATTGACGAATCTCAAGCATGGGCGTCTCCCGTCACGCCAGCCATCTGATCGGCCGCGCCGCGCCCCAGATAGGCCTCCACCACATCGCGATTGCTGACGATGTCGCGCGGCGCACCCTCGGCAATGATCTTGCCGTAAGACAACACATAGATGTGCTCGGACAAACTCATCACCGCATGCATCACATGCTCGATCAACAAAATGGTCACCCCACTGTCGCGGATCTTGCGGATGATGGCGATGATTTCCACGATTTCCTGCGGGTTGAGTCCGGCCATCACTTCGTCAAGCAGCAAAAGCTTGGGCTCAGTGGCCAGCGCGCGGGCCAACTCCAAGCGCTTGCGCCCGGCCACGGTCAATTCAGCGGCCGGCTGATCGAGCATAGCTGCCGGCATGCCGACCCGCTCGGCCACCGTTCGGGCATGGTCCAAGGCATCGGCACGCCGAGCATGCAACTGGTGCGAACCGACCGCGATGTTCTCCAGCACCGACAGCTTGGCAAAGGGCTGCGTAATCTGAAAGGTTCGAACCATGCCCCGGCGGGAGATCTCGTGAGCCGGCAGACCGGTGATGTCCTGGCCGAGCAATTCCACCTTCCCCTGGTTGCTGGGTAAAAAGCCGGCGATACAGGCAAACAAGGTGGTCTTGCCAGCGCCATTGGGTCCAATGAGCGCGACGATACGACCCTGAGCCACTTCGACGCTGGCGTCATCAACCGCCTTCAGACCGCCGAAGATCTTGGTGAGGTGACTGACCTTGAGCATCATGCCCCCCCACGGCGGCTGCTGCGCCGCTTAAACAGATCGATCAGACCATTGGGCAGGAAAGCAATGATGACGACGAGCAAAGCGCCATAAAGCACCAGCGACAGGCCCTGAATGGTGAACCAGGCCCGCGTGACCTCACTGATGGCCGCCAGCAGCACCGCGCCTATGAGCGGGCCATAAACGGTGCCTGCACCCCCGATCATGCTCACCAGCAGCATCTCCACCGATTTGTCCACCCCAAAAGCAATGGTCGGATCGATGTAGAGAAAGTATTGAGCGAAAAAACAGCCACCGGTGCCAGCAACCGCACCGGAGATCATCATGATCTTGGTCTTCTCGGCGTAGGCGTTGATGCCCAGGGCACGGGCTGAGTCTTCGTTCTCCCGGATCGCAGCAAGCCGGGCGCCAAAACGCGATGCCTTGAGCCACAAGGCCAGTGCCACCGAGATCACCGTCAGGGCCAAAATGATGAAATAAAACACCCGCCGGTCACCAAACTGGAAATTGGCCGCCACCTGCTTCATTGGAATGAGCATGCCCAAACCACCGCCCGTGATCTCCACCGAGTTGGCGACGATGCGAAACACCTCGGCAAAAGCCAGCGTGATCAGGGCGAAGTAAGAACCTTTGAGGCCCGCGCGAAACGAGAGCACCGCAATCAGCCAGCCGGCCGCGGCACCGGCCAGGGCCGAGACCGGCAGACCCAGCCAGGGGTTCCAGCCCAGTCGCATCTGAACGATGGTCGAGGCATAGGCACCCACGCCAAAGAAGGCCACATGACCAAAAGACAGCTGCCCGGCAAAGCCACCGGCTATGTTCCAGGACTGGCCGATGAAGGCGTAGAACAGGGCCAGCACGCCGAAATTGACCATGAAAGGCGAACTGAACACCATCGGAAAAATCAGAGCCAGCGCCAGCAACAAGGCGTGCACCGCCCAGGGTGAACGCGGGGCCGTCATCGCTTGTCTCCAAACAGCCCGGACGGGCGGAACAGCAAAATGAGAATGAAGATCAGCGAAATGCCGATCTGCCCCAGACTCTCGCCGAGAAACAGTCCGCCAAACGATTCGGTCAGGCCCACGATCAGGCCACCAATGACGGCACCGAGGAAACTGCCCATGCCACCGAGCACCACCACGGTAAAGGCCACGATCACGAACACGTGACCGCTGGAGGGCGAGACATAAAAAATCGGCATCAGCAGGCAGGCGGCAGCGCCCAGGGTCGCCAGGCCGATGCCAAACGAGACCGCAAAGATGCGGTCCACATCGATGCCCACCAAGCGCGCACCCATGCGCTCCTTGGCCACTGCACGGATGGCCTTGCCGGTGTCGGTGCGGGTAATGAACAGGCCTAAGAAGCCGCACAGCACCATGGCCGCCACGAAGGACACCACCTTGGGCAAACCCAGAAGCAGCGGCCCGAGCTCAATCATTTTGTCGCTGTAGGCCAGTGACACGGTGCGCGAGTCGCCCTTGAAGAACAGCAGAGCCAGGTTTTCAATCAGGATCGACAGCCCCAGGGTGATGAGCAAAATGTTTTCATCACGCCCCAGAGACAGCTTGCCGATCATGTGCCGGTAAAGCAAAAAGCCGACCGCGTACATGGCAGGCACCATGATGAACAAGGCCAAGTAAGGGTCTATGCCCGCTTTGGTCAGCAGGAAATACACGCCAAACATGGCCAACATGAGCATGCTGCCGTGGGCGAAGTTGATGATGTGCAGCACCCCATAGATAAGCGTCAAACCCGACGCCACCAAGGTGTAAATGCCGCCCATGAGCAGGCCGTTGATGGCGGCCGCGGCCAGGATGATGGGGTCCACGTGGGAGTCCTGAAACGAAGTGCGAAAACCCTGGTCCTGCCCCCGGTTGGAGGCAGGTGTCAAGCGTCCGGCTCCTGCCCCTGCCGGGCAGGCAACCGGCATCAGGGTCGATCAACTGAACTTGGGGCGCGGATACACCGGCTTGGCCGCCGCGAACTCATTGGGCCAAACCACGTCGATGTCGGTGCGCGTGGCCTGCAGCAACACGGCCTTGCCGCCTTGGTTCTGACCATTGACAAACTTGGTTGCCCCATAAGGCATGAAGTGATCGGACCAGGTGCTGGCCTCAAGCGCCGCGATGACTTTTTCCTTGTCTGCGGTGCCAGCACGCTGCAGGGCATCGGCGTACAGCTTGACCGAGTTGTAGCCGCAATAGACCTCGAAGGTGAACAGAGCGCCCTTGTCGGCAGCGCGCTTGCGCAGATCGGCCGCTTTGGGGTTGCGCGGGTTGAACCAGTGGTTGAAGTCCATCATGTGCTGGGCCACATCGGGCTGCTCCTGAACCAGCTTGTAGTTGAAGCCGCCGCCGAGCACGCTGAACATGGCTGCCAGGTCCACCTTCTGCTGATGCAGGGTGCGGGCCAGCAGCACATATTCATTCTGGTAGTTGCTCATGATCACCAGGTCGGGCCGCAGACTGCGGATGCGCAGCGCTACGTTGGAGAAG
>JAJTGH010000074.1:0-4336 GCA_021299555.1 Comamonadaceae bacterium
CGCCGCTTTCCAGATCGACCAGGCGGGTCTGGACCCGGCTCGCGGCCGGGTGTGACCACTCAAAGCCCGGAACGCCAAAGCGCGGGAAACACACCGCCCGCAGCGCGGGATCGGCGATGTCCTGAGGCGTGCCCACCAGCGAGGCCCCTTCGGTGGAGCCGAAGAAGTTGATCACCTGCACACCCATGCGCTGCTCGAAAGCCTGCACCAGGCCCGAGTTCAGGGGTGCCGAGCCCGAGCCGACATAACGCAGATGATGCAGATCGATGCCCTCCAGCAAGGCCGGCTGCGCCAGCAGTGTGGACAGCAGCGCTGGCGCCAGCGCAGTAAAGCTGATGCGCTCTGCGCCCAGCTGCTGCAAAAACAGCGGCAGGGTGAACGGATGGTGGTTCACCAGGGTGCCACCGTGGTAGAGCCAGGGCATGATGCTGCCCACGAAGGCGCCATGTGTGACCAGCGGGCGGCCATTGAGCAAGCGGCTGTGCGGGCCGACCCCGAATGCCGCGCCGATCTGCGGACCGTACAGCACCCAATCGTTGTGGGTGCGCGCCACGCCTTTGGCCCGCCCTTCGCTGCCCGAGGACCACAGGATGCAGACGGCATCATCCGCGCTCACCGGGTGGGCCGCGTCATAGCGGGCCAGTTGCGCGGCATCTGGGGCGTCCGGCAGGCTGCGCCAAAGATTCACGACGCCCGGTGGCAGCGGCGCGTCAGGGCCTGTGAAAGCCAGCACCTGCTGCACCGACGGATGGCGTGCCTGCAGACCGCGCGCCATCGCAGCGTGGTCCTGCTGTCCGATGCGGGCGCTGACGATCAGAGCGCGGGCGGCCGTTCGCGCGATGATCGGCGCCAGTTCGTGTTCGCGGTACTGCGCCACCACTGGGCTGACCACAATGCCCAGGCGCGCGCAGGCCAGGTAGAGCGCGGGCAGGGCATGGCAGTTGGCCATCTGGACCACGACGATGTCGTCTTTGACCAGGCCAGCATCGAGCAGCGCGCAGGCCAGGCGGTCCACCAAGCGCTGCAGCGCAGCCCAGTTCAGGCGCTGCGGGACCTCGCCGGTGATTGCCTGCAGATTGGGCGGATCGACCAGGCACTCACGCTGCGGCGCATCGCTGGCATGGCGAGCCAGCAGGTCGTGCAAGCGCACATCGCCCCACCAGCCGCGGGCGCGGTAATCACGGATGCGTGGCGCTGTGTGTATCAGCACGCCGGGCCCCGGTGGCGGCGCATCCAGGGGTCGGCGAGCTCGGCGTCGAGCGCCTGCGCGTACTCCGCCTGCAGCCGCTCCACGACCCGCGCGACCGGCTCGATGGCTTTGATCTGGCCGACGCCTTGGCCGGCCGACCACAGGTCCTTCCAGGCCTTGCCTTCCTCCTCGCCTCGGGTCAGGTCAAAGCCACCCTGGCGCGGCTGCAGGTGGTCCGGGTCCAGCCCGGCACGCACCAGACTGGGCCGCAGCTTGTTGGCCCAGGCGCCGGTGATCGCATTGGTGCAAACAATGTCATGGCTGGCGCTGTCGACGATCATCTGCTTGTAATCCGGCACCGCCAGGCTCTCTTCGGTGGCGATGAAGCGCGTGCCCATGTGCACCAGGTCGGCCCCCATGATCTGCGCCGATCGCACGGCGCTGCCAGTGGACATGGCTCCTGCCACCACAATAATGCCGTCAAAGAACTCCCGCACGCTGGCCACGAATGCCGGCGCGGCGATCTGGCCAGTGTGGCCGCCAGCACCGGCGCACACCAGCACAAGCCCGTCCACGCCAAAGCGTGCAGCCTTGGCCGCATACTCCGGGGTGTTGACATCGGCGAACACCAGGCCGCCGTAGCCATGCACCGCCTCGACGATGGCCTGCGGCCCACCCAGCGCGGTGATGACGATCGGCGCGCGGTGACGCACGCAAACGGCCAGATCGGCCTGCAAACGGGCATTGCTGCGATGCGCCACCAAGTTCACAGCCCAGGGGCCGACGCGGGCCTCAGAGGCGCTGGCGAGCGAGGCCGTGAGAGACGTGAGCCAGCCATCGAAGATTTCGCTGCTGCGCGCATTGGCCGCCGGCAGCGCGCCAACGATGCCGGCGCGACAGGCTGCCTCGACCAGCGCCGGGCCGGAGACCAGAAACATGGGGGCGGCGATCACCGGCAGCGCGAGCTGCTCGAGCATGGCAGCAGGCAGACGCGAACGGGAAGAAGCAACTTTGTTGGGCATGGTGCGGCGCTCACTTGTGGGTCAGGTTCAAGCTCTTGTGCAACTCACTTGGGGTCTTACGCCCGAGAGGGCTGGGGTTCGAAGTCCTGCGTCAGGCCGGTGAAGAGCCCAAGCGAAATGATCCGCTGGATCGGCCCGTCGGGGTCGGCCCGGGTACGCGACCGAAGATGGCGTTGGCGACCTGGGCGCTGCCAGCCCCCGATCGTTGCCGCGGGACGCACGATGCCCGCCGAGCATCCCATCGGTGTGCGGCTGGTCAGCATTCTGCTGCCCTTGACCGCGCGGCGGAGGATGCCTCACGCACTGGCGACATCTTCATCAGTTGGGGAAGCCTCTATTACTACTATTAACAGACCAATATCGACAACTTTAGCAAGGAATGCATGTCAAAAAACTGGCGACGATGTCGGTAATAACTATAGTTGACAGACTAAATTCATGCCGTCTCACATCGACGAGCGCCGCCGAAACGGCCCATGCAGGCGTGGGCGGCGGGCCGGGCGGCATCACGCGCTTGCTCGCCCGCCGCCATTGCCAAGCGGCCCGCGCGACCAAACCCGAAATCCGGTCTCAGCGGTTCGAAATCGAAAGCCCCCAGCGCGCCAGCGCCGCATCGTCACTCACCCGGGCGTCGACCCAGCGCGCGCCCTCGGGCGTGACTTCCTTTTTCCAGAAAGGGGCCTGGGTCTTGAGGTAGTCCATGAGGAACTCGCAAGCGGCAAAGCTCTCGCCACGGTGTGCCGAACTCACCGCCACCAGAACGATCTGGTCGGTGGGCAACAAAAGCCCGACGCGGTGCACCACCCGCGCTGCATAGATGTCAAAGCGCTCGATCGCTGCATCGACCATGGCCTCGATGGCTTTTTCGGTCATGCCAGGATAGTGCTCTAGCTCGAGCGACTGCACCTCGCCCTGGGTCACAGGGGAGCCGCGCTCCAGATGGGCATGCCGGTCGCGCACGGTGCCCACAAAAGAGCAGACCGCACCCACCCGCAGATCACCGGCGCGCAGGGTCGCCACCTCGGCACTGAGGTCGAAATCCTCGGTCTGTATGCGCACACGGGCCTGCATCTCAGCCTCCGGTGACCGGCGGAAAGAACGCGATCTCGCAGCCCTCGCTCAAGGGCTGGTCTTCCGCGCTCATCACCTGGTTGAGCGCAGCGCGTACCGGCTTCGCCCTGGACAGCGCCTGTGCATGGGGATCGCCCAGGGCAATCAACTCGTCGCGCAGGTGGCCCAGCGTCTGTGCCTGGGTCTCGCGCCGCTCGCCAGGTCCCAGGGCCTCGCGCAGCGATGCGAAGTATTTGATGTTCACCTGGGTCATAGCAGCTCACTCAAGGGGATGAAGGGCAGCAGATCACCCCGGGCGATGCGCTGGCCGGGCGCCACATCGAGCAGACCGTCGGCCCAGACGGCCGAAGTGAGCACGCCCGAGCTCTGGTTGGCAAACAGGTCCAGCCCGCCCTCGGTATTGCGCCGCACCCGCAGGAATTCACGTCGCTTGTCGGGCTTGGGCCAGTCAAAGTGCGCCGGCAGCTTCAGGGGCGCCGGCCTGTGCCCCTGCCCGCCCTGCAGGCGCAGCACAAAGGGCCGCACCAGCAGCAAAAAAGTCACGAAACTCGAAACCGGGTTGCCCGGCAGGCCGATGAAATGTGTGTGCCCCTGGTCCTGATGGATGCGGCCGTAGGCAAACGGCTTGCCCGGCTTGATGGCGATCTGCCACAGCTGCAGCTCGCCCAGAGCCTGCACCGCGGGCTTGATATGGTCTTCCTCGCCCACCGAAACGCCGCCGCTGGTGAGAATCAAATCATGGGCTTGTGCCGCCTGCCCCAAGGCCTGCACCGTGGCCTGGCGATCGTCGGGCACGATGCCCAGGTCACTGACCTCGCAGCCCAGTCGCAGCAAGAGAGAACGCAGAAAAAAGCGGTTGGAGTTGTAGATCGCGCCTGGCGGCATGGCTTCAGGCGCCACCTGACCGGGCATGACCAATTCATCACCGGTCGACAGCAAAGCAACCCGCACCCGGCGGGCCACCGGCAGGCGGTCAAAACCGATGCTGGCGGCCAAGCCCAGTTCAGCAGGCGACAGGCGCTGGCCACGGCGCAGCACCACCGCGCCACGTGCC
>JAJTGH010000074.1:4360-13861 GCA_021299555.1 Comamonadaceae bacterium
GCTGCCGGCAGCGATGCGCTGCGACACGGGAAGATCGGCCGGCAGATCGGCCAGTCGCAGGGCATAGCCGTCCATCGACGAGTTGTCATGCCCGGGCACATCCAGGGGCGAGCGCAGGTTCTGGGTGAGCACCCGGCCATCGGCATCAAAGGTGGAGACGCTCTCTTCGGGCAGCGCTGGCTCGGCGCGGGCCAGCAGGTCCTGCAAGGCCTCGTCGAGCGGGCGCAGCGGGGGGCGGGCGGGCGGTGTGCTCATGGTCACTCAGGGCGGCAGCAGCGGGGCATGTGC
Organism: Comamonadaceae bacterium; assembly: GCA_021299555.1. GTDB lineage: Bacteria > Pseudomonadota > Gammaproteobacteria > Burkholderiales > Burkholderiaceae_C > Polaromonas. The sequence continues at coordinate 4,649 of JAJTGH010000074.1, forward strand.
GGCGATGTAGGCTTTAACCTGCTCCACATCGGCAGGCATCACCTGCACCCTGCGCGGCTTGGCCTCCAGGCCTTCAAAGCCGCTCGGGCGCGCTGGTGGGCGACCGAGCGCCTCTTCGATGGTCTGGGCAAACTTGATCGGCAGCGCGGTTTCCAGCACCAGCATGGGCAGACCAGACGGACGGTGCTCGCGCGCGACTTTCAGGCCGTCGGCCGTGTGGGTGTCGATCACCACGCCAAAGCGGGCATCGGTATCCCGGATGGTGGCCAAGCGGTCGGCATGGGTGCTTTTGCCGCTGGCAAAACCGTAGCGCGTGGCCGCCTGCGCGAAGGACGGATGGGCGCTCAAATCAAAAAAGCCCTGACGTCCAAGCGCGTCGGCAAACAGCGAACGGGTGAGCGCTGCGTCGCGTCCGAGCAGGTCAAACACGAAGCGCTCGAAGTTGCTGGCCTTGGAGATGTCCATTGAGGGGCTGGAGGTCTCATGGGTATCGGCCGAGCCCCGCACCCGGTACACGCCGGTGCGAAAGAACTCATCGAGCACGTCGTTCTCATTGGTGGCCACCACCAGCTTTGCAATCGGCAGACCCATCATGCGTGCCACATGACCGGCGCAGATGTTGCCGAAGTTGCCAGAAGGCACGGTAAAGGCCACCTGCTCGCTGTCGTGGCGCGTGGCCTGGAAATAGCCCGCAAAGTAATACACCACCTGCGCCAGCAGCCGCGCCCAGTTGATGGAATTGACCGTGCCGATCTTGTAGCAGCGCTTGAACTCCAGGTCATTGGAGACGGCCTTGACAATGTCCTGACAGTCGTCGAACACGCCTTCAATGGCAATGTTGTGGATGTTCTCATCGAGCAGGCTGAACATCTGGGCCTGCTGAAACGCACTCATGCGGCCGTGCGGGCTGGTCATGAAAACGCGCACGCCCTTTTTGCCGCGCATCGCATATTCGGCCGCGCTGCCTGTGTCGCCACTGGTGGCGCCCAAAATATTGAGCTCCTCGCCCCGGCGGGCCAACTCGTATTCAAACAGGTTGCCCAGCAGTTGCATGGCCATGTCCTTGAAGGCCAGGGTCGGTCCGTTGGACAGGGCCTGCAGGTACAGCCCATGCTCGAGCTGGCGCACGGGCACGATTTCGGGCGTGCCGAAGACCTGGGGCCGATAGGTCTTGCGGCACAGATCGCGCAGCTGGGCCTCAGGAATGTCGTCGATGTAGAGCTTGAGGATTTCAAATGCCAGGTCGGCATAGCCACCGCTGACCCAGATCTGGCGCAACTGGCCCAGACGGGCGTCGATCTTCGGGTAGCTTTCGGGGAGGTACAGCCCGCCGTCGGGCGCCAGCCCTTCGAGCAAGATCTCGCAAAAGCGCTTGCGGTCTGCGCGACCACGGGTCGACAGATAGCGCATCAGGCCAGATCCTCCTTGCGGATGCGCGTGATCGGCGCCAGCACGCTGGACAGCGACTGCATCTTGGCCATGGCCTCATTCATACGGGCCTCGACGCAGTCGTGCGTCAGGATGATCAGATCGGTCTGGTTCGAGCCCTCACCGCCCACCTCGTCGGCCTCGCGCTGCAGCACCGCATCGATGCTGATGCCCGCATCGGCCAAGATGCCGGTCACCCGCGCAAGCACACCGGCTTCATCGGCCACGCGCAGACGCAGGTAGTAGCTGGTGCACACCTGGCTCATGGGCAACACCGGCAGAGCGCTCATGGCGCCGGGCTGAAAGGCCAGATGCGGCACCCGGTTGAGCGGGTCCACGGTGGGCAGGCGGGCCACATCCACCAGATCGGCGATCACGGCGCTGGCGGTCGGCTCACTGCCCGCGCCCTTGCCGTAGTACAGCGTGGTGCCCACCGCATCGCCTTGCACCATGACCGCGTTCATCGCGCCTTCCACATTGGCAATGAGCCGCTTGACCGGCACCAGGCAAGGGTGCACCCTCAATTCCACGCCCTGGGCCGCCCGCTTGGTGATGCCCAGCAGTTTGATGCGATAGCCCAGTTGTTCGGCATAACGAATGTCCTGCGCCTCCAGGCGGGTGATCCCCTCCACATGGGCTTTGTCAAACTGCACGGCAATACCGAAGGCAATGGCCGACATCAGCGTGGCCTTGTGCGCCGCGTCCACGCCCTCGATGTCGAAGGTCGGGTCGGCCTCGGCATAGCCCAGGCGCTGCGCTTCCTTCAGAACCGCATCAAAGCCCAGGCCCTTGTCGCGCATCTCCGACAAAATAAAGTTGGTGGTGCCATTGATGATGCCGGCAATCCAATCGATGCGATTGGCGCTCAAGCCCTCGCGCAGCGCCTTGATGATGGGAATGCCACCAGCCACGGCCGCCTCGAAAGCCACCATCACGCCCTTGTTCTGTGCCGCGGCGAAGATCTCGGTGCCGTGCACCGCCAGCAGGGCCTTGTTGGCAGTGACCACATGCTTGCCGGCGGCAATGGCCTCGAGCACCAGCTGCTTGGCGATGCCGTAGCCGCCGATCAGCTCGACCACGATGTCAACCTGCGGGTCGGCGATCACGGCCCGCGCGTCGTTGACCACCTTGACCTGCTCACCCACCAATGCCTTGGCCCGAGCCACATCCAGGTCGGCGACAACGGTCACATCGATGCCACGGCCCGCGCGACCACGGATCTCGCCCTGATTGCGCTGCAAAACCGTGAACACGCCGCTGCCGACGGTGCCAATGCCCAGCAGTCCTACGCGGATGGGGCCCAAGGGGTGGTTGCTCATAGTGCTTGCTTGTTTTTAGACATGAATTCGGTCACTGCGCCAGAACCATCGCCGCGCGCGAGCGCTCAGGCGGCAGCCCCGGTCGCGGCTTCGACTGCGGCTGCATGGCGACGGCGCCACGCTTCGAGAAAGCGCGCCACACGGCCGATGGCCTCGCGCAGGTCGTCTTCGTGGGGCAGGAAAACGATGCGGAAATGATCCGGCGTGGCCCAGTTGAAGCCGGTGCCCTGCACCAGCATGACCCGGGTTTCTTCGAGCAGTTCCAGGAAAAACTGTCGGTCGTCGGCAATCGGGTAGACCGCTGGGTCCAGGCGAGGGAACATGTACAGGGCCGCGCTGGGTTTGACACAGCTCACCCCTGGGATGGCTGTGATCAGCTCATGGGCCAGGTCGCGCTGGCGGCGCAGTCGCCCGCCCTCGCCCACCAGTTCCTTGATGCTCTGGTAGCCTCCCAGGGCCGTCTGTATGGCCCACTGCCCAGGCACGTTGGAACACAGGCGCATGTTCGAGAGCATGTTCAAGCCCTCGATGTAATCGAGGGCGCCTTTCTTGTCACCCGAAATCACCACCCAGCCCGCGCGGTAGCCACAGGAGCGGTAGCTCTTGGACAGGGAGTTGAAGGTCAGTGTCAACACGTCCTGCGACAAGCTGGCGATCGGGGTGTGCACCGCGTCGTCATAGAGCACCTTGTCGTAGACCTCGTCGGCAAAAATCAGCAGACCATGCTCGCGCGCCAGGGCCACGATTTGCACGAGCAGCTCGCGGGAATACAGGGCGCCCGTGGGGTTGTTGGGGTTGATCACCACAATGCCTTTGGTGCGCGGCGTGATCTTGGCGCGAATGTCCGCAACGTTGGGCATCCAGCCGTTGGACTCGTCGCACAAATAATGCACCGGCGTGCCGCCAGAAAGCGAGGCGGCCGCAGTCCAGAGCGGGTAATCGGGCGCGGGCAGAAGCAACTCGTCGCCGTCGTTGAGCAGCCCGTTGGTGGCCATGACTATCAATTCGCTGGCCCCGTTGCCCAGATAGATGTCGTCAAGGGTGACGCCCTTGATGCCCTGGCGCTGCGTCTCATGCATGACCGCCTTGCGGGCCGCAAAAATGCCCTTGCTGTCCGAGTAACCGGCCGACGAGGGGAGGTTGCGGATCATGTCCTGCTGGATTTCCTCTGGCGAGTCAAAGCCAAACGGCGCCAGGTTGCCAATGTTGAGCTTGATGATCTTGTGGCCCTCTTCCTCCATGCGGCGCGCCGCGTCCATGATGGGACCCCGGATGTCATAGCAGACATTGGCGAGCTTGGCAGACTTTGTAATGGGCTTCATAACGGGAAAACTCAAAGGGCAAGACAAATCCAGGCGCCCAAGTGCAGCGACAAATCCCGGTGCAAGGCCAGGGGCAAGGGGCTACTCGAGCGAAACCTATAATTTGACCACACAAAGCACCCTCTCCAAAGGTCAAGTCCGCTCGCAGGCAGAGGCGGGGCCGACAAGACTGCGCGGACAGCAACCGATATCCCCCATGAAGCTGCAACCCGACCGATCCGATGCGCCCACCATTTTGGGCTACGGGCCAAACTGGATTGGCGTCGGGCATCAAGGCGTGGCCGAAAAAATCGAGCACAGCCTGGTGCTCGACTCGCGCGGACGCAAGATGGATTGGCAATGCAGTCGCTTCGAGGCCTTGCAGGAAGCCCATTTCGACCAACTGGCCGGGCTCCAGCCAGAGCTCGTGGTTTTTGGCAGCGGCGCCCGCCTGCGCTTCCCACCCCCGGTGCTGCTGCACCGCCTCATGGCCCAGAGAATCGGACTTGAGACCATGGACACCGTGGCCGCCTGTCGCACCTACAACATCCTGGCCGGTGAGGGCCGACATGTGGTGGCCGCACTGCTGATCGAACGCGAGCCCTGACTGCCGGGCTCAGCCGTATGCCGCCTTTGCGGCTAAAATCACTCATTGCGGTCGCCAACAGGTACTTGGCAGTCCGTTACCCCACCGACTTGCAGGGGCCGCAAAAACCTTCAGCCATCGAGAAGCCACAACAAAGACAGGCCGCTAGGCCATACACCAATTCGACAGGGTCCCCGAAGCATGGCAGTCGTTCTCAACAAATCCATCCCAGAATTCGAAGCGGTCGCCACGGGTGGCGTCAAGGTCACCCAGCACAGCCACCACGGCAAGCTGCTGGTTCTGTACTTTTACCCGAAAGACAACACCCCGGGCTGCACGACGGAGGCCATGCAGTTTCGCGACAAGTACAAGGACTTTGTGAAGGCAGGTGCCATGGTTTTCGGGGTCTCGCGAGACAACATGAAGTCGCACGAGGACTTTAAGGCCAAGCTCGAATTGCCCTTTGAATTGATCGCCGACACCGAAGAGAAAATGTGCCACATGTTTGGCGTGGTCAAAAACAAGATCATGTATGGAAAGAAGGTCAAGGGCATCGAGCGCAGCACCTTTTTGATCGGCACCGACGGCCAGCTCAAGCAAGAGTGGCGAGGCCTGAAGGTGCCCGGCCATGTGGACGAGGTGCTCGCCGCGGTCAAGGCACTCAAGAAAGCCGGTTGAACGTCTTGCTGGCGGGCCCTGTTGCTCTGCCGCAGAACGATCAAACGTGTCGTGCATAATGTTTTCATGCCCCTGAGCGCAATCGGTCACCTCCCTCTCAAAGCCGCCCGGACCACCCGGCGGCTTTGTTGCTTTCAGGGCTGCCCCTGGCCGCGCCCGGCAGGCGCCTCCCATCACTGACTCTCTATCCAGCCCACCATGCCCTTGCCCCCCGCACCGACCCAGCGCGCCAGCATTTTGTCCAAGAGCGCCTACCAAGCCAATGAACGCGGCAGCAGCAAGACAACACAGCGCCGCAGCGGCGCCAAAGCAGCGCAACCCAACAACGAGGCGATCGATCATCCTGCGGCCTTCGAGCCCAGCGCAGGCCAGCACAGCGCCGCCGAACCCACGCGTGCACGCAAAAGCGCCGCCAGCACAAAGCCAGCTGCCGTCGCACCAGAGCACAGCGCCGATGCAGCAGCCTTGAGCCAAACCGCTGGACTGCCACCGAAGGCCAGGTCGCAAAGCCGCGCAAAAACGCCGCGCAGCACCGGCCCGACCAAACTGTTTGTGCTCGACACCAATGTGCTGATGCACGATCCGATGTGTCTGTTCCGCTTTGAAGAGCACGACATCTTTTTGCCCATGATCGTGCTCGAGGAGCTCGATGGGCATAAGAAGGGCATGACCGAGGTCGCTCGCAATGCGCGTCAGACCAGCCGGACGCTCGATGCACTGGCCGCAGAGCAAGGGGCCGACATCGCCAAAGGCCTCAAGCTCAGCAGCACCGGGCACACACAGGCCGGCGGCAGCCTGCTGTTTCAGACTCGCCCGCTCAGCGGCGATCTGCCCATGGCCCTGCCCCAGGGCAAGGCCGACAACCAGATCCTGGGTGTGGTCGAGGCCCTGCGCAAAGAATTGGCGCCGCGCGAAGTGGTGCTGGTGTCCAAGGACATCAACATGCGCGTCAAGGCGCGCGCGCTGGGTCTGTCGACCGAAGACTACCGCAACGACAAGACGCTCGAAGACGGCGATTTGCTTTACTGCGGCGCGCTGGCATTGCCGCCCGATTTCTGGACCCGTCAGAGCAAGACCGTGGAGAGCTGGCAGCAGGGCGTACACACCTTCTACCGAATCAGCGGGCCGATCGTCGACAGCCTGCTGATCAACCAGTTCACCTACTTCGAAGCCGCCGGCGAGCCGCCGCTGTATGCACGCGTCACCGAGATCCGCGGCAAGACCGCTGTGCTCAAAACACTCAAGGACTACACCCACCTCAAGAATGCGGTCTGGGGCGTGACCATGCGCAATCGCGAACAGAACTTCGCGATGAATCTGCTGATGGACCCCGAGGTCGACTTTGTCACCCTCACCGGTACCGCAGGGACCGGCAAAACACTGATGGCCCTGGCAGCGGGCCTGACCCAGGTGCTCGATGACCGGCGCTACACCGAGATCATCATGACCCGCGCCACCGTGAGCGTGGGCGAAGACATTGGCTTTCTGCCCGGGACCGAAGAAGAAAAAATGGGCCCCTGGATGGGCGCGCTCGACGACAACCTCGAGGTGCTGGCAAAAAATGACACTGGCGCTGGCGAATGGGGCCGCGCAGCCACCAACGAATTGATTCGCTCGCGCATCAAGGTCAAGAGCATGAACTTCATGCGCGGGCGCACCTTCCTCAACAAGTACCTGATCATTGACGAGGCGCAAAACCTCACGCCCAAGCAGATGAAGACCCTCATCACCCGCGCAGGGCCGGGCACCAAGATCATCTGCATGGGCAACCTGGCGCAAATCGACACGCCGTACCTGACCGAAGGCTCATCGGGTCTGACCTACGCGGTCGATCGGTTCAAGGGTTGGCCGCACGGCGGGCACATCACATTGGCCCGCGGTGAACGCTCGCGCCTGGCCGATTTCGCCAGCGAGGTGCTTTAAGTTCGGCGCCCAGACACCCGCCAGTAAGACCGCTCACTGTGGCGTCGGCCCCATGCCCTGGCGCAGCTTGCCCAGCAGCCGGTGAAGTTGTTCCATCTCGCGGGCATCGAGACCCCCGAGCAGCGCAACCAGCCAGCTCTCGTGCTCCACAGCCATGCGATCGAACCACGCCTGGCCTGAGGGGGTCATGCGCACGATCAAGGCCCGGCGATCGCTCGGATCGTCCACACGCTCGACCCAGCCTTCAGCCACCAGCTGATCGGTCAGGGCGGTCACATTGGCCCCCGTAACCATCAAGTGACTCGACAGGGACGTCATGCGCAGGCCTTCCGGGAAGCGATTGAGCTGGGCCAGGTAATCAAACCGCGGCAAGCTGGTGCCAAAGTGCGCGCGCAACAGAGTGCGTATGGTTTGCTCGATCTGGGTGCTGCAAGACAGCAGACGCAGCCACAGCCGGATGGCTTGGTGGTCATCGGCCGACACCCCGGCCTCGCGACCGAGTTCAGCGGTTGGCACCACGCTCTTTTGGACAACTCCCATCGCCCGATTGTGCAACGAGTCGACGGCGCAACGTCCGCGCTGGCTTGGCGCGCAGGGTCAGCAATGGCAAACTCTCTTGACGTTTGAGGCGCAGGCGAGCATCATCATTGCGTTTCCCTGGAGAAACTTCGTTTTATCTATAAAACAATTATTTCTGAACCACAGACCCAAGCCATGAGCATCCTAGGCATCGACGAAATCACCCTGAGCGCGGCCGACCTGCCCACATGCCGCAGGTTTTTTGTCGACTGGGGCCTGTCTCTGGTTCAAGAGTCGGCGCAGGAGTTGGTGTTCGAGTCGCTCAATGGCTGCCGGGTGATCGTGGCCCACCCAGAGCGCCCCAACCTGCCCCCCGGTCTGGAGGGCGACCCCACCTTGCGCCAAGTGATCTGGTCCACCAGCAGCCAGGGCGAACTCGATCAATGGGCCCAGCGCATGCGGGGACAGGACGGCTTTGAGCGGCAGGCCGCGCGAGCCATCTGCAAGGACCCCATGGGCTTGTCCATGGGCGTTCAGGTCACACGGAAAAAGGCCATCGACCTGCCCTGCGCCGCCGTGAACACCTGGAGCCATCGACCGCGGGTCAATCAAGCCTCGCCCGCCTATGAGCGGGCCACCCCGGTGGAAGTGGGTCATGTGGTGCTGTTCACCCGGGATCTGGAGCGCACCTCGCGCTTTTACCAAGAGGTGCTCGGCTTCGTGGTCTCCGACCGATATCCGGGCCGCGGCCACTTCCTGCGCTGCGCCGCGCGCGGCGGACATCACGACCTGTTTTTGCTGCAGCCGCCTGAACCGCGGCAGGGGCTCAACCACGTGGCTTTCACCGTACGCGATCTGCACGAGGTGATCGGTGGAGGCATGCACATGTCGCGTCAAGGCTGGCAGAGCGAACTGGGCCCCGGCAGGCACCCGATTTCATCGGCCCTGTTCTGGTACGTGGTCAGCCCGGCCGGCGCGCTGGTGGAGTACTACACAGACGAAGATGAATTGACCGAAGCATGGCAGCCGCGGGAATTCACGCCCGGGCCGACCGTGTTTGCCGAATGGGCGGTCAAGGGCGGCATCGACGGCAACACCCGCCGGCAGATCGATGCCCAAGCACCCGGTGGGCGCTTCATGACCGACAAACCCAAACCCTGAGCCCTCGACCGAAAAGACAGCTGCAATGAAAAGCACCCCCCTGTACAACGAGACCCACCAAAGCCGCAGCACCGCACCGACGGCTTACGAAAACCTGCTCGGCGACGCGATCGAACGCGCCTTTGCCGCTGGCATCCACGAACTCGACGCACTGGTTCGCTACCTCAACGACAGCGGCCAGGCCGCCCCCGACGGACAACCATGGACCGCGCAAAGCTACCAGCGGGAAATGGCACGACTGAGCGCCTGAAAGCACCGCCCAAACGAAAGTTGCACGCCATGAAAAACGACGCACAAG
>JAJTGH010000075.1 GCA_021299555.1 Comamonadaceae bacterium
AGCGCCGAACAAGCCGGCCACTCCGGCACAGGACATGGTGGCCTGCCGCCAATGCGGGCTTCACCTGCCCCGGGCCGAAGCAGTGGCTGGCCGGCTGGGCATGTACTGCAGCCAGAGCCACCAAAGTGCGGGCGAAAACACCTGAGCGGCCATGACACCATCGCGGGACAGGCACGCGTCCCCGGCGCTCTGGAACCGTGGCTGGTACCGTCACGCCCGCTGCCTGGAGTCGCCCCATTTCGGCATGCGGCCTGGCCACACGCCGATCGATCTGATCGTGATCCATGCGATCAGCCTGCCGCCGGGCCAATATGGTGGCGGGCAGGTGCAGCAGCTGTTTACCAGCCAACTCGACTGGGATGCACACCCCTACTTTGAGTCGATACGCGGCCTGCAGGTGTCGAGCCATTTTTTCATTGGCCGTGACGGCGCACTGTGGCAATTCGTCGGCTGCGATCAACGGGCCTGGCACGCCGGCGCATCGAGCTACCGTGGACGCAGCAACTGCAACGACGACTCGATCGGGATTGAGCTCGAAGGGCTGGATACGACCGGCTTTGAACCCGAGCAGTATGAAACCCTGGTCGGGCTGTGCGCCGCTGTCATGCAGGCCTACCCGATCGAACATCTGGCGGGCCACGAACATGTGGCGCCTGGCCGAAAGAGCGATCCGGGGCCAGGCTTCGATTGGCTGCACTTGCGCAACGCGCTGGGCTTGCCCGATCGCTGCCTGCCCAAAGCCGGTCTCCGGCAAAAGCCTGGGGCCGGCCCAATTTGACCTCCGGCCCGGTGCCGGGCATGGGCACGAATGAAACCGGTGGCTGCGGCCATGCCAGCAGCCATGCGGGTTGCCGCGCCAAATCATGCTGCGAAGCCCATGCTCTCGAGCTTGGCTCAAACCGGTTCACAGTTTGTAAGCCTTGGGTTGAGATTTGACGCAAAAAACCCAACCAAGCTGCCCGGAGCGGGCCGCCGCACGCTCAGGGCCGGGTCGCTCATCAATGCCGCCAAGGATTGCAAAAACACTACATCTAGTGCTTGAATTCGGTTCAGGCCCTAGGTATAGTGCTTAGGCGTTTAGGATCCGACCTTGCCGACTCCTGCCATTTCACCGATGATTCAAGCCCTCTCGTGCGGTGGTTGCGCTCATCGGTCTCGGCCGGTCGGTGCTTTTTTAGAGTCAATTTTTCACACTCTTTCGCCGCGCACGGCACAAGATTGGGTTTACGACGCTTTCCAGCCTGAGTCCACCAGGCCAGCCATTGCAAAAAATTGAAAATAGTCAGAGGACACATGCACACCGCCACTCATACCCAGGCCACCAGCTCAAGCAACCCGGCTTTTTCCTCACCGATCGAGAGCGTTCAGACCACGGTCTATGCCAACTACCAGATCATCCGGCGCAACGGCGCCGTGGTGCCGTTTGAGCCCAACAAGATCGCGGTAAGCCGTGATCCGCGCTCTGCTGCGCTCGCGCCCGGGCGGTGGCACCTTCCATATTGAAGACGTGCAAGATCAGGTGGAATTGGGCCTGATGCGCGGCGGACACCACGAAATCGCGCGCGCCTATGTGCTCTACCGCGAGAAACGCTCCCAGGAGCGCGCCCGCCAAACCAGCCAGGCGGCTCCCGCCCAGCCTTCGCTGTACGTCACTGACCGCGGCCAACGCGTCGCGCTCGACCTCGACGGTCTGCACCGCCTGATCCAAGAGTCCTGCGCAGGTTTGGGCGCCGATGTCCAAGCCGAGCCCATCGTGGCCGAGACCAAGCGCAATCTCTATGACGGCGTGCCGATCGACGAGGTTTACAAGGCGGCCATCATGGCAGCGCGCACCCTGATCGAAAAAGACCCAGACTACACCTACGTCACCTCGCGCCTGCTCATGCACACGATTCGCCGCGAGATCCTGGGCGAGGAGGTCAAGCACCAGGAAATGAGCGAGCGCTATCCGCAGTACTTCCCGCAATTCATCGCCAAGGGCGTCAAACACGAATTGCTTGACGAGCGGCTGCTGCAGTTTGACCTCACGCGCCTGGGCGCCGCACTCAAGCCCGAGCGCGACCTGCAATTTGACTACCTGGGTCTGCAGACGCTGTATGACCGCTACTTTTTGCACGTGCGCAAGGCCCGCATCGAACTGCCTCAAGCCTTCTTCATGCGCGTGGCCATGGGCCTGTCTCTCAACGAGATCGACCGCGAAGCACGCGCCATCGAGTTTTATGAGCTGCTCTCGTCTTTCGACTTCATGTCGAGCACACCCACCCTGTTCAACAGCGGCACGCTGCGCTCACAGCTGTCGAGCTGCTACCTGACCACGGTGCCCGACGACCTGGACGGCATTTACGAGTCGATCAAGGAAAACGCGCTGCTCTCTAAGTTTGCCGGCGGCTTGGGCAACGACTGGACGCGCGTGCGCGCCCTGGGCTCGCACATCAAGGGCACCAATGGTGAATCGCAAGGTGTGGTGCCTTTCCTCAAAGTGGTCAACGACACGGCCGTGGCCGTCAACCAGGGCGGCAAACGCAAGGGTGCGGTGTGCACCTATCTGGAGACCTGGCACCTGGACATTGAAGAATTCCTGGAGTTGCGCAAAAACACGGGGGACGATCGCCGCCGCACTCACGACATGAACACGGCCAACTGGATCCCTGACCTGTTCATGCGCCGGGTCATGGAAAAAGGACACTGGACGCTGTTCTCGCCCTCGGATTGCCCCGACCTGCACGACCTCTACGGCCAGGCCTTCGAGAAGGCCTACACCGCCTACGAAGCACTGGCCGAGAGCGGGCAGATCAAGCCCAGCCGCAAGGTGCCAGCCACCGACTTGTGGCGCAAGATGCTCTCGATGCTGTTCGAGACCGGCCACCCCTGGATCACTTTCAAAGACGCCTGCAATGTGCGCTCCCCGCAGCAGCACGCTGGCGTGGTGCACTCGTCCAACCTGTGCACAGAGATCACGCTCAACACCAGCGACAGCGAAACGGCCGTCTGCAACCTGGGCTCGGTCAACTTGGTGCGTCACCTCAAAGACGGCCAGATCGATCACGACAAGCTCAAGAAGACCATCACCACCGCCATGCGGATGCTCGACAACGTGATCGACATCAATTACTACGCGGTCAAAAAAGCACGTGACTCCAACATGCGCCACCGCCCTGTGGGCCTGGGCATCATGGCCTTCCAGGACAGCCTCTATGAATTGCGCATCCCCTACGCCAGTCAAGAGGCGGTGGACTTTGCCGACAAATCCATGGAAGCAGTGTGCTACCACGCCTACTGGGCGTCGACAGAGCTGGCCAAGGAGCGGGGAAAGTACTCCAGCTACAAGGGTTCGCTCTGGGACCAGGGCATCTTGCCCTCCGACACACTCGATCTGCTGGCCAGACAGCGCGGGGGCTACCTGGAAGTGGACCGCTCGAGCACGCTGGACTGGGACGCGCTGCGCAAGAAAATTGCTCAGGACGGTATGCGCAATTCCAACTGCGTGGCCATTGCACCCACAGCGACCATCTCCAACATCATTGGCGTCGATGCCTGCATCGAACCGTGCTTTGGCAACCTGTCGGTCAAGTCCAACCTGTCGGGCGAGTTCACCGTGATCAACGCCTATCTGGTGCGGGACTTGAAGCGCCTGGGTTTGTGGGATGAGGTCATGGTTGTTGACCTCAAGCATTTCGACGGCTCCTTGCGCCCGATCGACCGCGTGCCCCAAGAGATCAAGGCGCTTTACGCCACCGCTTTTGAAATCGAGCCGACCTGGATCGTCGAGGCGGCCGCCCGCCGCCAAAAGTGGATCGATCAGGCGCAGTCGCTCAACATCTACATGGCCGGCGCCTCAGGCAAGAAGCTGGACGACACCTACAAGCTGGCTTGGCTGCGTGGCTTGAAGACCACCTACTACCTGCGCACCATGGCTGCCACGCACGCCGAGAAATCCACGGTGCAAGCAGGCAACCTCAATGCGGTGTCCTCGGGCGCGCCCGCAGCCGTAATGGCCGCGGCAGCGCCCAGCGCGATCGAAGCTGCAGCGGCCGCTGCGCGCGTGCAAATGGAAAGCTCACCGGCAACCGACATCAAGTTTTGCGGCATTGATGATCCAGGCTGCGAAGCCTGTCAGTAAAGCAGATGAGGCAGCGCCGTGATCGCACGATGCAATTGAGCAACAGGTTTTAGGGGCTAAACGAAGGATTTCATTTCCTTTATTCGCGCACCTTTCTACAATCGGAAGAATTGGATTTTTGTATGTTGTCCTGGGACGAAGAAGTCAAACCCTCTGTGCAAAGCGTTGGCGGCCTGCCCTCTGGCCGTCCGGTTGAGCTTCCCCCCACAGCGCCAGCGGTGATGGTCGCTCGCATGCTCGACGATGGAGCGATTGCGCCCGTTGCCCCTGTGGCCCCTGCTGCACCAGCCGCAGGGCGGCGCATCAAAGTGTCTGACAAGCGCATCATCAACGCCCAGACCGACGTGAACCAACTGGTGCCTTTCAAGTACAAGTGGGCCTGGGAAAAATACCTCGCCACCTGTGCCAACCACTGGATGCCGCAAGAAGTGAACATGACGCGCGACATTGCGCTTTGGAAAGACCCCAACGGGCTGACCGAAGACGAGCGTCGCATCGTCATGCGCAACCTGGGCTTTTTTGTCACGGCCGACTCGCTGGCGGCCAACAACATCGTGCTGGGCACTTACCGCCACATCACGGCCCCTGAGTGCCGGCAGTTCCTGCTCAGGCAAGCCTTTGAAGAGGCCATCCACACCCACGCTTATCAGTACATCGTCGAGTCGCTTGGCCTCGATGAGAGCGAAATCTTCAACGCCTACAACGAAGTCCAGTCCATTCGCGACAAGGACCAATTCCTGATCCCCTTCATTGAGGCGATCATGGATCCGAACTTCAAAACAGGCACACCCGAGACCGACCAGACCCTGCTCAAGTCGCTCATCGTGTTTGCTTGCCTCATGGAGGGTCTGTTTTTCTACGTGGGCTTTACCCAGATCCTCGCACTCGGACGCCAGAACAAGATGACGGGCGCTGCAGAGCAGTACCAGTACATCCTGCGCGATGAGTCCATGCACTGCAATTTCGGCATCGACCTGATCAATCAACTCAAGCTCGAAAATCCTCATCTGTGGACCAACGAGTTCAAGGCCGAGATCAAGGCTTTGTTCATGAAGGCGGTTGAACTCGAGTACCGCTACGCCGAAGACACCATGCCGCGTGGGGTGCTCGGTCTGAACGCGTCCATGTTCAAGGGCTACCTTCGCTACATCGCCAACCGCCGGGCCACGCAGATTGGTCTGGAGGCCCTGTTCCCCAATGAAGAAAATCCCTTTCCCTGGATGAGCGAGATGATCGATCTGAAGAAGGAACGTAACTTCTTCGAAACACGCGTGATCGAATACCAATCCGGTGGCGCACTGTCCTGGGATTGAAGCATCCAACAGACCCACTTGTGCAAGACTATGCAACCCAATTACAAGTCAGCCCGTCAACTTGCCCAAGAGCAAGCGAGCGCTGGCTTTACCGTGTTCGCGGCGCTGGGCCCCTTTGGGGAGCCCAACGCCGCGGATCGCTTCGCGGTCTCCCACCGTGAAGTGCTCTTTGCAATGTGATCAAGGAGAAAACTATGGCAACTGCAAAAAAACCCGCAGCCAAGAAAGCTGCACCGAAGAAGGCCGCTGCTAAGAAGCCTGCAGCGAAAAAGGTAGCCGCCAAGAAGCCGGCCGCCAAAAAGGCTCCGGCCAAAAAGGCACCTGCCAAGAAAGTAGCCGCCAAGAAGCCGGCTGCCAAAAAGGTAGCGGCCAAGAAGCCAGCAGCGAAAAAAGCTGCAGCTAAAAAGGCTCCGGCCAAGAAAGCTGCTGCCAAAAAGGCTGCTAAGAAGCCTGCCGCCAAGAAGGCCGCCAAGAAACCTGCTGCCAAGAAAGCTGCGAAAAAACCTGCTGCCAAAAAGGCTGCCAAGAAGCCTGCTGCCAAAGCACCCGCTGCCCCGGCTGCCCCTGCGGCTCAGACCACTCTGAACCCGCAAGCCGCCTGGCCGTTTCCCACGGCCGGCAAGCCCTGAGCAGTAAGGTAATTCTGCCCTGAGCCCAACATCGCAAGATGTTGGGCTTTTTCATGCGCGCAAAGGCCCAATGACTCAAGCCGGTCGCAGGTGATCGAGCGTGTAGTTCTGACAGCCCGGCGTGGCGATCTTGTGCGCGCCCACCCGATTGCCCAGCTCACAGCAGCGCTCAAGCGACCAGCCGCGTTCGAGCCCAAAAAGCAGCGCGCCGCGAAAGGCATCGCCGCAGCCGGTCGGGTCAACCACTTGATTGGCCTTGACCGGGTCGACCAGCGTCTTGCGGCCGTCGATCCAGACCTCACAGCCTTCCCCGCCAAGTGTGACAACCAAGCCTTCGACCCGCTTGGAAATCTCGGCGATCGACACGCCCATGCGCTCGGCGAGCATACGCCCTTCGTAGTCATTGACCGTGACCCAGGTGGCCATGTTCACAAAACGCGCCAGCTCATCGCCATTGAACATGGGCAGGCCCTGCCCCGGATCAAAAACGAAAGGGATGCCGCCCGCGTGCAACTGCTCGGCATGCTGCTGCATGGCGTCTCGCCCATCGGGCGAAATGATGGCCAGCTTGATGTCGGCCCGCGGCTCAATGCGCGTCTCGTGCGCCCAACCCATGGCGCCAGGGTGAAAGGCGGTGATCTGGTTGTTGTCCTGATCGGTCATGATCATGGCCTGCGCGGTGTAGCTTTGCGCCAGTTCGCGAATGAACTCGGTGCTGATGCCCATGGACTGCAAGCGAGCTGCGTAACCGGCGCCGTCGCTGCCCACGGTGGCCATGGGCAAAGGCACGCCGCCGAGCTGATGCAAGCTGTAGGCGATATTGCCCGCACATCCGCCGAACTCGCGCCGCAGGTCAGGCACCAAAAACGACACGTTCAAAATGTGCAGCTGCTCGGGCAGGATCTGCTGCGCAAAGCGCCCTGGAAAATTCATGATGGTGTCAAACGCAAGGGATCCGCAAATCAGGGCAGGCATGGTCAAAGTCCAGAAAGTCAACAGTCATGCCACGAAGGCATGAAAACAAAAGCGACCAATCCATGGTCGCCAGCAGGTGGGGCAAATTGTAGAGGGCGCAAGGGCGCAACGCCCTTGGCCGTCACAGCTGGGCGGTCATCAAGATCCATCCGTCTTGCACGTCAGCCACCTCAAGCCGGCAATACGGTGCGTATGCGGCCTTCAATTCTTCGGCCTGGCGCTCCAAGATGCCGGCCAGCACCAGAGTGCCACCGGCATCCACATGGCCGCACAGCAGAGGCGCCAAAACCTTCAGCGGTGTGGCCAGGATATTGGCCAGCACAGTGTTGTAACGCCCCTGGGCAAGGTCGGGCATGCCGGCCTGCAGCACGACACCGTTGGCCTGCGCGTTTGCGACGCTCGATTGAACCGCGGCCTCATCAATGTCCACCGCATCGATGGGCGCGGCACCGAACTTGGCCGCACCGATGGCCAAAATGCCCGAGCCGCAGCCGTAGTCGAGCACGCGCCCCAAGGGCTGCACCCGCCCCGCCTGTTGAGGCAGGCCGCCTGCCAGCCATCGCAAGCACATGCGCGTGGTCGGATGCGTGCCGGTGCCAAAGGCCAGCCCCGGATCGAGCCGGATCACCTGCCGCGCTTGCGGGGGTGGATCGTGCCAGGTCGGCACGATCCAGAAGCTTTCGGTGATGGACACCGGAGCAAACTGAGACTGTGTCAGCCGCACCCAGTCTTGCTGCGGCACAGCGGCCACGGACACGCAGGAGCAGTCTTCAAAAAAGTCCTGTGGAGCCAACAAGTCGGCCGCGTCCCGTGCGGCCTGCGCCGAATCAAACAGCGCGACCACCCGCGAGCGCCGCCAGGACGATAGCGGCGGCGGCATGCCTGGTTCACCAAAAAGCGCCTGCTCTGCATCGGTGTGCGCATCGGCGTCTTCCACCGAAACGCTCAGCGCAGCCAAAGCCTCCAGCGCATCGCTCAGCACCTCGACCCTGTCGGCCGGCGCCAGCAACACCAGTTCGGTCAACTCCATCGCGTCTTCAGCGCTGACGCTTGGACAGCCACTCTTCGAGATAGTGGATGTTGGTGCCACCGTCCATGAATTTGGCGTCAACCATCAACTCGCGGTGCAAGGCAATATTTGTGGTGATGCCCTCGACGGCGGTCTCGATCAGGGCCGATCGCATGCGCGCCAGGGCCTGCTCGCGCGTGTCGCCATGCACAATGATCTTGCCGATCATCGAGTCATAGTTTGGTGGCACAAAGTAGTTGGCATAAATGTGCGAATCAACCCGCACACCCGGCCCGCCCGGGGCATGCCAGGCCGTGATGCGCCCGGGCGAGGGCGTGAACTTGTAGGGGTCTTCGGCGTTGATCCGGCACTCGATCGCATGGCCCTTGATCTCGATCTGTCGCTGCGTAAATGGCAACTTCAGACCGGCGGCCACCATGATCTGGGTTTTGACGATGTCCACACCGGTGACGAGCTCGGTAACTGGGTGCTCCACCTGCACGCGGGTGTTCATCTCGATGAAGTAAAACTCACCGTTTTCATAGAGAAACTCGAACGTGCCAGCGCCCCGGTAGCCGATCTTTTTGCAGGCCGCGACGCAGCGCTCGCCGATTTTTTCAATCAGCTTGCGGGCAATACCGGGCGCCGGCGCCTCTTCGATCACCTTCTGGTGGCGCCGCTGCATGGAGCAATCGCGCTCGCCAAGCCAGACTGCGTTTTTGTACTGATCGGCCAGCACCTGAATTTCAACGTGACGGGGGTTCTGCAGGAATTTCTCCATGTAGACCTCCGGGTTGCCAAAGGCCGCACCGGCCTCGGCCTTGGTGGTCTGCACCGCGTGGATCAGGGCCGCCTCGGTGTGTACCACCCGCATGCCTCGGCCGCCGCCACCGCCGGCCGCCTTGATGATGACCGGGTAACCCACCGCACGGGCGGTGCGCTTGATCACCACCGGGTCGTCCGGCAAAGCGCCTTCAGAGCCTGGCACGCAGGGCACGCCGGCCTTGATCATGGCCTGCTTGGCCGACACCTTGTCGCCCATGATGCGAATGGACTCGGGCGTCGGTCCAATGAACTGAAAGCCACTTTTTTCCACACGCTCGGCAAAGTCGGCGTTCTCGCTCAAAAAACCATAGCCTGGATGAATGGCCTCGGCATCGGTGACCTCGGCCGCTGAAATGATGGCCGGCATGTTGAGGTAGCTCTGCGCTGAGGGCGCCGGGCCGATGCACACCGCCTCATCGGCGAGCTTGACGTACTTGGCGTCGCGGTCGGCCTCGGAGTACACCATGACCGCCTGTATGCCCATTTCACGGCACGCGCGCTGGATGCGCAGGGCAATTTCGCCGCGGTTGGCGATCAGTATCTTCTTGAACATGGACGCGCCCGTCACTCGATGATGAGCATGGGCTGCCCGTATTCCACCGCCTGGCCGTTTTCGCACAGGACCTGGGTGACGGTGCCGGACTTGTCGGCCTCGATCTCGTTGAGAATTTTCATGGCCTCAATGATGCAGATCGTCTGGCCTTCCTTGACCTGGCTGCCGATCTCCACAAAAGGCTTGGCACCCGGACTGGCTGCCCGGTAAAACGTACCGACCATGGGCGACTTGACCGCATGGCCTGTGGGCTCGGTCTCGCTCGAGACCGGTGCGGCCGCAGGCGCAGCGGCCGCCTCAACGACCGGCGCAGGTACCACCGCAGCAGCAGCCGCCGGCATGACCATGGGCGCTTGCACGACCATGGGTACACCACCGCCCTTGACGATCCTGACCTTGCCCTCGGCTTCGGTGATCTCCAGTTCCGAAACATTGGACTCCGAAACCAAATCGATCAAAGTCTTGAGCTTGCGCAGATCCATCTTTACTCCTCCGCTTCAGAGGGCTGTGAACCAGCCCGTTTGGTGTGCTGCCCCGTCACTGGGCCCTTGGGCCAGCCGCGGCTGCCATGGGTCAAGAGGTGACGCATTGAAATGGTGCATTGTCGCGCCGAAAACCATCATTTGGACAGATTTACCGCCAAAAATGATCAATTTAAGTTTATTTGCAGTGATTACCAGATATTTTGAATCCAGAAAATCTGTCCCGGTTCGGCCCGATGAGGCCAGCTGCAGCAAACAGACTCGCTCAAAGAACCAAAATGTCTCGCTTTGTAGAAATTTTAATTCTATTTAAGGACTAAATTCAAAGAGATAAAAGACAAAGCCTGCAAAATGAGCATCTGCAGGCTCAAATTCGCGCCGCCCAGGCGCTCAGATCGGCCTGAGACAACTGTCCGAGCTTGCGGTCCATGACTTGGGCGCCCGCAGAAAACAAGACCGAAAACGGCAAACCGCCGGCCGCATTGCCCAGACGTCTGCTCATCTCCGAACCCTCCAAGCCGCCCAGAGCCACCGCAAACGACAGCGGCGAGCGCTCGAGCCAACGGCGCACCGCGCTGGGCTGATCAATGGCGATTCCAAGAACTTGCCAGCCTTTTGATCGGTTTTGTTGATAGAAAGCGTCAAGAAGAGGCAATTCTTCAACGCAAGGAGGACACCAGGTGGCCCAAAAATTCACCAGCAAGGGCTTGCCACGAAGGCTCGCCAGGGCCAGCGGCGCGCCAGAAGGCGTGTCCAGTGTCGCTGCCCAAAAAGCCGGATCTGCAGGTGCAGCCATCGCAGCAGGTCGGTGCAAGCGCCAGGCCAAGCCCAAACCTGCCAGCGCTGCGCCACCGGCAGCCGCCCCATAAAGAAGATGACGACGGTTCATGCGCAGGCCTCCAACAGCTTTTCCAGAGCCATCAAATCGCCACGGGGTGATCT
>JAJTGH010000076.1 GCA_021299555.1 Comamonadaceae bacterium
CCGAGCTCGCGCTCACAGAGCTTGAGTTGGTCAACACCTTCGGCCCCGAGTACCGCATGCTGCTCATTGGTGCCGGTCAGCTCACCGAATACCTGGCCACCATGGCCCTGTTCTCGGGCTTTGCAGTGACCGTATGTGATCCGCGCGAGGAATACCGGGGCGCCTGGTCGGTGGCCGGCGTGCAGATGAGCAGCGAGATGCCCGACGATGTGGTGACGGCTTTTCGGGCCGATCGGCGCAGCTGCGTCATCGCGCTCACGCACGATCCCAAGCTTGACGATCTGGCCCTGCTCGAGGCCTTGAACACCGACGCTTTTTATGTCGGCGCCATTGGCTCGCGCCGCAACAACGACGCCCGGCATCAGCGCATGATCGAACACTTTGGCCTCACGCCGGCGCAGATCGATCGACTGCGCGGACCGATCGGTATTTACATCGGTAGCAAGACGCCGGCTGAAATTGCCGTGTCCATCATGGCCGAGGTGCTGGCGGTCAAGAACGGTGTGACCTTGCCGCGCGACATGCAGGTGGCCCACGCCAAAAACGAGCGAGCAGTGGTGCACAACGACCCGGGCGTGCTGGTTTGCGGCGTACGCCGCTGAGCCCTAACCCCTAACCTCATTCGCGTCAGCTTGCCCACCAGGCCACGAGCTTGAGGCCCAGCCAGGTCAACACGAGCGAGCCGATCAGGTGGGCCAGGGCGGTGAATAAGGCCAGGCCCAGTCGGCCTTCAGCCAGCTCGCTCATCACCTCGGCCGAGAAGCTCGAAAAAGTGGTCAGCCCGCCCAGAAAGCCGGTGATCAGAAAAAGGCGCCAGACCGGGTCGAGCTCGGGTCGGGCATTGATCGCCCCGATGGCCAAGCCCACCAAAAAGCCGCCAATCAGGTTGGCGGCCAAAGTGCCCCAGGCAATCAGACCGCCGTGCGAGAGCCATAGCCCGAGCTGCCAGCGTGCCAGTGCACCCAGGCTGGCGCCGACACAGATGGCGAGGACCGTTTGCATGGTGCAATGATTTTAGGTGGGGGCTTGGCGGCAATAAGGCTCCTGTTCGGTCGCAGCACACCTGCAAACCGCGCGTGCCCTCATGTCTTGCCCAACCGATCAAGCAGCAGGGTTTGCAGATCATGCACGGTGCGACCCGTGGCCTGGACCACGGCCTGGCGGTAAGGCGGCATGTTGCCGCATTCGAGCACGATGTGGTGAAGCTGTGGGTGGTCTCTGACCAAACGCTGAGCCGCTTGCACCACATTGGATTGCACCTGCGCCAGGTCCATCTCGGGGATGTCTTCCAAAATCGCTCGGTGCATCTCGCATCCCGGTTCAAGACCTGCCATTGGCGTGCCCGGGGGCACTTCGGCGCCTTCGAGCACATCGACGCTCAGGCTGGCCGCATCGAAGGTCAAGATGCCGCAGCCGGGCAGGTGCCTGCACCACAACAGGCTCGACGTGTACACCGGCACCGGTACCGCCGCCTGCAAGGCTTTCTGGTGGCGCGCCAGGAAGCCACAGGTGGTGGTGATCAGCGTGGCGCCTTCTGCGACCAGGGTCATGGCGGCATCCAGGAAGGGCTTGAGGAGCGTCGGGTCGGCCTGCTTGACGACCCGCATGGCACTGGCCTGCGGCACCCTCAGCACGCGCGCCGCAAGGCCAGCGCGCTGGTAGGTTTGCAACTGGCCCAGGTCTCCGGGTGGCCTGGGAAAGCGGGTGTCGAGCATGATCACACCCACCAGCGGGTTGGGGTGCGAGCTGGTGTCCGGTGCGCTTTGCGAGCGGCTGAGGTTGCTGGCACGGGGCCAGGGGGGGTCTGTGTCTATCATGCGGGGATGAAAGATCATGACACGAAAGAGCCCGCACTTGCAGGCAAGCGTCGGCTGGAGATGACATGCGCGTTGCGGTGATCGGTGCGGGCATGGTGGGCGTAGCCTGCGCGTGGGCCTTGCAGCGCAGGGGCCTGGATGTGCAATTGATTGACCGCTGCGAGCCTGGATCGCAAACCAGCCACGGCAACGCCGGCATCGTCTCGCCCACTTCTTTGCTGCCAATTAACCACCCGGGCCTGTGGGCCCAGTTACCGAACATCCTGACAGGCCGTCACCCGGGCGTCAGGCTGCGACACCGGCATGTGCTGGCCCGCTGGTCGGCGGTCGCGGCCTTTTTGGCCCACGCCCGGGCGTCGGTTCTGCCCCAAACGGCGCAGGCCTTGCACGGGCTGATCTCCCTCTCGCGCCCGCTGCACCGTCAGTGGCTGGCGCAGGCGGCGGCGCAGCATCATTGGCGCGACGAGGGATGGCTGTTTTTGTACCGCTCGGCGCAGGCTTGGCAGGGCGCGGCCTGGGCGCGCGGGCTTTATGCGGCGCATGGTCTGTCGTGCGAGGCTCTGGATGCGGGTGGCTTGCAAGAGCTCGAGCCGGACTTGCGCCAGGGCTTCAGCCATGGCCTGTGGGTACGCGGTGCCGCTTCGGTCGATGAGCCGGGTGCGGTGGTGCGCGCCCTGGCCCACAGCCTGATGCAGCGCGGCGTGGGCTGGACCCTGGGCGCGCGAGTTTCTGCGGGCGCAGTGGGGCTGGCGCTTGCCGATGCTCCATGAGCGGGGATACCACATGCACTATGCCTGGCAGGGGGCTGGCCTGCGGCGCCCGATTTATGACACCGCGGCGGCCTGCGTGCTCTCGCCCATGCGCGCGGGCATGCGCCTGACCACTGGCGTCGAGTTGGACGATGCATCGGCACCACCGAGTTCAAAGATGCTGCAACGCGCCGAGGCCGCGGTGCGGCAGTTGCTGCCGCTGGGAGCAGCGCTCGATCCCCAGCCCTGGCTGGGCAGTCGGCCCACGCTGCCAGACAGCCGACCCATGCTCGATGCCGCGCCGGGTCAGGTCGGCGTCTGGCTGGCCCTCGGACATCAGCACATTGGATTTTCAACCGGGCCGGGCAGTGGCGAGGTGTTGGCCGCCCTGATGCTGGGCGAGGCGCCGCCGATTGACCCGGGCCCATTTAGCGCGCGGCGCTTCGGGACGGCCTGGTTTTCTTGAAACCAGCGTGAGCCAAGCCGGCTTCACATCATCTGTTTGGGCAGCCAGGTCACTATGACCGGGAAGGCGTAGATCAGGGCCACGGCCACCACCATCATGATGAACATGGGCAAGGTCACTCGGGCGATCCACAGCAGATGGCGGCCGGTCATGCCTTGCAGCACGAACAGGTTAAAGCCCACCGGCGGGGTGATCTGTGCCATCTCGACCACCAATACGATGAAAATCCCGAACCAGATCAGATCGATACCAGCCGCTTGTATGCTGGGCATCAAGACGCCCATGGTCAGCACCACCATGGAAATACCGTCCAAAAAACAGCCCAGGATGATGTAGAAGATGGCCAGCACCAGGATCAGCTGGCCAGGGCTCAGCCCCAGCGAGCTGATCCATTCGGCCAAGTGCCGCGGCAAACCGATGTAGCCCATGCTCAGCGTCAGGAAGGCCGCGCCCGCCAAGATCAGAGCAATCATGCAATAAAGACGCGTGGCGCCCATGAGCGAGTCGCGAAAGCTGGCCCAGTTCAGCGAGCCCTGCAGGGCCGACAAAATCAGCGCGCCAACCACACCAACGGCTGCCGCCTCGGTGGCAGTGGCCACGCCGCCGTAAATTGAACCCAGTACGCTGATGATGAGCAGAACCACCGGGATCAGATGCCGCGAGGCGGCCAGTTTTTCCATCAGGGTTGGCCTGCTGTCCTCGCGCGGAATCGCATCGGGGTGCAGCAGGGACCAGCCGATGATGTAGCTTGAAAACAGCATCGCCAACATGAGCCCCGGCAGCACGCCGGCAATGAACAGCTTGGCAATGGAAACCTCGGCCGTCACGCCATAGACGATCATGATGATCGAGGGCGGAATCAACAGGCCCAGGGTGCTGGCCCCGGCCAGCGAGCCGACCACCAAATGCTCTGGATAGCCGCGCCGAGCCAGTTCGGGCAGGGTCATCTTGCCGATGGTGGCGCAGGTGGCCGCGCTCGAGCCAGAGACGGCAGCAAAGATGGTCGAGCCCACCACGTTGGTGTGCAGCAATCGCCCTGGCAGGCCGTGCATCCAGGGGGCCAGCCCCTTGAACATATCGTTGCTCAGCCGGGTGCGAAACAGGATCTCACCCATCCAGATGAACAGGGGCAGGGCGGTCAGCGTCCAGCTCGAGGCCGATCCCCAGATGGTCACGGCCATGGCGTCACCGGCCGGTCGCGATGAAAACAGCTGCATGCCTATCCAGGCCACGCCTGAGAGGGTCAGACCGATCCAGACCCCGCTGCCCAGGATCAGGAACAGCGAGATCACCAGCAGGGCGGTAATGGCCAAATCACTCATTGCGAAGCGCCTCAGTGCTTGATTCGGCTTGACGCAGACCGCGCCACTCGAGCACCCACTCGTCCATGCAGGCCAGCGCCATCACGACAGCGCCCAATGCCATGCCCAGCTGCGGCAGCCAAAGCGGGGTGGCGTCGTTGGAGGTGGAGATGTCATTGAACAGGTGCGACTGCCAGGCCAGCCTCACGCTGTACCAGGCAAACAGCATGGCCAGCAGGGCCCCTGCCCCCAGGGCCCACAGCTCCATGGCCCGTCGGGCTCGGCCCGAGAGGTGATGCAACAGGAGGGTCACGCGGATGTGCTCGCCCCGCTTGAGCGTGTGGGCCAGTGCCAGAAAACCACTGCCAGCCATCAGGTAGCCCGCATAGGCGTCGGTGCCGGGCAGGTGAAATCCGAGCTGTCTTCCGGCTATGGACAACAGCACCATGATCAGCAGCCCCACCATGAAAGCGGCCGCCACTGCGGCCGCTGCACTGTAGAGCCCGTCGAGCAATCGGCGCACGGGTGAAGTGCTTAGCGCCGGAAGGCCTCAACCAACTGCTGGCCCTCTGTGCCCGACTTGCCCAGCCATTCGGTCAGAAGGGTGTCGCCGACTTTCTTCATGTCGGTGGTCAGTTGTGCGGGCGGTGGCAGGATCTGCATGCCACCGGCCTTCAGGACGTTGAGCGAGGCGCCATTGGCCTTTTTGCTTTCGGCCAGGCCACGCACTTCGGCCTCGGCCGCGGCTTTCATCACCGCGTCCTGGGTGGCTTTGTCCAGTGCGTTGAAGGCCGCGCGGTTGACGATGACCAGGTTCTTGGGCAGCCAGGCCTGGGTGTCGTACCAGAACTTCACGTGCTCGTGCAGCTTGGCGTCGGCGCCGGTCGAGCCGCTGGACATCATGCTCTCGGTCACACCGGTGGCAAACGCCTGGCTGACCTCGGCCGCCTGCACCGTGACCGGCTGGGCGCCCACCAGCTCTGCGATGCGGGCGGTGGCCGGGCTGTAGGCACGCCATTTGATGCCCTTGAGGTCGGCGGCTGAATTGAGCGGCTTCTTGCTGTAGATGCCCTGCGGGGGCCACGGCACCGCATACAGGGCCATCATGCCCTGCTCGGCCAGCTTCTTGTCAACCAGTGGCTTTTGAACGCGCCACAGTTTCATGGCGTCGTCATAGCTGGTGGCCATGAAGGGAATGCCGTCGGCGCCCCAGACTTGCCACTCGTTCTGGAAGTTGACCATCAGGATCTCGCCGATCTGCGCCTGGCCGCCTTGCACCGCGCGCTTGATCTCGGGGGCTTTGAACAGCGATGCGTTTGGATGTACGGTGATCTTGAGCTTGCCGCCGGAGGCCTTGTCAATGTCGGCGGCGAACTGGTTCAGATTGACGGTGTGAAAGTTGGTGGCCGGGTAGGCGGCCGGCAGATCCCATTTGGTTTGGGCTTGAGCCAGACCAGTCAGGCCGGCCAGGGCGGCCAGAATCAAGGGCAGGGTGCGACGATTCATGAAGAACTCCTGAGTATGCTCATAAGGTGTTGTGGCCGGGCAGGCCGCATGCCCGCACCGTACGCTGCAGCAGCGCACTGGCCAGACGCCCACTTTAGATCAGATGGGGCGCCTCGGTGATGGGTGATTCCCCTGAGAGCCTGACCGCCGGCCGGCTGCCGCTAACATGCTTGTTCCATGAGCGCAATACCCACCCCATCCCGCTGGCAATTCTGGATCGATCGCGGCGGCACCTTCACCGACATTGTGGGCAAGCGCCCCGATGGCAGCCTGGTCACCCACAAACTGCTGAGCGAAAACCCCGAGCATTACCGGGATGCCGCAGTCGCTGGCATCCGGCATCTGTTGGGCTTGAAGCCCGACGAGCCGGTCAGGTCCGAGCAGGTCGAATGCGTCAAGATGGGTACGACCGTGGCCACCAACGCCTTGCTCGAGCGCAAGGGCGCGCCCACCTTGCTGGTCACAACCCGCGGCTTTCGCGATGCGCTGCGCATCGCCTACCAGAACCGCCCGCGGCTGTTCGACCGGCAGATCGTGCTGCCCGAATTGCTGTACCAGCGGGTGATTGAGGCCCATGAGCGCGTGGGCGCCCATGGCGAGGTGGTCGAGCCGTTGGACGAGGCGCATCTGCGCGAGCGCCTGTGGGCGGCCCATGACGCCGGCTTGCGCAGTGTTGCCATTGTTTTCATGCACGGCTACCGCTACACCGCGAACGAGCAGGCGGCGGCGCGCCTGGCGCGCGAAGTCGGTTTCACGCAGGTCAGTACCAGTCACCAGACCAGCCCGATGATGAAGTTCGTCAGCCGCGGAGACACCACGGTGGTTGACGCGTATCTTTCGCCCATCTTGCGCCGTTATGTGGATCAGGTGGCCAGCGAGATGCCGGGCGTCAAGCTGTTTTTCATGCAGTCTTCCGGCGGTCTGGCCGACGCGCAGGCCTTTGCCGGCAAGGACGCGATCTTGTCAGGTCCGGCCGGAGGCATAGTCGGTATGGCCCGTACGGCCGAGCTGGCCGATTGCAAGAAGGTGATCGGCTTTGACATGGGCGGCACCTCCACCGATGTGTCGCACTTCGCTGGTGAGTTCGAGCGCGAGTTTGAAACTCAGGTGGCCGGCGTGCGCATGCGCGCGCCCATGATGAGCATCCACACGGTGGCCGCCGGTGGCGGTTCCATCTTGTCGTTCGACGGGGCCCGCTTTCGGGTCGGTCCGCAAAGTGCCGGTGCCAATCCGGGTCCAGCCTGCTACCGCAGAGGTGGGCCGCTGGCCGTGACCGATGCCAACGTCATGTTGGGCAAGATCGTGCCACATTGGTTTCCCCAGGTGTTCGGACCATCGGGCCAGGAGGCGCTGAGCGCCAATGCGGTGCACGAAAAATTTGCTGCCCTGGCCGGCGAGATCGGCCGCAGCGCCGAAGACGTGGCCGAGGGCTTTATTCAGATCGCGGTGCAGCAGATGGCCAATGCGATCAAGAAGATCTCGGTGGCGCGCGGCTACGACGTCACGCGCTACACCCTTCAGTGCTTCGGCGGTGCTGGCGGCCAGCATGCCTGCCTGGTGGCCGATGCCCTGGGCATGAGCCGGGTGCTGGTGCATCCCCTGGCCGGTGTGCTCTCTGCCTACGGCATGGGCCTGGCCGACCAGAATTTGATCCGCGAGCAGGCGGTCGAACAGGTGTTGCAGCCTCAGGTTTGGCCGCTGATGGCGGCGCAGCTCGAATCCCTGGCCGCGCAGGCAGAGGGCGCCCTGATGGGGCAGCACTTGAGCCACTCGCCGGTTGTGGTGCATCGGCGTGTGCACGTGCGCTACGAGGGCACCGACTCTGCCCTGGTTGTACCCTTTGGTGATTTGGCGTCGATTGAAACAGCGTTCGAGCAGGCCTATCGCCAGCGTTTTGCTTTCTTGATGACGGGCAAGCGTCTGGTCGCGGAGGCCGTCTCGGTCGAGGCGGTGGTGGCGGGCGACGCGCCCACAGAAAAAAGCCATCGCCTGGAGCCTGGACGCCAGGTGCCGGTACGGGAAAAGCTGCGCATGTTCAGTGGTGGCGCATGGCACGACGCGGCGCTGGTGGTTCGTGAGGACTTGCGGCCCGGCGATGAGGTGCCGGGGCCAGCCATCATTGCCGAGAAAAACGCCACCACGGTGGTCGAGCCCGATTGGACCGCTTGCGTGACCGCGCTCGATCACATCGTGCTCGAGCGCCGACTGCCCAGGGCGGTGCGCTTTGCGGTGGGCACCACGGTCGATCCGGTGCTGCTGGAGGTGTTCAACAACCTGTTCATGAACATCGCCGAGCAGATGGGGCTGCAGCTGCAAAACACCGCCTACTCGGTCAACATCAAGGAGCGGCTGGATTTTTCGTGTGCTTTGTTCAACGCCCAAGGCCACCTAATCGCCAACGCACCGCATATGCCTGTGCACCTGGGATCGATGGGCGAAAGCATACAAACCGTGATACGCGACAACGCCGGGCGCATGCGGCCGGGCGACGTGTATGTGCTCAACGACCCCTACCATGGCGGCACCCATCTGCCCGACGTGACGGTGATCACCCCGGTGTTTCTCGACGGGTCTGCCGAGCCGGTGTTTTATGTGGGTTCGCGCGGACACCATGCCGACGTCGGTGGCCTCACGCCCGGCTCCATGCCGCCGTTTTCAACCCGCATTGAAGAGGAGGGCGTGCAGATCCAGAACTTCAAGCTGGTGCAGGCGGGCCTGCTGCGCGAGAGCGAGATCCTGGCCCTGCTGGCCAGCGGTCAGTACCCGTCGCGCAACCCGCAGCAAAATCTGGCCGACCTCAAGGCCCAGATCGCAGCCAACGAAAAAGGTGTGCAGGAGCTGCGCCGCATGGTCGATCAGTTTGGCCTGGATGTGGTGCAGGCCTATATGCACCATGTACAAGACAACGCCGAGGAGTCGGTGCGGCGGGTCATCACGCGGCTCAAAGACGGTGCCTACACATTGCTGCTGGACAACGGCGCGCAGATTTCCGTGGCGTTGCGTGTCAATCCCGGCCAGCGCAGCGCCTGTATCGACTTCACAGGCACCAGCGCTCAGCTGAGCAACAACTTCAATGCGCCGCGTGCGGTGTGCATGGCCGCTGTGCTGTATGTGTTTCGCTCGCTGGTTGATGACGACATCCCGCTCAATGCAGGTTGCCTCAAACCCCTGGAGGTGATCATCCCGCAGGGCTCGATGCTCAACCCCTTGCCGCCGGCATCGGTGGTGGCTGGCAATGTGGAGACGTCGAGCTGCATCACCAACGCCTTGCTGGGTGCGCTTGGCATGACGGCAGGCAGTCAGCCGACCATGAACAACTTCACTTTTGGCAACGAGCGCTACCAGTACTACGAAACCATCGCCGGTGGCAGCGGTGCCGGCGGACGCTTTGATGCCAACGGCGTTCTGGTCGACGGCTTTGACGGCACGGCGGTGGTGCAGACCCACATGACCAATTCGCGCATGACCGACCCGGAGGTGCTCGAATTCCGTTTCCCGGTGCGCTTGGATAGTTACGCAATCCGCAAGGACTCGGGCGGGGCCGGCCGCTGGCGAGGCGGCGACGGCGGCGTGCGCCGCATCCGATTCCTCGAACCCATGACGGCAGCCATTCTCTCCAACGGCCGGATCCACCCGGCGTTCGGAGCAGCGGGCGGGCAGCCCGGAGCGCCCGGTATCAACCGTGTGCTGCGCAAAGACGGCTCGATCGAAACACTGGCCCACATTGCCCAGGCGCAGATGCAGCCCGGTGATGTGTTTGAAATCCAGACACCGGGTGGCGGAGGCTACGGCGCCTGACGGGGTGGGGGCACTGGCCGGCGCCTGTTATTTGCGCTGACCTGGCTCGAAGGCCAAGCCGTTGACGTTCAAGCCGTTGGCCGAGAGCTTGGTCGCCGACTGAGCGCCGATGCCCTTGACCCGGGCGAGCAGGTCGGGCCAGCTTTTGAATGGGGCCTTGTCACGCTCGGCCAGGATCCTTCGGGTGGTGGCCGGCCCGAGGCCCAAAATGCCGTCAAGTTGCGCTTCAGTGGCCTGGTTCACATCAACCTGGGCCCAGGCGGCGCCCATACCGGCCAAGCTCAGTGCCGCGGCCAGCAGCCCACCGGCGATGCGCCGCTGCACACCTGCTGCGATCAACCTCAGCTCCATCATGATCCCGCGCTCTAAGCGCCCTGTTGCGAGCCTGACGCGGCCAGCCACTCCATGTAGCGGCTCACGCCACTGGCTACGTCGGCAAAGCTGTGCCCGCAGCCAGCCTGGCGCAAAGCGCTGAGGTCCGCTTGCGTGTAGCACTGGTATTTGCCCACCAGGGCGGGCGGGAAGTCCACGTATTCGATCAGCCCTTGCTGCGCAGCATGCGCCAGATCGGCAGCGCCGGTTTGGCCGCTCAGGCGCTGCATCGACTGCACCACCGCCAGAGCGACGTCGTTGAAAGCCTGCGCCCGACCGCTGCCCAGATTGAACAGGCCGGATTTCTCAGGGTTGTCAAAAAACCAGAGATTGACTGCAACCACATCGTCCACGAACACAAAATCGCGCATTTGCCCGCCCGGCCCATACCCGCCATAGGCGCCAAAGAGCTTGACGCGGCCGTCCTTGAGGAACTGGTGGTACTGGTGAAAGGCCACGCTGGCCATGCGACCCTTGTGCTGCTCGCGCGGGCCGTAGACATTGAAGTAGCGAAAGCCGGCCACTTGCGTGCCAGCTTGCGCGAAATCGGGGCCGAGTTCGCGGCGCATGCGTTGATCAAAAAGCAGCTTGGAGTAGCCGTACACGTTGAGCGGTCTCTCGCAATCGGGGCTCTCGCGAAATTGGCTGGACCCGCCGTAGGTGGCCGCAGACGAGGCATACAGCAGCCGGGTGCCTTGGTCCTGACAGGCATGAAACAGCTCGCACGACAGGCTGTAGTTGTTGTCCATCATGTACTTGCCGTTGGACTCCATGGTGTCGCTGCAAGCGCCCTCGTGGAACACTGCCTCGACCTGTCCGTAGGCGCCTTGTTCGAACAACTCGTAAAAATCTTCGGCGTCCACATAGTCGGCTATTTGCAGATCGGCCAGGTTGCAGAACTTGTCACCTTCAGTGAGGTCATCGACCGCAATGATCTCGCTGATGCCACGGGCATTGAGCCCACGCACGATGTTCGAGCCGATGAATCCGGCCGCGCCGGTGACGACGATGCGCATGGCGTGTTCCCTCCCGTGACGCCCTCAGGCGAACAGTTCCTGGTAGCTGACCGTGGCGGTGCCGAATTTGCCCACCACGATGGCGCCAGCCCGGTTGGCTATGGGCACCGCCTCGCGCAGGCTCAGGCCGGCTGCGAGCATGGCGGCCAGCGTGGCGATGACGGTGTCGCCCGCGCCGGTGACGTCAAACACCTCGCGCGCCTGTGCGGGCACATGCACAGAGCCCGCTTCGTCAAACAGCGTCATGCCCTCTTCGCTGCGCGTGAGCAGCACAGATCCCACCTGCAACTCTCGGCGCAGCGCCTGAACTTTTTCGCTCAGATGTACCTCGCCGCTCCAGGGGCCGATCACCTGCTCGAGCTCGGCCCGGTTGGGTGTGATCACGGTGGCGTTCTTGTAGCGCGAATAGTCTGACCCTTTGGGGTCGATCAGCACGGTCCGACCGGCGCTGCGCGCCTGCTCGATCATGGCGCTGATGTGGGCCAGCCCACCCTTGCCGTAGTCGGAAAACAGCACGGCATCGTGTTGGCCATGGAGTTGCGCAAAAGCGGCGGTCTGCGAGGCCAGATGTTCCTTCTCGGGCGTATTTTCAAAATCCAGGCGCAGCAGTTGCTGCTGGCGCCCAATCACCCGCAGCTTGACCGTGGTGTGCATCTGCGCATCCCGGCCAAAATGCGGCCGGATACCGGTTCGGGCCACCAGCGCTTCGAGCTTGTGGCTGGCCTCGTCGTCGCCAACCAC
>JAJTGH010000215.1 GCA_021299555.1 Comamonadaceae bacterium
GCCAGCCGATCCACCGCGACCCCCCAGCCTGGTCGCAAGCGCGTTAGCACCCTAAATACCGCAGCGCTCACTCGACAAGCCGCCAAGCCACGGCCAGCACAGCCTGCGAGCTCCCCTGCCAGGGTCCCTGTCAATGCCGGCAAAGCGGCCAAGCCAGCCGCAGCAATCCCCAAGAGCGAGAAAGTCAAGAAGCCCAAGCTCGTGCGAGACAGTTTCACCATCCCAAAGACCGAATACGTGGCCATCGACGCGCTCAAGCAGCGCGCGTCCGGCCTGGGCCGATCGCCCAAAAAGAGTGAAATTCTGCGCGCTGGCATCATGGTGCTTGCCGTCTTGTCGGACGCCGCCTTGCTCAGTGCCCTCTCCAGCGTACCCGCCATCAAGACCGGAAGGCCCAAAGCCTGATCGTCACCTTTGACCGCCGCAGCTTGGCCGCCCTCGCCGGCTGCGCGTTCACGATCTCAGGTTGGCAACCCCCTCAGAGCAGATCGGGCGACTGCACTGCCAGAAGTACGGTTTGGCGCTGTTCATCTCTCAGTCGAGAGCGCAACCACCAAACCGCGCCTTTGCGCACTGACAGCTCCGTCTGCGGCAGGCCCAGCAGACGGGCGGCCACCTGGCCCAAGCTGGGCTGATGACCCACCACCAAAACTGGGGCTTTTGCATCGGGCCATTGGGCAATGGCCAGCAGGTCATCGGCCGTTCCCTGGGGTCCCAACTGGTCACAAATCTTGAATTTGCGCCCCAGATTGAGCGCAGTCTGCTCGCAGCGCAAGGCCGGACTGACAAGGATCCTGGCTGTCTCGATGAGTTGGTGATCGAGCCATCTGGCCATGCGGGCAGCCTCCTTTTGGCCCCGCCCAGTCAAACTGCGGGCCATGTCACGCCGGATGTTTTCAATCGGATCCTCGCTCGCCTCGATCTCCTGAGCCTGCGCATGACGCCACAGAACCAAGTCCACGCCACACCCCTCAAGCCCGCTTGCTGGGCACACGGCCGTATCGGACCATGAGTGCACCTTGCGCCGACTGCCGACGCCCCCGCAAAGGAGGCTTGACCATCTCATAGATGCCATCGCTGCCCAAGATCCACGCATCGCGCGAGTCGTGCAGATAGGCCACCAGGCATTCATCGATCAGCCGCTGCCGTATGACCGGGTCGTTCACTGGCCAAGCCAATTCAATCCGACCAAACATGTTGCGATTCATCCAATCGGCACTGGACAAATAGAGCGACTGCTCCTGGCCGTCGTCGAAATAAAACAGCCGAGAATGCTCGAGAAAGCGGCCAATGACCGAACGAATTCGGATGTTGTCAGTCTGCCCTGACAACTGGGCGGGCAACATGCAAGCGCCGCGGACGATGAGATCGATTTGTACGCCCTGCTGACCCGCTGAGATCAGCGCTCGAATCAGGTCTCCATCGGTCAGAGCATTCATCTTGGCCACCAAGCGCGTCGCCCGCCCCGAAGCAGCAGCCCTGGCCAGCTGACCAATCCGTTCAATGAAGCTGCGATGCAACTGGTGCGGGGCAACCAGCAGGGATTGCATCTTGGGCAACTTGGTCTGGCTGGCCAGGTGGTAGAAAACATGTTCGACGTCCAGCGTCAGACCCGGGTTTGAAGTCAGGTAACTCACATCGGTGTACAAGCGTGCGGTTCGAGGGTTGTAATTACCGGTCGATAAATGGGCATAGCGCTTGATCGAACGCCCCTCGCGCCGAGTGACCAACAGCATCTTGGCATGGGTCTTTAAGCCCAAAACACCATAAACCACCTGAGCCCCAATAGACTCGAGCATCTCGGCCCAGTTGATATTGGCCTCTTCGTCAAAGCGGGCCTTGAGTTCGACCACCACCATGACCTCTTTGCCCTGGCGCACTGCCTCACGCAGCAGGTTCATCATCTCCGAATCGGTCCCGGTGCGGTAGATCGTCTGCCGTATGGCCAAAACCTGGGGATCCGAGACGGCCTGACGCAAAAAGTCGAGCACGCCATCAAAGCTTTCAAAAGGCTGGTGCAAGCACACATCGCCTTGCTTGAGACGCTCAAATATGTCTTGCCCCGCCGTCAATTGAGTTGGGTAACTGGCTTGGTAAGCCGGCCACATCAAGGCGTCATCGTCAACCAGATCGATCAATTGGGTCAAGCGGCTCAAATTGACCGGGCCGTGAACCCGGTAGAGCGCCTCCTCGGGCAGACCAAACTGCTGAATGCAGCACCTCGCGTCCAGGAAACAGATCCGACAAATGGGCCCGAATCACGCTCGACAGGGAGACAAAGGAACGGCCTTTTCGGCCAAAGCGCTCAGGCAGGGCAATGACCCGCGGCAACACCCTGGGCACCTTGACAATCGCGATCTCATTGTGTCGCCCAAAGGCGTCTTTGCCCTGCAAGCGAACAATGAAATTGAGCGACTTGTTGGCCACCATCGGAAAGGGATGCGATGGATCCAGACTCACCGGCACCAGAAGCGGCCGGACATCGCGCCTGAAATAGTCCCGCACCCAAGTGCGCTGCTGCGAATTTCTTTCACCATGTGCAACGATCTCATAGCCCTTGCGCTTGAACTGCGGAATCAAGATGTCGTTGTACAGCGCGTATTGGCGCTCCACCAGATCATGCGCAGCGCCAAAGACCTGGGCGAATTGAGGTCCGGCCTGACCAACGGCGCGTGCAGCCGCCATGTGTGGCGCCATCCTGACCTCAAAGAACTCGTCGAGATTTGAGGAGACGATGCACAAATAGCGCAGGCGCTCAAGCAAGGGCACGTCATCTCGGGTGACCATGGCCAGCACCCGCTCATTGAATGCCAAAATGCTACGGTCGCGATCGAGCAAGCGCACCAGCCCCGCCGAAGGAACAGCGGTAAGCTCTGACTTCAAACGACCGGAAGGCGCTGCACTCATATTGGGCCCCATCGGAATATCGATCCGCGGCAAATCCCAAATCTAAGGCGGGGTTGTGACGGTTTCATGACAGGTGAGCAGTTGTGGTCGCAGTGGCCAAAAAATGGCGCCGATAGCGAGAGGGCAAGTCTTGGGTTCGCATCATCATCGGCAGATCGGCCGTGTTGAAGTCCGGGTCCCAGGCCGGTGGGCCGAGCACCTTGGCACCCAGTCTCAAATAGCCCTTGATCAAGGCCGGTGGCTCAACGTCAATGCCATCATCGAGCTGCTGAACCGGCAACGGCAAGCGCGGCAGCACATGACAATCGAGCGGGGCCAGGTGGCTGACACGCACCTGCCGCCAAATGCTGGCCGCCGCATGGCCTCCCGCCAAGCCCTGATGGGTCATGGGTATGCTGGCACAGCCTATCATGACATCGAGGCCATTGCGAACCATGAACTGCATGAGCGCGCCCCAGAGCGCAAGAATCACGCCTCCATGGCGATGGTCGGGATGCACGCAACTGCGTCCCAACTCGACCATGCGACTGCGCAAGCTGCGCAGACGGGTCAAGTCGAACTCGAGATCGGCGTAAAAGCTGCCTACACGCGCCGCCTGCTCGGGCGTGAGTACCCGGTAAGTGCCAATCACGTTCCCGGTGTTTGAATCACAAACCAGCAGATGCTCGCAATAATCGTCGAACAAGTCCACGTCGTGGCCCGGCAAATGCCCTGGCAGGCGCGCGCCCATCTCCCCGGCAAACACCTCATAGCGCAGACGCTGGGCTTTTCTCACCTCGTCTTGGTGTCTGGCCCAACTGATCCGAATGCCCTCGCCCGCAACTGAAGGTGGCGAAAGCACGCTGTCAGGGCCCGGATGAAGTGCCCCCCTGGGCATTTGAACAGGCGACAAAGGCATGGTGGGGCTGGGCAATTCTTTCATGATGAGCCTGCGAATGTTTGTGATGGCGCAATCCCGCTTTGATTGGCACCCTGGCCGGACAAACCCTGCAACCAATCCTGGGAGTCAGCGGTAAAGCTCAGACCGCCTGGCGTGGTCGCCAGGTGGTGGGCGGTGCGCCGCAAGACGTGCAGTGCAGCGTCAGGCAGCGACGCTGCCAAATGGGAGCTCACCGTGGCGCCACAACTGGCTTTCACGTGGACAACTCCCGTCGATGTGAGATTCATGGTGCTGAACTCCTGTTGGCGCATTGCGTATATTTTTGGCCGCAGAGGCGACAGCCTTGTGTCATATCCATGGCAGTTTGATGACACACGGCAAAGCCTGCGCATTTGCATGAGGTACAAACCAGCTGACACA
>JAJTGH010000077.1 GCA_021299555.1 Comamonadaceae bacterium
GCATTGGTCTGCTCGACATCAAGGCCATCTTTGGTGAGACGGCCGTGCGCCGCAAGATGCGGCTCAAGCTCATCGTGCACCTGGTGCGCCGCGAGACGCTCGAGCGCGAATACGACCGCATCCCTTATGAGCCTCTGACGCAAGACATTCTGGGCATCGCGGTGCGCAAGGTGGTGATACAGGTCGAGGCCGGACGCAACATTGCGGTGTTGGTGGAGGCGGCCGTGCGAAACGCCATCTTGCAACTGCGTGGCATCAACACCTACGAAGAGTTTGTCGAGCGACACCGCCGTGCCATGGAGCAGGGCGACTGAGCTTCAGTCTTTTCCGCTGGCCGGTTGCCCGGGAGCGGCCGACCTGTGTGGGCAGGCGGTGCGGGTGCAGCTGGCGTAAATGGCCAGCGAGTGGTCGGTGATTTCAAAGCCTTTGGACTGGGCCACCGCCTGCTGACGTTTTTCGATCTCGGCGTCGTAAAACTCTTCGACCCGGCCGCAGTCCAGGCACACCAAATGGTCATGGTGCTGGCCCTCGTTGATTTCGTAGATCGCCTTGCCCGATTCGAAGTTGCTGCGTTTGAGCAATCCGGCTTGCTCAAACTGCGTGAGCACCCGGTAAACCGTGGCCAGGCCGATGTCGGAGCGCTCTTCAAGCAAGACCCTGAAAACGTCTTCGGCGCTCATGTGCCGCTGCCGCCCCTTTTGAAAGATCTCTAGGATCTTCAGCCGTGGCAGTGTGGCTTTGAGGCCTGTGCTTTTGAGCTCGTCGATGTTGTTCATGGGGGCGATCAAAGGGCGTGTTCGGGCGACGGGCCGCCAAACACCAGGTCTTACGCCAAAAAAGACCCAACCGCTACAATGAACAGATCATATCTTTAGCGCTGTGTCCATGCCCGCCCGTCACCGCACATCTCTGTATGCCTGTCTGTTGTCGGCTCTTGCGACCGGCTTGGCCGGTTGCGGCTCCGGCGCCAGTGTGCTGGCCCAGCCCACCCAGTGGCTCACACCCTACCGCAGCGATGTGGTGCAGGGCAATTTCATATCCAGCGAGCAGATTGCCCAGCTGCGTCCAGGATTGTCGCGTTTGCAGGTGCGCAACCTGCTGGGCACGCCGCTGGTCTCCAGCCTGTTCCACGCCGACAGGTGGGACTATGTGTTCAGCATCAAGCGCGGCTCGGGCAAAGAGCAGCAGTACCGCTACATGGTCGCGTTCAAGGACGACGCCTTGGTCAAGTTTGAAGGCGATGCCATGCCCAGCGAGGCCCAGTTCATCGCCCAGCTCGATGTGCGTCGAAAACTGGGCAAGGTGCCGCCGCTGGAGGCCACCGAAGAGCAGCTCAAGGCCGCGCAAATCCCTGCCGCTGTGCCCGCCGCCGGCGGCGCCGTCCCCAACGCCAATGTCCCGGCCGCCCCCTTGCCGCCGGCCAAGTCGTATCCGCCCCTTGAAGGGGGCCGTCAGTGAGCGACCAAGCGGCCGGCCCGCTGAAAATGGTGGTCGCGGGGACCAGCGGGCGCATGGGCCAGATGCTGGTTCAGTCTGTGCTGGCCGCGCCGGGTATGCAACTGTCGGGGGCGCTCGATATCGCGGGCAGTGCGTTGCTCGGCCAGGATGCGGCGACGGGCTTGGGTCAGCCATGCGGCATCCGGATCACCGCTGATTTGCGCCAGGGCCTGGCCGGCGGCCATTGCCTGATCGATTTCACCCGGCCCGAAGGGACGATGGCCCATCTGGCCGTTTGCCGTGAGCTTGGGGTCAATCTGGTGATCGGTACCACCGGCTTTTCGCCGGAGCAAAAGCAGGAAATTGCTGCTGCTGCGGCCGACATCGCCATCGTGATGGCGCCCAATATGAGCGTGGGTGTGAACGTCACGCTCAAATTGCTGGAAATGGCGGCCAAGGCGCTGGCCACCGGCTATGACATCGAGATCATCGAAACCCACCATCGCCACAAAGTCGACGCACCGTCGGGCACGGCGCTCAAGATGGGGGAGGTCATTGCGCAGGCCATCGGGCGCGACCTCAAGGACTGCGCGGTCTATGAGCGCTATGGCCACACCGGCGAGCGCGACCCCTCGACCATCGGCTTTTCCACCATCCGTGGCGGCGACATCGTGGGTGACCACACGGTGCTGTTTGCGGGCACCGGCGAGCGCATCGAAGTGACGCACAAATCTGCCAGCCGCGCCACCTATGCGCAAGGCAGCTTGCGCGCAGCCCGCTTCCTGGCCAGCCGGCGCAGCGGCCTGTATGACATGTTTGACGTGCTCGAACTGAAATAGGCAGCCCGCCCCATGACACTGCTGCTGGCCCAAGGGGACCCAATCAGCCGTTTGGTGGCCTGGGTGCTGCTGCTCATGTCCATCGCCAGCTGGGTGGTGATCGTCTGGAAAGCCTGGTTTTTGGCGCGTCAGGGACAGTCCTTGGCACGTTGCACCGCCGCTTTTTGGCAGGCGCCGACGATCGAACAGGCGCAGCAGCGCGTGCAGGCCCTTGACGCGCAGCACCTGCTTGGGCCGCTGCTGCAGGCCCTCGAAGGCCAGCCACCGGGCACTTTGGCCGGCGCCGGTGGCGAGCGCGCGCGCCTGACGCGGGTTTTGCGTGACGCCTTGCAGGCGGTGACGCTGCGCCTCCAATATGGTCAGATCCTGCTGGCCACGGTGGGAACCACCGCGCCTTTCGTTGGGCTTTTGGGCACGGTCTGGGGCATCTACCATGCGCTCTCAGGCATGGCCAGCAGCGGGCAGATCACGGTCGATGAAATGGCCGGCCCGGTGGGCGAGGCCCTGATCATGACCGCTGCTGGACTGGCTGTGGCCATACCCGCAGTTCTGGCCTACAACGTCTTGGGCCGGCGCATCGGGCAGATCGAGGCCGAGCTCGAGGGCTTTGCGTACGACCTGCGCGAGCTGCTGGCCGGACAGCAGGCCTCATCATGAGCTTCGGCCGGCTCGAGCGCAGGCCCGCGCAGGAACCCATGAGCCAGATCAATGTCACGCCCCTGGTTGACGTGATGCTGGTGCTGTTGGTCATTTTCATGCTGACCGCCCCATTTCTGACCGGCTCGCTGCCACTGAACTTGCCGCGCGCCCCCTTGGGCGCGCAGGCCAAGCCGGCTGCATTGAGCGTGTTGCTTGAGCTCGATCGCAGCGGACAGGCCCTGCTCAACGGCTTGCCGGTTGATGGCGAGCAATTGGCCCAGCGCCTCAAGGACGTGGCCGTGGCCCGGCCAGATGCCGAGCTGCAGGTGCGCGCCGACCGTGATGCACCCTATGGCCGCGTGGTCGAGCTGCTGGCGCTGGCCAACCGTGCGGGCATCGGCCGCATAGGCTTTGTGGCCGAATCGGTTCCGCTCAAACGCGCGCCATGAACAGCGCTGCCCGATCCGGCCTCAGGCGCGCGCTGCCAGCGGCCTAAAATCTCTGCAACTGTCCCAACGGACCCCTTTCTCACGGCCCTCGGCGCAAGCCGAGGGGCGGCTCTCGATCCCATGCAAGACCCAATCTACGACCCCAAAAAGACCGAGGGCGCTGCCCAGGCCGCCTGGCAGCAACAAGACGCCTACCGCGTTACCGAGCGCAGCGACAAACCCCTGGGCAAGTACTACGCCTGCTCCATGCTGCCCTACCCCAGCGGCAAGCTGCACATGGGCCATGTGCGCAACTACACCATCAACGACATGCTCACGCGCCACCTGCGCATGAAGGGCTACAACGTCTTGATGCCCATGGGCTGGGACGCCTTTGGCCTGCCCGCAGAAAACGCGGCTTTGAAGAACGGTGTGCCACCGGCCAAGTGGACTTACGAGAACATCGCCTACATGAAAAAGCAGATGCAGGCCATGGGCTTGGCGATCGACTGGTCGCGCGAAGTGGCCACCTGCGATGCGAGCTACTACAAGTGGAATCAGTGGCTGTTTTTGAAGATGCTGGAAAAGGGAGTCGCCTACCGCAAGACCCAGGTGGTCAACTGGGACCCGGTAGACCAAACCGTGTTGGCCAACGAACAAGTGATTGACGGCAAAGGTTGGAAGCCAGCTTGAACGGCTGGCCAGACAAGGTGCGCCTGATGCAGGAAAACTGGATCGGCAAGTCAGAAGGCGTGCGTTTTGCATTCACCCACGATGTCAAAGACGCCTCGGGGCAGTTGATTCAGGAAGGGCGCATGCATGTGTTCACCACGCGCGCCGACACCATCATGGGCGTGACGTTTTGTGCGGTTGCGCCCGAGCATCCACTGGCGCTGCACGCTGCGTCTGGCAACCCGAAGCTGGCCGCGTTCCTGGAAGAGTGCAAAGAGGGCGGCACGACCGAGGCCGAGCTGGCGTTGAGAGACAAGGTGGGCATGCCCACGGGCCTGTTTGTCACCCATCCGCTCACGGGCGCGCAGGTGGCGGTGTGGGTGGGCAACTACGTGCTGATGTCGTATGGCGATGGCGCGGTCATGGGTGTGCCGGCGCACGATGAGCGCGACTTTGCGTTTGCCTTGAAATACGGCTTACCGATTCAGCAGGTGGTGGCGTTGGCTGCTGGTGCCGGGGGGGCGTCGGATTGGGGGTCAGCCCCAGGCTCGACGGTCGCCGGCTCCGATGACTCGCCCGGGGCTGCCAGGCAGCGCGCTGATGAGCCCGAACATCGGCACAAGCACCGATTTGACGCCACCCAGTGGCAAGACTGGTACGCCACCAAAGACGGGGTGTGTGTCCACTCGGGCGAACTCGATGGCCTGAGCTTCAAGGCGGCGGTGAGCAAGGTGGCGAACTTGCTGCAGGCCAAGGGCCTGGGCGAGAAAAAAATCACCTGGCGTTTGCGCGATTGGGGGGTGAGCCGGCAGCGTTATTGGGGCACACCAATTCCGATCATCCATTGCGACGAACATGGCGCAGTGCCGGTGCCTGAAAAAGACCTGCCGGTGGTGCTGCCGCAGGACTGCATTCCCGACGGTTCGGGCAACCCGCTGCACAGGCACGAAGGTTTTCACAAGGGTGTGGTGTGCCCGATCTGCGGCAAGAGCGCGCGGCGCGAGACCGACACCATGGACACCTTTGTCGACTCAAGCTGGTACTTCATGCGCTATTGCGACCCGACCAACACCGAGGCGATGGTGGCGCAAGGCACGGATTACTGGATGCCGATGGATCAGTACATCGGTGGCATTGAACACGCGATCTTGCATTTGCTTTATGCGCGGTTCTGGACCAAGGTCATGCGCGACCTGGGGCTGGTCAAGGTCGATGAGCCTTTCACCAAACTGCTCACTCAGGGTATGGTGCTCAACCACATTTACTCGCGGCGCACCGCCAAGGGGGGCAAAGACTATTTCTGGCCGCACGATGTCGAGCATGTGCTCGGCGATGACGGCAAGGTGATCGGCGCCCGGCTCAGGAACGAGGCCGACAGCGGCGATGGCCGCTTGCCCGTGGGCACACCGATCGACTACGAGGGTGTGGGCACCATGTCCAAGTCCAAGAACAACGGCGTGGACCCGCAAGACCTGATTGAAAAATACGGTGCCGACACCGCGCGTCTGTACACCATGTTCACCGCCCCACCAGAGGCCACACTGGAGTGGAACGACGGTGCGGTGGAGGGCAGCTACCGCTTCTTGCGCCGGGTGTGGAACCTGAGCGTCAAGCTCTCGGGCCAGCCCGCGGCGCAGCACACGTTCACCCATTTGTCCAAGCCCGCCAAAGCCCTGCGCCTGGAGCTGCACACCGTGCTCAAGCAGGTCGACTACGACTACCAGCGCATGCAGTACAACACCGTGGTCTCGGGGGCCATGAAGATGCTCAATGCGCTGGAGGATTTCAAGCCCGAAGCCGGCAATGCCGATGACTTGGCCGTGCTGCGCGAGGGCTTTGGCATTTTGCTGCGCTGCTTGTATCCGGCCACGCCGCACATCGCACAAGTGCTGTGGGACGAGCTCGGCTATGCGCAAGCCCTGGGCGGGCTGCTCGATGCACCCTGGCCCCAGGTCGATGCGGCCGCTCTGGTGCAAGACGAGATCGAGTTGATGCTGCAGATCAACGGCAAGCTGCGCGGTTCGGTGATCGTGCCGGCGGGCGCGGACAAAGCGGCCATTGAAGCTGCAGCCCTGGCCAGTGAGGCCTTTGTCAAGCAATCGGGCGGCGGCGCGCCCAAGAAAGTGATCGTGGTGCCCGGGCGCCTGGTCAACCTGGTGGTCTAAAGCCCATGGTGCGGCGCAACTGGCTCCTTGGCATCTGGGCCGCGGCGGCTCTGCCGGGCTGTGGTTTTGCCTTGCGCCAGCCGCCCAACTTTGCGTTTCGCACCATCTATCTGCAAACGCCCGAGGGCTCAGGCCTGGGGCCTGATCTGGTGCGGGCGCTGGGCTTCAATCGTTCGGTTCGTGTGCTGCGCCTGCCCAGCGAGCGCGCGTCGGCCGACGTCATTTTGGACATACGCAGCGAGCAGCGCGAGAAAATCGTCGCCGGTCTCAATGCGGCTGGCCAGGTGCGCGAGTTTCAGTTGCGCTTGCGCACCCGTTTTCGATTGACCACGCCACAGGGTCGAGAGCTGATCCCCGAGACCGAACTCTCGCTTCTGCGCGAAATTGGCTTTACCGAATCGGCCGCACTGGCCAAGGAAGAAGAAGAGGCGCTGCTCTACCGCGACATGCGCAGCGACATGGTGCAGCAACTCATGCGCCGGCTCGCTGCTCTGGGCAGCCTCAAGACCGGCGCCGGGCCGCTGGAGCGCTGAGCGGCGCGGTTTTCCTACAATCGCTGCCCATGCAACTGGCTCCCGCTCAACTGCACGCCCATCTTGAACGCGGGCTCAAGCCGCTTTATGTGTTGCATGGCGACGAGCCCTTGCTGGTGCAGGAGGCGGCCGATGCGATCCGTCAGGCCGCTCGCGCTCAGGGGTACACCGAACGCAGCGTGCACACGGTGCTCGGCGCTCACTTTGACTGGAGTGCCGTGCTGGCCGCCAGCGGCTCCATGAGTCTGTTTGCCGATCGTCAAATCATCGAGCTGCGCGTGCCCAACGGCAAGCCTGGCAAGGACGGCGGCAGTGCCATCGTGCAGTGGGTGCAGTCTCTGCAGGATCAGGATGCGACCCTGGGCCTGGTGCTGTTGCCCCGCCTGGACAAACAGACCCGCAGCGGTGCCTGGTTCAGTGCCCTTGAGGCCGGCGCTGTGTGCATACAGCTCGAGCCGGTTGAGCGAGCCGCTTTGCCGCAATGGATCGCACAGCGCCTGTCGCTCCAAGGTCAGCGCGTCGCCTC
This sequence comes from Comamonadaceae bacterium, assembly GCA_021299555.1. GTDB lineage: Bacteria > Pseudomonadota > Gammaproteobacteria > Burkholderiales > Burkholderiaceae_C > Polaromonas. The sequence goes on from JAJTGH010000077.1 coordinate 7,240, forward strand.
GGGCGAGGCGGGGCAGCAGGCGCTGGCTTTTTTTGCCGACCGGGTGGAGGGCAATTTGCTCGCTGCGCACCAGGAGATTCAAAAACTCGGCTTGCTTTACCCGGCGGGCGAGTTGAGCCTGCAGCAGGTGGAGTCGGCCGTGCTCAATGTGGCCAGATACGACGTCTTCAAACTCTCCGAGGCGGTGCTCGCGGGGCAGGCCCTGCGCGTGCAGCGCATGCTTGACGGCTTGCGCGCCGAGGGCGAGTCCGAGGTCTTGGTGCATTGGGCGCTGGCCGAAGACATCCGCAGCCTCAAGCGGGTCAAGGACGCCATGGCCGACGGCCGGCCGCTGCCCATGGCTTTGCGCGAAAACCGCATCTGGGGGCTCAAGGAGCGTCTGTTCGAACGGGCGCTGCCGCACCTGGCCGCCGGGACGCTGGCCCACCTGCTCGAGGCGGCGCACAAAGTCGATGGCATTTGCAAGGGCTTGCGCCAACCGGACTGGCCGGCCGACGGCTGGCAGGCCTTGCACCGGTTGGCCATGCAACTGTGCGAGCAGTGCGCCCCTGGAACGCGCACTCGCGGCTTGCGCGGTGCGCGACCTGTCTGATGGCCGCAGGTGTCCGGCCCCATGACTGAGCCGAGAAATGTTTTGCCGCCAAACCGCGCTTGGGCGGCGCCGATGCGTCCAGGCCAGCGCCTGGCCATCCTCAGTGCCCTGGTCGACGAGCAGCGTGGTCTGATCGATCACCTGCAAGGCAGCGAGCGCGTTGAACATGCCGGCCGCCAGTTTTGGCTCGGGCAATTGCATGGTGTGCCTGTGGTCTTGACCGTCTCGCGCATTGGCAAGGTTTCTGCGAGCATGACGGCGGCCATTTTGGTCGAGCGCTTTGATGCGGGCGCCATCGTGTTTACCGGCGTGGCTGGCGCCTTGGGCCATGAGGTGCAGGTGGGCGATGTGGTGGTGGCGCAGGACTTTTTGCAGCACGATCTGGACGTCTCGCCCCTGTTCGCCCGCTATGAGGTGCCGGCCTACGGCCGCGCCCGCTTTGCCTGCCATCCGCAACTGAGCCAGGCCTTGTTGCAAGCAGTCCAGCAGACCCTGGCCAGCGACTTTGCGCAGGCCCGGGTGCACCAGGGCCTGATTGCCAGCGGTGATCGTTTCGTCAATGGGCATGCCGAGGTGCAGGCCTTGCGTCAGCGGCTGCAGCAAGACGGCCATCCCGCTTTGGCGGTGGAAATGGAAGGTGCTGCCGTGGCCCAGGTCTGTGCCGACCACGGCCTGCCCTATGCCGCCATGCGCACCATTTCAGACCGCGCCGACGACCATGCCCACCGTGACTTTGCGCTGTTTGTGCGCGAGGTGGCCAGCCGCTACGCGCAGGGCATCATTATGCGTTTGCTTGCCGATCTGGCTTTGCGCGGGCGCTGAAGGCGGCGCTACGCCACTGCCAAAGCCGACCCAGGGCCCACAGGGCGTTTACGCTGCCTGCGCCGCCAGTGCCGCCTCGATGTCCTTGGCCATGGCCTCGGGCTTGTCCATCGAGCCATAGCGCTTGATCACATGTCCGTCTTTGCCCACCAAAAATTTGGTGAAGTTCCACTTGATGGCTTGCGTGCCCAACAAGCCCGGAGCGCTGCGTGTGAGCCATTGAAACAGAGGGTGCGCGTTCGGGCCGTTGACCTCGACCTTGCTCATCATGGGGAAACTCACACCATAGTTTTTTTGGCAAAAGCCCAGGATCTGCTCGTCGGCTCCGGGGTCCTGGCTGCCGAACTGGTTGCAGGGAAAACCCAGCACGCTCAGGCCTTGCCCGGCGTAGCGCTCGTGCAGTTGCTGCAAGCCGGCAAATTGCGGCGTAAAGCCGCAGGCGCTGGCGGTGTTGACCACCAGCACCACCTGGCCTTTGAGCGTGCTCAGGGCCAGCTCCTGTCCGTTCATCTGGCGGGCGCTGAAATCGTACAGGTCGGGCATGGAATCTCCTGGTGTGGTGGCTTGGATGTGCGTTCGGGTGCGTTGAGGTCAGGCTGGGCCTTTGGCCGTCGGCTGCAGTGCCGCCAGCAGCGCGGCCATGACGATCAGGCCGCCGCCAATGAGGGTGCGCCCCTCGATCTGTGCGGCGCCCATCCAGGCCGAAGACACACTGGCAAACAGGATTTCTGTGAGCATGATCAGGGCGGTGGTGCTGGCGGCCAGCCGCGCGGCCCCGTATTGCAAGGCCAGGTTGCTGATCAAGAACGCCAGACACAGGCCCAGCGCGAGCGGCCAGCCCGAGGCGCCCAGCGCCGGTGCGGTGACAACCCCCAGCCCCATGCCCAGAGTCGCCGCGGCCCCGGCCAAGATCGCGCCGCCACCAAACATGGCCAGCATCCGGCCTTCGCTGGGGCTGTTGCCCAAGCGGCGCAGCAAAATGTTGGTGATGGCAAAACACAAGCCCCCGCCGATGGCCAGCCAGTCTGCGCCGCTGCTCGGTATCGGCCAGGGCGAATCGGGCGCCTTGAGCACCACCACCACGCCGGCCAGAGCCAGCACAAGCCGCAGCAAAGCGGCTCGGGTGGGTCGCTCGCCCAGCAGCGGCCAGGCCAGCATGATGGACCAGGCCGGCATGAGGTAAAACAGCAGCACCACGCGCACCACGTCGCCGACGCTCACCGCCCAGTTGAATCCCACGTTGGTCAGGCCTGCGACAAGCAGCAGCAGCCACAGGCTCCGATGGCGCAGCAACTCTCGCCATGCCAGTGGACGCCAGAGCAGCACGAACACCACCGCGGCCGCGTAAACCAGAGCGGTGGACCACAGCGGATGCAGGCCGAGATCCTGCAATTGCCGAAACGGCCACCAAGACAAGCCCCAGACCATGGCGTTGATCAGCAGGGCTCCCATCGCCAGCATTGGCGCTCCGCTGGGCAAGGCAGTCGCCGGGATGGACTCGGTGTTGCTGGCCACGGTGTGCAGTGGACGGATCAGGGTGCTCGGGGCGTCAGGTCAAGGCGCGAGCAGCGGGCTCAATGCGACTTGTCACTGCGCGCGATCTCCAGCAGCGCCTGCACCTGCTCGCTGTGATGCACCAGGTTGCTTTGGTGCCAGCGCTGGATCACCCACATAAAGCCTGCCACCACCACGCCAAATGCTGTGATCGCGCCAAAGGCCGAAAGGCCCAGGCCGGTGGACAGCGCATAAAAAGCACCCAGGCCCAAAATACAAGCCTGCTCGTTGAAGTTTTGTACGGCGATGGAGCGACCCGCGCCCATGAGATTGTGTCCGCGGTGCTGCAGCAGCGCATTCATCGGCACCACCAGAAAGCCCCCCAGACCACCGAGCAGAATCAGGAAGGGTGCAGCCACCCAGACGTTGTCGATGAAGTTCATCAGGATCACCAGCAGCCCCATGCCGATGCCCAGCGGCATCAGGCTGGTGGCCTGATCGAGCCGGGTGCGTGTGGAGGCAACCACCGCGCCCACCGCCGTGCCGATGGCCACCACGCCCACCAGTGAAGACGCCTGGGTGGTGCTGTAGCCCAGGGCCGCTGCCGCCCAGGCCAGCACGATGTAGCGCAAATTGCCCGAAACCCCCCAGAACAAGGTGGTGGTGGCCAGTGAAATTTGCCCCAGCTTGTCGCGCCACAAGGCGGTGTTGCAGCGCCAGAAATCGGGCAGCAACTCCACCGGGTTCTTGGGGATGGGTCGCATGGCCACCCCGGTTAAGGGGATGCGGGTGTTGAACCAGGCTGCCAAGGCATAGACCCCGATCAGCACCACCAGGGCCGCCTCCGGTGGTGTGTCGATGCCGGTGTCGATGATGGGCAGATCAACGCCGAGCAAAGCGCCAGAGATTTTGTATCCGACCAACTGCCCACCCAGCAGCACGCCCAAAATGATGGAGGCGATCGTCAGCCCCTCGATCCAGCCGTTGGCCTTGACCAGTTGCGAAGCTGGCAGCAGCTCGGTCAAGATGCCGTACTTGGCCGGCGAATAAGCCGCTGCGCCCAGGCCCACCACCGCGTAGGCCACCAGAGGATGGACATAAAACAGCATGGCCAGACAGCCGACCACCTTGATGGCATTGCTGGTGAACATCACCCGGCCCTTGGGCCGGGCATCGGCAAAGGCCCCGACAAAGGGCGCCAGCACCACGTAAAACAGCGCGAACATGGGCACCAGGGCTGCGGGCTGCCATTTGGGCGCACCACCGGCGCGCAGCAGTTCAACCGCCACCACAAACAGGGCGTTGTCGGCCAGCGAGCTGAAAAACTGCGCTGCCATGATGGTGTAGAAACCCCGTTTCATGGCGAGCGCGTCCGAGTGGGGTCAGGCCTTGAATACGGCGTCAGAGGCATCAGGTGCACTGATGGAGTCCAAAAAATAAGGCCTGTTCAGCCGGTCCCGGTTTATAGCACGGGGGTCGGTGCCAAAATGGCTTCCCATGCCCCGTCCCCTGAAGGCCACCATCCACCTGCAACACCTGCGCCACAACTTGGCGCGTGTTCGGCAATTCACGGGGGACGCCAAGGTCTGGGCGGTGGTCAAGGCCGACGCCTATGGCCATGGCATCGAGCGGGTCTTTGACCCCCTGCGAGCTGCCGACGGTTTTGCCCTGCTCGATCTGGCCGAGGCCGAGCGGGTGCGCCAGCTGGGCTGGCGTGGGCCCATCTTGCTGCTTGAGGGCTGTTTTGAAGCCCGAGACCTGGAGCTGTGCTCGCGCCTGGGACTGTGGCACACGGTGCACTGCAGCGAGCAGATTGACATGCTGGCGGCCCACAAGACACAGTTGCCGCATCATGTCTTTCTGAAAATGAATTCGGGCATGAACCGCCTGGGCTTTGCGCCCGAGCGCTACCGTGCCGCCTGGGCCCGGCTGCAGGCCTTGCCCCAGGTGCAGGAAGTTTGCCTGAGCACCCACTTCAGCGACGCCGACGGGCCTCGCGGCATCGCTGCTCAGTTGGCGGTCTTTGAGCGCATCACAGCCGATCTGCCCGGCGAGCGGTCGCTGAGCAACAGCGCGGCCAGTTTGCGCCATGGCACCGAATTGAGCGGGCGAAACGACTGGGTGCGCCCGGGCATTGCCTTGTATGGCAGCGCGCCCGATGCTGCTTCGCCCGACGCCAGGCCGTGGGACTTGCGCCCGGCCATGACCCTGAGCGCGCGCATCATCGCCACGCAATCGCTCAAGGCAGGCGATTCGGTGGGATACGGTTCGACCTTTGTGGCCGACCGGCCCATGCGCATCGGCGTGGTGGCCTGCGGCTATGCCGACGGCTATCCGCGCCATGCGCCCAACGGCACCCCGGTGCTGCTCGGCGCGCAGCGTTCGCGTTTGCTGGGTCGGGTCAGTATGGACATGCTGACGGTCGATTTGAGCCCAGTGCCCGACGCTGGCGTGGGCACTGAGGTCACGCTCTGGGGGCAGGCTGCCTGTGGGGCTGTGCTGTCCATAGACGAGGTGGCGGCGGCGGCAGGAACCGTGGGCTATGAGCTGATGTGTGCCCTGGCTCGGCGGGTACCCGTGCAGGTCGGCGATCTGATTTAACGGGCTGGGTTCAACCACCGCCCGTGCAACGGGCAGCAGGGGCGATCGTTTGTGGCGAGAATCACCCCATGTGCACATTTTTAAGCGGAACCCCCTTGACCATGAAACTTCGCAAATTCCTCCTTCTGGCCGTGGGCTTGATCGGCATGGGGCTGCCTGCAGCCTTCGCGCAAAACTTTCCCACCAAAACCGTGCGCATCGTGGTGCCTTTTGGTGCTGGCGGCGTGGCTGACCTGACCGCCCGCACGGTGGCGGCCAAGCTGGCCGAGCAACTGGGGCAGTCTGTCGTCATTGAAAACAAACCGGGTGCAGGCGGCATCGGCGCGGCCGACACCGTGCTCAAGGCCGATCCTGATGGCCACACCCTGCTGCTCATGTCCAACGGCACGGCCGTCAGCGCGGGCCTGTTCAAGACCCTGCCGTTTGACACGCTCAAGGATTTTGCGCCGATCTCCACTCTGGGAACTTTT
>JAJTGH010000078.1 GCA_021299555.1 Comamonadaceae bacterium
AGCGGTGAGCTTTAGCCAGCCCCGAGGCGGCCTGTTTTTCTGGGCCCGCTTGACCGGTGCGGGTGGCCGCCTGAAGCATGCAGGCGAATTTGCCAAAAAGGCCATCGAGCAGGGCGTGGCCTTTGTGCCTGGGGCACCGTTCTTCGCGCAAGACCCGGACACCGCAACCCTAAGGTTGAGTTTTGCCACAGCCGACGTGAGCAAGATCGAAGAGGGCATCTCCAGGCTGAAAAAAGCTTTGTCCTGAGCCGCTGCGGCGGGCATCGATGCTGCGCCGTCAAGATTTTGGCGTTTTGCCTACCAGCGGTTGCGCAGCTCCCGCAACTTCGCAAACACGGTGCGCCGGTCCGGGTGTTCGGGCAGGTCGGGGAAGTTCTTGCGGAGAATGGCGATCAGGCTGGGGCTGTCCAGCCGCATGAAGGTGTTGTGCTCGCGCTCTTGTGCCAGCGTAAGCGGTGCAGCCTGCTGCGGGTCGTGGCTGGCAGCGAGCCTGGCCTGTGCGCTCGAGTTGTCGGGCTCGCGGTCGAGCGTGAAGCGCAGGTTGTTTTCCAGGTAATCATGCCCTGGAAACAGCCGGGTGGTGTCGGGCAGTTGACGCAGTTGCTGCTCGAAGGTGTCAAACAATGCATCGACGCTGCCGCCGTTGTGCACGTTTCCAGCGCCCGCATTGAACAGGGTGTCGCCTGAAAACAATGCCGGTTCATCGGCATGGGCAAAAAGGCAGATGTGGCACAGGGTGTGGCCCGGGGTGTCCAGGCACTGCAGTTCAATGTGTCGGCCCACCCGGATCACGTCGCCTGCAGCGACTCCCCGGTCGACGCCCGCGATTTTGCCGGCAGCCTTGTGGTGAGCGATCAGCTTGGCCCCGGTGGCTGCCACCACCGCCGCATTGCCGCCGGTGTGGTCATGGTGCTCGTGCGTGTTGAGCACCTGGGTGATCTGCCAGCCCTTGACGCGAGCGGTGTTCAGGCATTTTTCCGCGTCCAGCGGATCCACGGCCAGTGCCTGTCCGCTGTCGGGACAGGCGATCAGGTAGTTGTAGTTGCGCAGGTTGTTGCCTGTCCAGATGCGCTCAACGATCATGCTCAGCCTTCCTTGCTTGGTTCGTTCATTGTAGGAAGCCAGTGGCGCTTGTGCAGCAGATATAGTGCGGTCAGGATCACTGCGCTTGCGGTGCGTCCGTGCAAGGAGATCTGAACCATGTTGATGGATGCCGACGAATGCCAGCTCGTGCTGGTCGACTACCAGACACGCCTGATGCCCGCCATTGACGGCGCGCCCGAGGTGCTGGCCAATGCGGTGCGCCTGGCCCGCATGGCTCAGTTGATGCAAGTGCCGGTGTGGGCCACGGCCCAGAACCCGGAGAAGCTGGGCCCTCCAGTGCCTCAATTGGAATTGGCCTTGAAAGAGGCCGGCGCCCGGGAATTGCCAAAAATGGGTTTCAGTGCCGTACCCGATGGTCTGGCTCAGGCCCTGCGTCCGCCGGTGCGCAAGATCGCAGGCAATGCGCGCAGCCTTCCGCGGCATTTGCAAAAAAGCGCTGAATCCGACGAGGGGCGCTCGGCGGTGGTGATCGCCGGCTGTGAGGCGCACGTTTGTTTGCTGCAGACCGCACTCGATCTGCTGGAGGAAGAGTTCGACGTGTGGGTGGTCACCGATGCCTGCGGCTCGCGCACCGAGCGCAATCGAGACGCGGCCTTTGACCGACTGGCCGGCGCAGGGGCCGAGCTGGTGACCACCGAGATGGTGGGTTTTGAATGGCTGCGCACAGCCAGCCATCCGGCCTTCAAGGCGATGCAGGCCCTGATCAAGTGATTCGCATCGGCTTGGACCCAATGTGGGAAAGGGCGCCGGGCGATGGCCGAGACGGCTGCCTGGTCTGCGTCTTCATTGAGTCTGCTGTCGCCAGCACCGCAGCCGCAGCCAAACTTCGCGCAGCAGCAGGCACACCGCCCAGATCAACAAACCGCAAAAGACGATGTCGCCCAGGAAATGGCGACCCTCGGCCATGCGCGCCAGCCCGATCAAGCTGCCGGCGCCCATGCCCATGGCCCACCAGCGCCAGCGCTTGCGCCGGCTGCCCAGCATGCCGATGGCCATCAGTGCAAAGCCCCCCGCCGCGTGGCCGCTGACGAAAGAGCAATTGCGATCGCATTGGTCTGAGGCGCGCAGAGGGGGCGTATAGGTTTGGCTGCCACCGAATGCCTGCACTTGCGCTGGCCGGGCCCTGCCCCAGTTGTCCTTCAGGCCGTTGTGGACCAGCAGGCCCACACCGAGGACCGCGACCAGGAGCACGAACACCGCCTGCCGCCAGCGCCAGGTGCTCACCCAGGCCTTGCCCAGTACCCGCCCCAGCCCCTTGAGCAGCACGGCCAGCAGGGCTGCGCCGCTCAGCAGCGCGCCCAGGATGGGTGTGCCGTGGTAGGCGAGCTTGGGCCAAACCCATAGGCTGCCCTGAAAGATTCCCTGGTCAAAGAACCAGCCGCCGACGGTCAGGTCCAACTGCGGCCACACTTCAAAGCAAGCGGTGGCACTTGCCGTCAGCACGGCCAGCCAAAGCCACTCCTGCTGCCGGGTTTTGATGCGTTGGTGATCGCGGACCAGGGCCATGTCGTGATCAGGGCGGCCCGCTGGCCAACCAAAGTTCGATACGAACCCGACCCGACTGGGCTGCGCCAACTTGTCGCCACTGCGGGTACTGGCGCCTCAATTCATCGCTCGGTGCTGCGTCGCTCAGCAGCAGCAAGCGCTGCGGCGGCCTTTGGGGGTCTGACCACAGCGGTTCGAATTGTTCGTAGTGGTGGCGTGGCCGCCCTGCTGCGGGCCAGGCCATCACGGCTCGATCGAGGTCGCGCCAGACATACCGGGCGTGGACCACCAAGTCGCGCCGGGTCGCTGCCACGGGCAGGTCCGGCTCGCTGGCCAGTGCGGCTTTGAGTTCGCCGAGCACCGGTTCCCACCCCCGCATGCGCGCCCACAGGTCGAAGTGGCGCGCTGAGCTCAGGGCTTGCTTTTGGACCTGGGGCAACGAGCCGATCATGGAGGCGCCAGCTGGCAGCAACAGGGCCAGTGCGGTGCTGATCCACCAAGCCCGCCAGCCCAACCGAGGGGCCATGTACAGGGCCAGGTACAGGCAAATGCCCAGCAAGGCCGGCGCTGTCCAGTTGACATTGGCCCGGGCATTGAAGGACTGGGCCAGTGCCACCAGCAACAGCGGAAGGCTGAACATGAGGGCAAATCCGGTCGCGCTTGGCCGGCTGACCGTGCCGGGTGCTTGCACCGCTGCATGGGGGCTTCGGCGACTTGCCAGCAGTGCCGCTGCGAGCGCCACGGGCCCAACCATCAGCAGCTGACCGGCAACGTATTCGAGCACCGAGGCCAGTTTGTTGCCGGCCCGGGTCTGTGCTGCAACCGTGATCTCGGCGGTATGACCGAGCGTCGGCCAGCCGTTGCCGGCGTTCCACCATAAATTGGGTGCAAGCACGGCCAGTGCCACCAGTCCAGCGAGCAACAGCCCCAGGCCGTGGCGTCGCCAGTGCAATAAAAACAAAATGGCCCATGCCGCTCCGGCGGCGGCCATGGTGTACTTGCTCAGCAGTCCCAGGCCCATGGCCAGCCCTGCCAATGCCCACCAGGGCAGGGCGCTGCGCCCATCGGGCTCGCACAGCGCTCGCCAGCTCCAGGCCATGCACAAGGACCACATGAACATCAAGGGCGCATCGGTGGTGGCGGCCATGCCCAAAATACCGGCCAGCGGAGTGCCGAGCAAGAGAGCGGCGCTCCAAAAGCCAGCGCGCTGTCCGGCCGGCCCTCGACCGGCCATATCCCAGGCCAGCCAGGCCAGCACGGCCGCCGACAGCGGCCAGAGCAACATGCTCAGCAGCTTGACGCCCAGCACGCTGTCGCCAAAGAGCGCGGTCGAGGCGGCGATAACCGCCGCGATGGCTGGCGGCTTGGACCAGTAGCCCCATTGCAGGTGTCGTGACCAGTCCCAGTACTGCGCTTCATCGACCTGCAGCCCAGCACCGCTGGCCATGAGGGTGGCAATGCGCAGCAGCCAGGCCGTCGCCAGCAAGGCCAGGAAGGCGGGCACCCAAGCGGCGCGGCGTTCAGGCATGCCATCCATCGTCTGCGGCCGGCTCTTGCCCCTGCCGGGTGTGATAGGGCCGGGCATGGCCACCGTCGTAGTAAATGCGCATGAGCAGCTCGGCCAGGACGCCCGAGGTGATCAGTTGCACCCCACCGATCACCAGGAAAAATCCCAGTGACAGCAGCGGTCTACCCCCCACCGATTCGCCGAGAAGCTTGAGCACGCCCAGGTAGGCCAGCATCAGACTGCCTATGGCAAAGACACTCAAGCCCAGACCCCCAAAAAAATGCCCCGGACGAGACCCGAATCGCAAAAAGAAATGCACCGCCAGCAGATCGACGATCACACGAAAGGTGCGGCCGATGCCGTATTTGGAAACACCCGCCTGCCGCGCCCTGTGGTTGACTTTTTCTTCGGCCATGCGCGAGGCGCTGGTGACCGTGGCCAGCCAGGCTGGGATGAAGCGGTGCATCTCGCCGTAAAGGCGAATGCGGCGCAGCACCGGCCCGCGAAACACCTTGAGGCTGCAACCGAGGTCCTGAAAGTCCAGGCCGCTGACTTTGCGGATCAGTCGATTGGCAATGCGCGATGGCAGCTTGCGCAAGATGAACCCGTCTTGCCGCTGATGGCGCCAGCCGGCCACCAGATCGAGATCCTCGCGGAGCAAGCGAGCGACCATGCGCGGGATGTCGCGCGGGTCGTTTTGCAAGTCACCATCCATGGTCACGATGACGTCGCCGCGCGCCGCATCAATGCCTGCCTGCATGGCTGCAGTCTGGCGGAAGTTGCGCGACAGCTCGATCACCCGCACATGTGGGCCGACTTGCCGGGCATGCTCGCGCAATCGCCGACCGGTGCCGTCGCTGCTGCCGTCGTCGACCACGATCAGCTCCCAGGGCTGTCCGTAGTGGGCCAGCGCCTGCTGCACCTCATCGATCATGGGCGCAGCGTTTTCGACCTCGTTGTACATGGGCACGACCACCGAGAGGCGGTGTGCGGGCAGGGCTGCAAGCGCAGTGTCATTGAGGTTGGAACTAAGGTGAGCACTCATGGGTTGGGCGGTGTGGCGGCGGGGGGATGGGATGGCTCGATTGTCGGTGCCGGTATGAACTGGGCCAGCGCTGCCGCGCCCAGGGCCACGGCCAGGGCAAAAGCGTGCACGGCCAAAGCGGCGGCCACCAGAGTGCCCTCTAGGGTAGCCGATGCCTGGGCAGCCAGCCAGACGCCGGCCTCGTAAGTGCCCAATCCCGCCGGACCTTGGAGCGGCTGCACGCCAGCCAGCTCGCCCCCCAAGGCGGCTCTCAGGCCCATCAGCGCGTCGATGTCGGCCAGAGCCACCAGAAGGCCACCGAGGGCCAGCACCTTGAGCGTCCAATTGCCGGCGCTGGCCAGCCAGCCGCTGCGCAGCCAGTGCCCCTGGCGCGGCGGAGGTACCCAGGCGTTCCAGCTGCGGCTCAACCAGGCCGCAGCGGGCCGCCGCAAGCAGGCCAAGGCGGTGATGGCGCACAGAACCAGCAACACACGGGCCGCCGGACTCCAGGGCAGCAAGAGCAGCACGGCCAGCAAGACAAGGACGGTGGCGTCTTGCAAGCGCCAGTGCAGCAGACTCGCGGCCGACTCGCGCCAGCCCACACCCCAGTGCCGGTGTACCAGCCACAAATAACCGGCCTCGCCCGATCGCAGCGGCAGCAAAATCACGGCGGCATTGTGTGTGAGCACCAGGCGCATACAGGCCAGCAGACCCACTGGCCGCAGGTGTTGCCACTGACGCTGCAAGCGCAGTGCCCGCAGGCAGTGGCCGCCCACCAGGGCAGCGCCGGCTGCCAGCCAGACCCACCAGGCCAGCGCCTGTGCCTGACGCGCCAGGGCTGCAAAGTCGGCGTGGCGCAGCAGCCATTGCCAAGCCAGCCCCAGCAGTATCAAGGGCACAAGCACGCGCAGACTTTGCTTGAGTCGCGTGCCCACCGCGCTCGGTGGCTGGGCCCGGTTCGGTGGGGTTGACCAACTCATGCAGGCATCGCCCTAGGCCCGACCGATGGACAGATAGGTCCAGCCCTCGGCGCGCAGCTTGTCGGGCGCATACAGGTTGCGGCCATCAACGATCAGTCGTTGGGTCAGCCGGCTGGCCATCTCGTCAAAATCGGGCGCCCGAAACTGCTGCCACTCGGTGCAGATCACCAGAGCCTGCGCGCCGTGCAAAGCGGCGTACTTGTCGCTGGCCAGCACCAGGTCGGACCGCGTACCGTAGATCTTTGCGGTCTCTGGCATGGCCACTGGGTCAAACGCCTGCACCCGGGCGCCGGCCTTCCAGAGCGACTCCATCAGGATGCGGCTGGGCGCCTCGCGCATGTCGTCCGTGTTGGGCTTGAAGGCCAAGCCCCACAGCGCAATGGTCTGCCCGCGCAACTGCTGTACGCCACCGAGCTGGGCCGCAAGCTTGTCGAACAGACGCTGCTTTTGCTTTTGATTGACCGCCTCGATCGAGGCCAGCAGCGGCGCCTCATAACCCACCTCGTGGGCCAGGCGCTCGAGAGCGCGCACGTCCTTGGGGAAACAGCTGCCGCCATAGCCGCAGCCCGGGTAGATGAACTGATAGCCGATGCGAGGGTCGGCGCCCATGCCTCGTCGCACTTCCTCGATGTCGGCGCCCAATCGCTCGGCCATATTGGCCAACTCGTTCATGAAGCTGATGCGTGAAGCGAGCATGGCGTTGCTGGCGTACTTGGTCAACTCGGCGCTGCGCACATCCATGAACAAGGTGCGCTGGTGATTGCGGTTGAAGGGCTCATAGAGCTCGGTCATCAGCGCACGGGCGCGCTCTGATGCGGTGCCCACAATGATGCGGTCGGGTTTCTGGAAGTCGGCCACTGCCGAGCCCTCCTTGAGAAATTCCGGGTTGGAGATCACATCGAAGGGCAGATCCAGGCCGCGCGCCTTGAGCACTTGAGCGACCCGCTCACGCACCTTGTCGGCCGTGCCCACCGGCACGGTGGACTTGTTGACGATCAGTTGGTAGCCCCGCATGTTTTGCGCGATGCCCTGCGCCACCGCCAGCACATATTGCAAATCTGCCGAGCCGTCCTCCCCCGGGGGCGTGCCCACGGCGATGAAGGCGATCGAGCCGTGCGCCGTGGCGTCTGCCGCTTCGGTTGAGAACAGCAAGCGAGCCTCTTCGATGTTGCGCGCCACGATGGCCTGCAGGCCCGGCTCCCAGATGGGGATCTGGCCACCGCGCAGTTGATCGATCTTGGCCACGTCAAGGTCGACGCACAGCACTTTGTGTCCCACGTCGGCCAGGCAGGCGCCGGTCACCAGGCCGACATATCCGGCCCCAAAAATGGAAATTTTCATGGTCTCAAGTGATCCGGTGGTGGTTGAGGAACCAATGGGCAAAACGTTGCACCCCCTCGGCCAGCGCCGTGCTGGGGTGAAAGCCGATCCACGCGTCGAGCTGCCGGCTGTCGCAGGCGGTGGCGCTCATATCGCCGGGCTGGGCTGGGCGCATGATTTTTTGCGCGCTGCGTCCCAGGCTTTTTTCGAGCGCAGCGATGAAATCATGCAGCACCACCGGCTGACCATTGCCCACGTTAAAGACCCTATAGGGCGCGCTGTCACTGCCCAGGCCCGGGCCGCCGCCCGCTTCGGGCAGCTTATGCATCAGGCGGACAATGGATTCGACCGCGTCGTCGATGTAAGTGAAGTCGCGCAGGCTCTTGCCCCCGTTGTAGACCTCGATCGGCTGGCCGGCACAGATGGCCTGGGCAAATTTGTAGGGCGCCATGTCGGGCCTGCCCCAGGGGCCGTACACCGTGAACAGGCGCACGCCGGTGGTTGGCAGTCCATAGAGGTGGCTGTAGGAATGCGCCATCAGTTCATTGGCTTTTTTTGTGGCGGCGTACAGGCTGATCGGGTGATCGACCGACTGACTTTCGGCAAAAGGCAGATGGCTGTTGCCGCCATAGACGCTTGAGCTGCTGGCATAGACCAGGTGCTGCACACCGTGGTGGCGGCAAGCCTCGAGCATGTTTAAAAAGCCCTGCAAGTTGGATGCGGCATAAGCCTGCGGATGGCTCAGTGAATAGCGCACGCCCGCTTGCGCCGCCAGATGCACCACGCGTTCGGGCTGCTCGCGCTCAAACAAAGCCAGCAATGGGGCCGTCTCTTCAATCCCGAACCCATGGAAAGAAAAGCCGCGCTTTTGAGCAAGGGCGGCCAGTCTGGCCCGCTTGAGGCCCACGTCGTAGTAGTCGTTGAGGTTGTCCAGGCCCACGACCTCGTGTCCGTCGCCAAGCAGGCGAGCGGCCGTGTGCATGCCGATGAAGCCGGCCGCGCCGGTGACCAGGATTTTCATGCGGTGCTGGCGCCCGCGACCAGTTGCTAAATCGTCGCTGAGCGATTGTGGGCTCGATTGGAAACCCGGATTTTACATTGCGGTGCATGGCCCGCCCGTCAAATGGCTGGGGGGCACCTACTCGACCTTGATTTGAGCCGCACGGATCACCGGGCCCCACTTTTTCATTTCCTGGTTTAAAAATTCCTGGAACTCTTTGGGTCCCAGGTTCAGTGTCTGCATGCCCATCTCGGCCAGCTTGCTGCGCGTCTCGGGGGCGTTGAGCACCCGGGACATTTCAGCGCGCACGCGCTCGACCACGGCTGGCGGGGTGCGTGCGGGCACCGACAGCCCAAACCAGGCGTCACCCACCGCGCCGGGCACTGCTTCGGCCAGCGTGGGTACCTGCCCGAAATCTCGGTCGCGTTCATTGCCAGTGACTGCCAGGGCGCGCACCCGGCCGGCACGGATATGGGGTGCCGAGGCGATGAGGGCGTTGAACATCAGGTCGATCTGGCCGCCCAGCAGGTCGTTGAGCGCCGGGCCGGAGCCCTTGTAGGGGATATGCACCATCTGGACCCTGGCCAACTGCTTGAGCAGCTCGCCAGTCAAGTGGCCTGCCGACCCGACACCTGCCGATCCGTAGCTGAGCTTGCCCGGCCTGTCACGCGCCATCGCGAGCAGTTCCTGGACCGACTTGGCCGGGTGATCAT
>JAJTGH010000079.1 GCA_021299555.1 Comamonadaceae bacterium
ACCGGCAAATCGCGACTCTGCTCGGAGCCGGCGGCCAGCAAAACCGCGTCAAAGTCCTTGCTCAATTGCTCGGCACTGATCGTCGTCTTGGCATCACAGGTCACTTTGCTGCCCGCGCCCTCAGCAGGCATGGCGCCGCTCAGCGTGTTGACCTCAAACACGACCCCTTCGGCGCGCATCTGCTCGACGCGGCGGTCGATGTGACTTTTTTCCATCTTGAAGTCAGGGATGCCGTAGCGCAGCAGACCGCCGATGCGGCCGTTCTTTTCGAACACGGTCACGTCATGACCGGCACGCGCCAGTTGCTGCGCAGCGGCCAGGCCAGCCGGACCCGAGCCAACAATGGCCACTTTTTTGCCAGTTTTGTGGGCAGCGGGCTGCGGGACCACCCATCCCTCAGACCAGGCGCGGTCGATGATGGCATGCTCGATCGATTTGATCCCCACCGCCTCGCCATTGACGTTGACCACGCAGGCCGCCTCGCAGGGAGCGGGACAAATGCGTCCGGTGAATTCAGGAAAGTTGTTGGTGCTGTGCAGCACCGTGATCGCATTCTTCCAATCGCCTTGATAGACCAGATCGTTGAAATCAGGAATGATGTTGTTGACCGGGCAGCCGCTGTTGCAAAACGGTGTGCCGCAGTCCATGCAGCGAGCCGCCTGTTTCTTGGACTGAACCTCATCCAGACCAATCACGAATTCCTTGTAATTTTTGAGGCGCTCGCCGACAGGCTTGTAGCCCTCTTCGATCCGCTCAAATTCCATAAAGCCTGTGACTTTTCCCATGATGTTTCCTTCAATGCGTCTGGATCGGCTCAGGCGGCCACGGGCTTGGGCTGCTGGGCTGCCTTGCGGGCGTTGATCTCACCCAAGGCGCGCTTGTATTCATTGGGGAATACCTTGACGAACTTGAGCCGGGCGCTGTCCCACTGATCGAGCAAGGCGCGCGCACGCTGGCTGCCGGTCCACTTGAAGTGGTCTTCCAGCAATTTGCGCAGCTGCGACTCGTCGGTCTGGTCGCGGTGCCAGACCTTGCGGTCGATCTGAGCTTGCTGCTCTGCCGATGTGAGCACCTTCTCGAGGCTGACCATGGCCGGGTTGCATCGCTGGGCAAACTGGCCGTCCTCATCGTACACATAGGCCAGCCCGCCAGACATGCCAGCAGCGAAATTGCGTCCCGTCTGACCGAGCACCGCCACGGTGCCTCCGGTCATGTACTCACAGCCATGGTCGCCGGTTCCTTCAACCACGGCCGTCGCTCCAGACAGCCGCACTGCAAAGCGCTCGCCGGCCACGCCAGCGAAGAAGGCCTCGCCGCTGGTCGCGCCGTACATCACGGTGTTGCCCACAATGATGTTGCTTGCCGCAGCACCCCGAAAGTCGAGGCTCGGTCTGACCACCACGCGGCCGCCCGACAAGCCCTTGCCGGTGTAGTCGTTGGCGTCACCAATCAGATAGAGCGTGATGCCTTGCGCCAGGAAGGCGCCAAAAGACTGACCGCCCGTTCCCTCAAGCTGTATGCGCAGAGTGCAGCACGCGATTTGTCGATCAACCGCACGTCCAGCGCCTTGTCCAGGCCATGGTCTTGCGTCATGACGTGCAGGCGAGGGACATCAACCGGCACCTGTGGCTGGTGGAACAGGCGGCTGAAGTCCAGGCCGCTGGCCTTCCAATGCGAAATGCCCTTGTTCATGTCCAGCAAATCGGCACGGCCAATGAGCTCATCGAACTTGCGCATGCCCAACTGGGCCATGATCTGGCGCGCCTCTTCGGCCACAAAAAAGAAGTAATTGACCACATGCTCGGGCTTGCCAGCAAATTTTCGGCGCAGCACCGGGTCCTGAGTGGCCACACCGACGGGACAGGTGTTGAGGTGGCACTTGCGCATCATGATGCAGCCCTCGACCACCAGGGGCGCTGTGGCAAAGCCGAACTCGTCGGCGCCGAGCAGCGCTCCGATGACCACGTCGCGGCCGGTCTTCATCTGGCCGTCCGCCTGCACACGGATGCGCCCGCGCAAGCGATTGAGCACCAGGGTCTGCTGAGTCTCGGCCAGGCCGATTTCCCACGGGCTGCCCGCGTGCTTGATCGATGACCAGGGCGATGCACCCGTGCCGCCGTCGTGACCGGCGATCACCACATGATCAGCCTTGGCTTTGGCCACACCCGCGGCAATGGTGCCCACGCCGATCTCTGAGACCAACTTGACGCTGATGCTGGCCTTGGGAGTGACATTCTTGAGATCGTGGATCAGCTGGGCCAGATCCTCAATGGAATAAATGTCGTGGTGCGGCGGGGGCGAGATCAGGCCCACGCCAGGCACAGAGTAGCGCAGCTGACCGATGTACTCCGAGACCTTGCCGCCGGGCAGCTGGCCACCCTCGCCGGGCTTGGCGCCCTGGGCCATCTTGATCTGGATCTGATCGGCCGACACCAGGTATTCGGTGGTCACGCCGAAACGGCCGGAAGCCACCTGCTTGATGCGCGAGCGCAGGCTGTCGCCCTCTTCCAGGGGCAAGTCGACCTCGACCCGGTCGGCACCAATGACACTCCTCAAGGTCTCGCCCTTTTTGATCGGGATGCCCTTGAGCTCGTTGCGGTAGCGCGCCGGATCCTCGCCGCCCTCGCCCGTATTGCTTTTGCCGCCGATGCGGTTCATGGCAACGGCCAAGGTGGCATGCGCTTCGGTGGAGATCGAGCCCAGCGACATGGCGCCAGTGGCAAAGCGCTTGACGATTTCGCTGGCCGGCTCCACTTCGTCCAGAGCAATGGCTTTGGACGGGTCGATGCGGAACTCGAACAGGCCGCGCAGCGTGAGGTGTCGCTTGCTCTGATCGTTGATGATCTGCGCGTATTCCTTGTAGGTGCTGAAGTTGCCAGCGCGTGTGCTGTGCTGCAGCTTGGCAATCGCGTCGGGCGTCCACATGTGCTCTTCGCCACGGGTACGCCACGCGTATTCGCCGCCAGCATCAAGCATGGTGGCAAGAACTGGATCGTCACCGAAGGCGGCAGCATGCATGCGCAAGGCCTCTTCAGCCATCTCGAAGACTCCGATGCCGCCCACCCGGCTGGCCGTGCCTGTGAAGTACTTGGCGATGGCCTCCTCGTTGATGCCGATGGCCTCGAACAGCTGGGCGCCGCAATACGACATGTAGGTGCTCACGCCCATCTTGGACATGATCTTGGAGAGGCCCTTGCCTATGGCCTTGATGTAGTTGTAAATCACCTTCTCGGCTGACAGGTCGCCCGAGAGGTCCTTGTGCATGGCGGCCAAGGTTTCCATGGCCAGATACGGATGCACCGCCTCGGCGCCGTAGCCAGCGAGCACGGCAAAGTGATGCACCTCGCGGGCGGTGCCAGTTTCGACCACCAGACCCGCAGTGGTGCGCAAGCCCGCACGCACCAGGTGCTGATGGATGCAAGACAGTGCCAGCAAGGCGGGAATGGCCACCTTTTGGGCATTGACGCCCCGGTCGCTGATGATCAGGATGTTGTGCCCACTCTTGATCGCATCCACCGCCTCGGCGCACAGGGACGCCAGCTTGGCCTCAACCCCCTCTCGGCCCCACTGGAGTGGATAGGTGATGTCCAGCGTCGCGCTTCTGAACTTGCCCTGGGTGGCTTTTTCGATGTCGCGCAGCTTGGCCATGTCGGCAAAGTCGAGCACCGGCTGGCTGACCTCCAGCCGCATGGGCGGGTTGACCTGATTGATATCGAGCAAATTGGGCTTGGGTCCGATGAAGGAGACCAGCGACATGACGATGGCCTCGCGGATCGGGTCGATCGGCGGATTGGTCACCTGCGCGAACAACTGCTTGAAGTAGTTGTAAAGCGGCTTGTTGCGTTCAGACAGCACGGCCAGCGGGCTGTCGTTGCCCATGGAGCCGATGGCCTCTTCGCCGTTGAGGGCCATGGGACTGAGCAGGAACTTGATGTCCTCCTGCGTGAAACCAAAGGCCTGCTGCTGGTCGAGCAGCTCAGCGCTGATGCGGCCGGTCGCGGTCACCTCAGTGCGCTCGAGAGGCAAGTCACTACCGTCTTCGCCCGCCACTGGCTGATCCACGTCGTCGAGCCGGATGCGCAGGTTGTCGATCCACTGCTTGTAGGGCTTGCTGTTGGCCAGACCGGCCTTGAGCTCTTCGTCGTCGATCATGCGGCCCTGCTCCAGATCGATCAAGAACATCTTGCCCGGCTGCAGGCGCCACTTGCGAACGATCTTGCTCTCTGGCACAGGCAGCACCCCAGACTCCGAGCCCATGATGACCATGTCGTCGTCTGTGATGCAGTAGCGCGAAGGGCGCAGGCCGTTGCGATCGAGCGTGGCGCCGATCTGGCGGCCATCTGTAAAGACGATAGAGGCCGGGCCGTCCCAGGGCTCGAGCATGGCAGCGTGGTACTCATAAAAGGCCCTGCGGCGGGCATCCATGGTGGTGTGCTGCTCCCATGGCTCGGGGATCATCATCATCACGGCCTGGCTGATTGGGTAGCCGGCCATGGTCAACAACTCCAGGCAGTTGTCGAATGTGGCCGTGTCGGATTGACCGGCAAAACTGATCGGGTAGAGCTTGTGCAAATCATGGCCCAACACCGGGGAGGACATCACGCCCTCGCGCGCCTTCATCCAGTTGTAGTTGCCCTTGACGGTGTTGATCTCTCCGTTGTGGGCCACGTAGCGGTACGGGTGGGCCAAAGGCCACTCTGGAAAGGTGTTGGTGGAAAAGCGCTGGTGCACCAAACCGAGGGCCGAAACGCAGCGCGGATCCTGCAAGTCGAGGTAATAGGTGCCCACCTGATCGGCCAGCAGCAGTCCCTTGTACACCGCGGTGCGGCTGGACATGCTGGGGATGTAGTACTCGTTGCTGTGGGTCAGTCCCAGTGCCTGGATGGCCGCGCTGGCCGTCTTGCGGATCACATAGAGCTTGCGCTCGAGCGCATCCTGAACGATGACATCGGCGCCGCGCCCGATAAAAATCTGGCGCATGACCGGCTCTTTTTCCCGCACGGTCGGCGACATGGGCATATCGCGGTTGACGGGCACATCGCGCCAGCCCAACAGCACCTGGCCCTCGGCTTTGACCGCGCGTTCGAGTTCCTGCTCGCAGGCCATGCGAGACGCATGTTCCTTGGGTAAAAAAACCATACCCACGCCGTATTCACCAAAAGCTGGCAAAACCACGCCCTGCTTGGCCATCTCCTCGCGGTAGAGCAGGTCGGGCAACTGGATCAAGATGCCCGCACCATCGCCCATCAAGGCGTCTGCCCCAACCGCACCCCGATGGTCCAGGTTCTCCAAGATCTTGAGCGCCTGCTCCACGATGGCGTGACTCTTGTGACCCTTGATGTGGGCCACAAAGCCCACACCACACGCATCATGTTCATCTTGAGCCCTGTACAGGCCCAGGCGTTGCGAAAGCTCCAATTCAGAGGCGCTAGTCATGGCAAACCCTTATGGTCAAAAAACCGAACCGCGGAGCATAAAGCTTTGCAACAACAATGCCAAATAAATAAATTGGGGTCAGATACCGATTATTTTAAAAAATCTTCCAAGAATAAATAAATTGGGGTCAGATACCGATTATTTTAAAAAGGTCCGCCACGAAAAATTGTCATGCCATGCCCCCGCCGACCCTTTTGGGACGCAGGCTGCCGCAAGGACGGCCCGCCTTGGCAGGCGCCAAGCGGCGCTGGGTGCTGTGCTCGAGGGCGGCAATGAATGGGTCCGAGCCCAATGCCCATCCAGTGAGGGCCGACCGGGTCAAGGCATCGCGCTGGAGGTCGGAAATCCCGGTGCGTACCAATTGTGCGTAAGCGGCCTGTCTTGCAAAAGGTGTATTGCCCAAGCCCCAGAACAGTGCATGCGGAGTCACCAATTTGTCGCTGCAATGACCAATCAAGTGCCGATGGCTTGACCAGGGGTGGTCCGCGGGGTCGCTGACCATGCTCGCTCGCACCGGGTTGGCATCGATGTAAGCCATGCAGGTCAAGAGGTAGGCCTCGGACTCGATCAGACTCGATCTGTACCTCCCCTCCCAAAGGGTGCCGGTGCGCGCATGTCGGTTGTTGTAGTAGCGGACATAACTGCGGCCCACAGCCTGCATCATCTGCGGCAGTCCCTCGCTCGTCTCAGGGGTCAGCAAGAGGTGGAAATGGTTGTCCATCAGGACATAGGCGTGCACTGCCACCTTGAAGCGACGTGAACTCTCATACAGCAGCGTGAGCAAGCGCTCACGATCAAAGTTATCCCTGAAAATCACCTGCCTGTCGTTGCCCCGCTGAATCACATGGTGGGGATGGAAGGGAACCGTTAAACGCGCTTGTCGTGCCATGGGGTCAGTTTAATGTGTATCTGACCCCAATTATTCTTCAGGGAAGGTCCCGACACTTGCGAACTTTCGCACAGGCACAATCGAAACCAATTCATCATCTGGAGCTTTTATGAAACGTCGTCTATATCTGGCCATGGCGCTGGCTCTGTCGAGCCCATGGGTGCAAGCGCAGGCCCCCGCAGCGGGGGCCTATCCGACCAAGCCGATCAAGGCCATCGTGCCGTTTGCACCTGGCAGCGCGACCGATCAGATTGGCCGCGCTTTCGCGCAAAAAATGTCTGAAAACCTCGGACAGACCATCGTCGTGGAGAACCGCGCAGGAGTCAGTGGCATGCTCGGCGCCGATGCGGTGGCCAAGTCGGCACCTGATGGTTACACCCTCTTGGTGGGCACCAACAGCACCAATGCCGCACTCAAAAGCCTGATGAAAAAACTGCCCTACGACCAGGACACGGCCTTTGCACCGATTGCTTTCCTGGGATCGGTGCCCCTGATTGTGAGCGTCAACAACGATGTGCCGGCCAAGACGCTGCGCGAGTTCGTGGCACTGGCCAAATCCAAGCCCAACCAAATCACTTTTGCCAGCGCCAGCGCCTCACAGCGTGTCTCCAGCGAGATGCTGGGCAGCATGGCTGGCATTCAAATGACCCATGTGCCCTACAAAGCTGGCCCGGCAGCCATGACCGATCTGATTGGCGGCCAGGTGAACATGTTCACGGCCGACTTTGCGGTGATGCTGCCGCAGGTCAAAGCAGGCAAGGTCCGCGGCCTGGCGGTCACCTCGATGCAAAGGGCCAAGTCGGTGCCTGACCTGCCCACGGTCAACGAAGCCCTGGGCATCAAGGACTATGAGTTGATCGCCTATTTTGCGTTGTTCGCTCCCGCCGGAACGCCGCCGGAAATCATCAATAGGCTCAATCGTGCAGCCAATGCAGCCGCAGCCGACAAGGACATCCAAGAGCGCTTTGCGGCTCTGGGTTTCGAAACCTCGCCAGGGTCCCCGCAGGCCATGGCCGAGCGCACCAAAGTGGAGACGGCCAAATGGGCCAAAGCCATTCGCGACGCTCGAATCGAGCCGGAATAAATCCAAGCTGATCGGTCACGATGAAGAGGCGCCCAGGCGCCTCTTTTTTGTTGATCAAGGCCGAGCGCCCTGCTGAGCCAGCCGATCCAAATGATGAGCGGTCACCCAGGCCAGCGTAACACCGGCCAGGCAGCAGCTGCCCGTCACCCAAGGCGTCAAGTGCCATCCGCCCGCGCGCGCAGCGACCCACGCAACCAAGGGCGGCCCAAAAAACTGCCCCAGCGCAGACCACTGCTGCGCCCAACCCACCGAGGTGGCCACCTGCCGATCACTCGGTGCAAGCCTGACTGCCAGAGCGAACAAGGTGGCAGGTACCAAGCCGCCTACGCTGGAAAACAGCAGCACGCCGGCAAAGCGCAACCAGGGCATGCCGTCGGTCCAACTGGCAAAGGCCACGAGACTGCCCAGGGCCATGCAGGCATAGCCCATCCATAGCAACTTGTGGGCGGGGCGTCCAGCTTGCAAAAGTCGACCAGAAGCCAGATTGCCCAGCATGTTGACTGCAGCGGCGCTGGCTGTGAGCCAGCCGATCGCGGCACCACCGAGTCCCGCCTGGGAATAGATCACCGGCAAAAAGCCCATCAGCGCCAACCACTGGGCTGAATACATGCCAAACATCACGGCCACCAACCAAGGGCCACGCTGGCCCAGGGTGGTAGCCAGGCTCCGCCGCAATTCATGGGCACTGCGCACCGGCAGTTCAACGTCAAGCGGCACCATGCGATAGAGCACAGCCGCCATGAGCAGGGACAACACGGAAAAAAGGAGCCACCAGCCCGACCAGCCAAAGTTCGGTATGAAAAACGGTCCGCCGAGCAAGGCCAGTGCAGTGCCCAAGGGCATGTAAGCGCCCCACACGCCGAGCATGCTGGCCAGGCGACCCGGTGGCACCAGACGCCGAATCAGGGCCGGCGCCGGCAGAGAGACCCATAAAAACGCCATGCCCTCAATCGCACGGAGCAGCAACAAGGGCGCGGTTTGGGTGCACAAACTGCCCAAAGCACTGGCGCCAGAGAGCACCAGCAGACCCCAATACATCGATCGCCGCAAGCCAAAGCCGTCTGCCACCAGCCCGACCAAAATCGCGGTGAGCATGCCAGCCAACTGCACCATGGAGAGCAGAAAACCCGACTCGACCAAAGACAGCCCCAGATCGGCTTGCAAACTCGGCAAGGCGGGGGGCAGCTTGCCCACCTGCAAAGCGGCCACAACCCCGGCAATCACCACCAAGGACGCGGTGAGCATCGAATGACCGGCGGCGCGCGTCACAGCAGTTTGCGCCCGGTCAGTCGCTCATGCTCGCGCGCTGCAAAACGATCGGTCATCCCAGCGATGTAGTCAGCTACGGCACGATGCAAGTCTTCTCGCTGTGCGTAGTCCGGCGGCATGCTGGCGGGCTGGGCCATGTAAGCGCCGAAAAGCTCGCGCACCATCTGCTGCGCTTGCCCGGTGGTCTGCATGACCTGCGGATGGCGGTACAGCCACGCGTGCAAGAAGTGTTTGAGCTGGCTTGACTGGACATGCATGTCAGGGGAAAAGCGCACCAGAGCGATGGAGGCGCGGGCCGCATCGGCACTGGACGGTTGAACCTGATCAATCAGAGCACGCGTGGCAGCAATCACATCATAGACTTGCTCGCTGAGCATGCGTCGGATGGCCTCGTAGAGCAAACGCCGAGCCCGCCCAGTGGCCATGAGGTCAGGGTGTTCGGCAACAGCCGCCCGCCGATGACGCTCAAACAAGGGGACCTCGCTCAACTGCCCCAGCGAAATCAGACCGGAACGCACACCGTCGTCTATGTCGTGGGCGTTGTACGCAACCGCATCGGCAAGATTGCAAAGCTGAGCCTCCAGACTCGGTTGCGTGCGATCAAGGAATCGGCGCCCCACCCCACCGGGCTCGGATTGCTCGAGCAATTGAGCGTTTCGCCGTGAGCAGTGCTTGAGGATGCCTTCACGGGTTTCAAAAGTCAGGTTCAGACCGTCATGGGCCGGGTAGCGCTCTTCCAGACGGTCGACCACCCGCAAGCTTTGCAGGTTGTGCTCAAAGCCGCCGTGCCCTGCCATGCACTCGTTGAGCGCATCCTGCCCGGCGTGACCAAACGGCGTGTGCCCGAGATCATGGGCCAGCGCAATCGCCTCAACCAGATCCTCGTTGAGCCCCAGAGGGCGCGCGATCGATCGGCCGATTTGGGCCACCTCCAGAGAATGCGTCAGCCGTGTGCGAAACAAATCGCCCTCGTGATTGAGGAAGACCTGGGTTTTGTAAACCAGACGCCTGAACGCTGTGCAATGAACGATGCGATCGCGGTCTCGCTGGAATTCCGAGCGGGTCGGCGCTGGCTGCTCAGGGTAGCGCCGACCTCGGGTCTGCGCCGGGTTGCAGGCATAGACGGCCACGCTCATGAGGGCGAATTGGCCAAGCCGGGCTCAGCCCTGGTGGCAGCATGCATCAATGACTTCGCGCACCATGGCGTCGGTAGCGCCGCAAACGGCTGCACGGCCCGGCGCGTCGATGACCACGAACCGAATCTCACCGGCCTCTGCCTTTTTATCGAGCCGCATGAGATCGAGGTAACGCCCGGCATTGTCGAGCGCGTCCAATTGCGGGCCGGTCACCGGCAGGCCGGCGGCCTGCGCCAGACTCCGAAGCCGATCGACCAAAGCCATATCAATGCGCCCGAGCCGATGTGACAACGTGGCCGCCATCACCATGCCGCAACCGACTGCTTCGCCGTGAAGCCACTGCCCATAACCCAGTCCCGCTTCGATCGCGTGGCCAAAGGTATGCCCAAAATTGAGGATGGCACGCAGACCGGCCTCGCGTTCATCGAGACCGACCACGCTGGCTTTGATCTCACAGCTGCGCCTGACCGCATACCCCAGGGCCTGCGGCTTTCGGGCGATCAGATCGGGCAGACTGGCTTCGATCCGATCGAGAAAATCCATATCAGCGATCGGTCCGTACTTGATGATCTCGGCCAAGCCCGCACTGAACTCGCGCGCTGGCAGGCTGGCCAGCACATCCAGATCACAGACCACACGCTGCGGCTGATAAAAAGCGGCACAAAAGGCACGCCGCGCATATAACTGGCTGCAGCAAAGCCCGTCATGTCACCAACCACACCGCCCCCGAGAGCAAAAAGGACCGTTTTTCGGTCGCAGCCGTGCTCAAGAAGCGCGTCGAAAATCAGCTGCAGATGCTGCCAATCTTTGTACATCTCGCCGTCGGGCAAGCTCAGGAGCAGGACCCGCTCAAAGTGCGGCTTGAGCGCCGCCTGCAAAGCGGGCGCGTATATCGGTGCAACTGTGGTGTTGGTCACGATCAAGGCGCTGCGCGCACGCGGTAAACCGGCATAGGTTTGCGGGTCGCCCAGCAGGCCCGGACCGATCAAGATCGGATAACTGCGCTCGCCCAGATCGATCTGGACACGTTGCAAGCCGTTGGATACAGAGGTCATGGGTTTGAAGCCGATGACTCGGCCCTGGACTGGTTTGGCCCAGCAGCCACCGGGACACCCGTTGCAGCGGCAGCCCCACCAGAGAGTTCGAGCTGCATGACGATCATGTTGACCAGACTGGCCACGGAGGGTCGACCCGTCTCGATAACGAAGTGGGCACTTTGGCGGTAGAGCGGGTCGCGCACCCTGTAAAGATCACGCAGACGGGCCAAAGGATCGGCGACCTGCAGCAAGGGTCGGTTCTGATCATGTCGCAAACGCTTGAAGACTTCATCCGGAGTTGAATGCAGATAAAACGTGATCGTCCGCTCTTGCAAACGCCGACGATTGGATGCACGAAGCACCGAGCCACCGCCGGTTGACACCACTGCGCTTTGGCTCAGTGTGAGCTCGTCGAGCACCTGCTCCTCCACATCACGAAACGAGTCCTCACCCTCGCGCTCAAAATATTCCCGAATGGAGCAACCCAGGCGCAGCTCGATCACCTGGTCTGAATCCACGAAACGCAGCCCCAAACGCCGCGCCAACTGGCGCCCGACAGTGGACTTGCCCGAACCGGGCAAGCCCACGCAAGCAATCAATGAACAAGGGTCTGGCAACACCGGTTGAAAAGCGATGGGTTAAAGGAGGATGATAAACGCCCAGCTGCAAAACATCCCCAAATCGCCCGCGGATACGAATTCAAGGCTGGGCGGTATGGGGTTGTTCGGTCAGCAACTGAGGTGTCAGGAAGACCAGCAATTCGGACTTGCTCGCCGAGCGGGTGCGGCTGCGAAACAACATGCCCAGGACGGGCAGATCACGCAGGAATGGCACTCCGGCATCGTCCTCACGCTCCGTGGTTTCGAAAATGCCACCAATCATGACGGTACCGCCGTTGTCCACCCTCACTTGGGTCTGCACGTGTTTGGTATCGATGGCAAAGCCATTGGGAGTGAACCGGCCGACACTGTCTTTGTTGATGTCCACATTGAGAATGATGCGCCCATCGGGCGCAATTTGCGGCGTCACTTCCAGCTTGAGATTGGCCTTGCGAAAGCTCAAGGATGTTGCGCCATTGGCCGCCGCCTGCTGGTACGGCAGCTCGGTGCCCTGCTCGATGATGGCCTTGACCTGATCGGCAGTGACGATGCGCGGACTGGCCACCACCTTGCCCTTGCCATCGGCCTCCAACGCAGAGATCTCCAGATTGATCACGCGCGTCAGCGACGCGTTGAACAGCGACACCGCAAAGGAGGCGGCCTGCTGACCACTTTGCGCCAGGGCTGGCAGGTTGAGCATGTCGGTGCCAGCAACACCGTAGTCTCGGCCCATCAGCGGATCGCCCGTGGCCGGCACGCGCGGCGCGATATAAGCACCGCCCGCTTGAGCGCCCGACAGCCCCGATTGGGCCGGATTGGCCGCATTGCCGGCCAGCCTGCCGCCCAGGCGAGCGCCTACCGATCGACCAAACGAGTCGGAGGCCTCAACGATACGGGCCTCAATGAGCACTTGCCGCACCGGGATGTCGAGTTGCTCGATGACAGTGCGCACCATGGCCAGTCGTTGTGCCACGTCGGTGACGAAGAGCTGATTGGTCCTGACCTCGGCCATCACGCTGCCGCGTGCAGACAGCACTCGGCTTGAAGCGGTTCCCGCCTGAAGTTGCCGCGCCAACTCGTCGGCCCGGGCGTACTTGAGCCGAAAATTTTCAGTGAGCACAGACTCGACCGTCTGCATCGACTGCTGGCCTTCAAGCTCTTGACGCTGACGGGCCGCTTGTTCGGAGCGGGTGCCCACAAAGATCACCGGGCCATCTTGCCGCATCACCAATCCGCGGCTCTGGACAATGATGTCGAGCACCTGGTCCCAAGGCAGGTCGCGAACACGCAAGCTCGTGCTGCCCGCCACGCCGTCGGAGACGATGATGTTAAAGCCACTGAAATGGGCCAGCAACTGCAGCAAGGTACGCACTTCAACACTTTGAAAATTGAAGGACACCAACTGACCCTGATAAGCCTTGGCAGCCGCTGGCGCAGCGGGGGCCGCAAGCGCGGTTTGGCCCACGGCCGGCAGGCCCAAAGCGGCCCATAGCGACATTGCGGTGAACGCCCCGAAAAAGCGCCTCATGGACTGGCTCCCACACGCCAGCGCAGCAGGTGCTCGGCCCAACGGCCGCTTTCATCACGGCGAATTTCGCGCAAATCCAGGCCCTCTTCATCAATCGCACGCACACGCCCCAAATCCAAGCCGACATAGTCGTTCACACCCAGGGCATGCACCACAGCACCGGCACGCACCAAAGCGAACCAGGCCTGCCCCTGCCGCAGCGTGCCCGTCAGAAACAGCTCCTTGAGCGCGTGGGCCTCCAGGGGCTGGCGCACCCGGCGCAATTCAGCTTGCCAGTGCTCGGGCATTGCGTCTGGAGCAGACCTGGGCGATGGTGCCAGGGCGACGATTTGCGCGGGCGGCTGCAACACGACAGCGGCGAACGGGTCGTGCGCAATGACAGGCCCATGCCCAACAGTGGTCTGGGGTGGTGGGCCGGTCAACGGGCTCAGCGGCTCAAGCCACAGGCTGAGCTGATGCTGCTGGCCCGCGCCGGCACGCACGTGCATTTGCTTCAATCCCCATGAAGAACCCGACACCGTCTTCAAGTAAGCGTGCATGTCGCTGTAGCCACCCTTTAGCTCAAGCAGCAGGGCCGGCTGCGGCGCACTCTGACCGGCAGCAGTGCGCGGACCCGTCGCCACCTCAGACTTGGGCTTGAGCCTGTCGATCCATAAGCCATGTTGCATGGCCATGCGATGGAGCCACAGGCGATCAGCCGGCACTGCCGGGCCCTCTACCATGCTCGGGGCCTGTGGGACGTCATCGCCGCCCTCTAGGTTCATCCGGCCCGCTTGCAGCTTGGCCGCGACGGCCTCGCGCGATCGGCCTGCCATTGCGGGCCCAGCAGCTGCCAGGGCAGCACTGCACCACAAGCCCCACAAACCGTGGCTGCCAAGAAAAACCGGACGTCGACTCTGGGTCCCGCCGAAATCACAGGCACTGACCGAGCGAATCGCCAGCGCCAGGATGCCAGGAATCGCCTCATGGGCTCGATCCCGCGGCACCGTCCAGACCCCGTTCGGTGCGGACCACAAAGCGCAGGACCGGCCCGCCGCCGCCTGGAGTCGGGTACGGGAGATCGGTTCTGGAATCGGACAGAGGCCCGGACTTTGCCACGCTGCCAGGACCGATTTCGACGATCTGCAAAGGGCCCAACGCGTGGGCGCGATCA